>NZ_BPQM01000001.1 GCF_022179245.1 Methylobacterium gregans
CGTGTTCCGGCACCCGCGCGAGGTCACCGCCTTCAACGCGGGCCGCTACGCCTGGGTGAAGAAGCGCATGGAGCGCCTCGACGTTGTGCCGGGCGATGGGACCACCACGGTCTACAGCCTTGGCACGCTCTACGGCGCGTGGCCGGACGGGGCAGCCTTCGAGGGCAACCGCTACGTCGACCGCTTCACCGTGCGGGACGGGCTGATCGTCTCCATGGAGGTCTGGAACGACAGCGCCGAGCGCCTGCTCGACCGGCAGGGCGCGGCGGCCTGACGCCTCAGCCCTCGACGTAAGGAGCGAGCAGGCGGATCAGGTCGCGCTCGCGCCGGGGCTCGGAGACGATGCGGGCCCGCTCGGCCACGGCGTCGAGATGGTGGTCCATCAGGGCGACCGCCCGCTCGGCGTCGCCCGCGACGAGCGCCGCCACGATCTCCCGGTGCTCGCTCACCGCGCAGTCGGAGGAGTGCGGCCGGCTGTAGAGCGAGAGGATCAGGGCGCAGCGGTAGCCGAGCTCGGCCACGTAGCGGGTGAGCACCGGGCTGCCCGTCATCTCGGCGAGCAGGAGGTGAAACTCGGTGGCGAGCCGGATCGAGCCGGCCTCCGGGCCGCCGCTCGCCCGCGCCTCGCCCGCGATATGCGCCTCCAGGGCCGCCCGCTGCGCCTCGCCGAGCCGGCCCGCGAGCCGCCGGACGACGAGGCGCTCCAGGCTGATGCGCACGTCGAAGGTGTCGCGCGCCTCCTCCCAGCTCGGGCTCGCCACGACCGCGATGCGGTTGCGGCGCAGCTCCACCAGGCCCTCGCCCGCGAGCTGGCCGAGCGCCTGACGCGCGATGGTGCGGCTGACGCCGAAGCGCTCGCCGAGCGCGTCCTCCGGCAGGCGGTCGCCGGGCGCCAGCGCCCGCTCGACGATGGCCCGGCGCAGGGAGCGGCAGATCGCGCCGACGCGATCGCTCCCGGCCTTCCCCGCCTCACGCATCGCCTGACTCATCGCGCTCGGGATTTCCGCGGCACGGGACGCTCCACGCTGGGCCGGTCGGCGTTGGGTTCGGATACGGGATCGGATGCATGGACGGTGCCGGGATCGGCTCCCCCGATCCCGGGCGGCTTCATCGCCCGGGCGGCGGGAACGGCCGCGCCCGGCCCATACGACGACCGCCGCCGCGGGACCAGCCGCGGCCGGCTGCGTGGAGCAAGACCGTCAGCGGACGACCGTCAGCAGACCACCGCCTGCCCGTCGCGCCGCGGGTCGCTTGCCGCGACGTAGCCGTCCTCGCTCGGATCGCCCATGCGCCAGATGAACTGGCCGGCGCCGAAATCCTGGTAGCTGTCGTTGATCACCTCGACCTGGTGGCCGCGCTCGCTGAGCGCCCGCACCGTCTCGGCCGGCATCGTGGACTCGGTGTTGATGCTGAGCCCCTCGTTGACCCGCCAGCGCGGCGCGTCGCAGGCGGCTTGCGGGTTCTGGTGGTGGTCGAGCATCCGCACCAGCGTCTGCACATGGCCCTGCGGCTGCATGTTGCCGCCCATCACGCCGAAGCTCATCACGGGGGCGCCGTCCTTCGTCAGGAAGCCCGGGATGATGGTGTGGAAGGGGCGCTTGCCCGGCGCCACCACGTTCGGGCTGCCTGCATCGAGGTGGAAGCCGTGGCCGCGGTTCTGCAGGGAGAGGCCCCATTCGGGCACCACCACCCCTGAGCCGAAGCCCATGAAGTTCGACTGGATGAAGCTCACCATCATGCCCGACGAATCGGCGGTGGTGAGGTAGATCGTGCCGCCGGAGGCCGGGTTGCCGGGCCCGAAATCCTGCGCGCGCGCCCGGTCGATGAGCCGGCCCCGCGCCTTCAGGTAGGCCGGGTCCAGCATCGCCTCGGGCGTCACCGTCATGCCCGAGGGGTCGGCGACGTAGCGGTAGGTGTCGGCGAAGGCGAGCTTCATCGCCTCGATCTGCAGGTGCTGGCTCTCGGGCCCGTCGGGCGGCAGGCTCGCGAGATCGAAGTCCTCGAGGATGCCGAGCGCGATCTGCGCGGCGATGCCCTGCCCGTTCGGCGGGATCTCGTGGAGGGTGTAGCCGCGATAATCCTTGCCGGTGGGCGTGACCCATTCGGGGCGGAAGGCGGCCAGATCCGCCACCGTCATGGCGCCCCCGTGCGCGGCCGCGTGGCGCGCCATCGCCTGCGCGATCTCGCCCTCGTAGAAGGCCCGTCCCTTCGTCTCGGCGACGGCCCGCAGCGTGCGGGCGATGCCCGGCAGGCGCACCCGCTCGCCGACCTCCGGGGCGCGGCCGTGCGGCAGGAAGACCTCGGCGAAGCCGGGCTGGCCGGCGAGGTCGGCGACGCGTGCGGCCGCCGCCCATTTCTGCTGCACCACGATCGGCGCCAGATAGCCGCGCTCGGCGATCTCGATCGCCGGCTCCATCAGGTCGCCGAAGGGCAGGCGGCCGAAGCGCTCGTGGAGCGCCACCCAGGCCGCGACCGCGCCCGGCACCGTCACCGAATCCCAGCCGCGCATCGGCGGGCGGGCCGCCTCCCCGTACTTGCGGCGGAAGTAGGCGGGCGTCCAGGCGGCCGGCGCGCCGCCCGAGGCGTTGAGCCCGTGGAGCTGCTCCCCGTCCCACAGGATGCAGAAGGCGTCCGAGCCGAGGCCGTTGCTGCAGGGCTCGGTGATCGTCTTGGCGGCGGCGGCCGCGATCGCCGCGTCGACCGCGTTGCCGCCGCGCCAGATCATCTTGAGCCCGGCCTGGGCGGCCAGCGCGTGCGAGGTCGCCACCACGTTGCGGCCGAAGATCGGCATGCGCAGCGACGGGTAGCCCTGGTTCCAGACGAACGGCTTCATGACGGGTCCTGGGTTGCGGCCCCGCGCGGCGTCGCGGAGCGGTCGGGCGATTCCGGGTCCGAAGCCCTGTTGCGCCGATCGGTCCGGCCGCACAAGTTGTGCCGCCCTGGCATGGAAGCTGCTTGGAACACCGTGTGCCACAGGGTCGCCCAGCGCGGCCTTGACGCGCCGGCCGCCAGGCCGGACCCTCCCGGCACGACCTGCACGCCCAACGGGATGATCGGGACAACCAGATGTTGCGTCTTGCCGCCGCCTGCCTCGCATCCGGGCTCGCGCTCACACCGCTGCTCACCCGGCCCCTCGCCGCCCAGACATCGGGACCGACCCTGCGCTACGGCATGATGGAGGATCCCGACGCCCTCGACCCGACGCTCGCCCGCACCTTCGCGAGCCGCATGGTCTTCGCCGCGCTCTGCGACAAGCTCGTCGATATCGGCCCCGACCTGAAGCCGGTGCCCCAGCTCGCCACCAAGTGGGAGCTCTCGGCGGACGAGAAGACCCTCACCATGACGCTCCGCCCGGGGGTGAGATTCCACGACGGCGAGCCCGTGAACGCGGCGGCGGCCAAGTTCTCGATCGAGCGCCACCTGAAGCTGCCGGGCTCCCAGCGCCGCGGCGAGATCGCCCCGATCGACTCCGTCGACGTGGTCGACGACCTGACCTTCCGGATCAACCTGAAGCAGCCCTTCGCGCCCTTGATGGCCCAGTTCACCGACCGCGCCGGCATGCTGGTCTCGCCGAAGGCCGCCGAGCGGCTCGGCGACAAGTTCGCGAGCGGGCCCGTCTGCGCCGGCCCGTTCAAATTCGTCGAGCGGGTGCCGCAGGACCGCATCGTGGTCGAGCGCTTTCCCGATTACTGGAACAAGGACCAGATCCACATCCAGCGGATCGAGTTCCGGCCGATCCCCGACACCACGGTGCGGCTGACCAACCTGCGCGCCGGCCAGCTCGACTTGCTCGAACGCCTCGCCCCGACCGACGCGCCGCAGGTGGCGCGCGATGCCAAGCTCAAGCTCGCCTCGACCTACGAGCTCGGCTTCCAGTCCGTCCTGTTCAACACGGCCAAGGCCGGATCCCCGATCGCGGACCCGCGCGTGCGCGCCGCCTTCGAGCTCGCCATCGACCGCGCGGCGATCAGCCAGGTGGTGTTCAACGGCGAGTTCCTGCCCGGCAACCAGTGGGTCTCGCCGAAGCACCCGGACTACGTGAAGGATCACCCGATCCCGAAGCGCGACGTGGCCAAGGCCAAGGCGCTGCTCGCCGAGGCGGGCCAGCCCAAGCCCCAGATCACCCTGATGGTCTACGCCAACAGCGAGGCCCCGCAGGTCGGCCAGGTGATCCAGGCGATGACCCGCGAGGCGGGATTCGACGTGAAGCTCCAGGCCACCGACTTCACCACCGCCCTCGATCTCGCCGACAAGGGCAATTACGAGGCCTACCTCTACAACTGGAGCGGCCGGCCGGACCCGGACGGCAACACCTTCAGCTTCCTCTCCTGCAAGGCGCCCCTGAACTACCCGCGCTACTGCAGCGAGGGCGCCGACGCCGCGCTCCAGGCCGAGCGCGGCTCGGTCGATCCGGAGAAGCGCAAGGCCGCCTGGAAGGCGCTCGCCGACAAGGTCCTCACCGACCGGCCGGGCGTCTACCTGATGCACCGCAAGCTGCTCTGGGCCTACAGCCCGAAGCTCACCGGCTTCGTGCCCTATCCGGACGGGCTCGCCCGCTTCACCGGGCTGACGCTGAACTGATGCTGCGCTTCATCGCCCACCGCCTCGCGCTCGCCGTCCCGACCCTCGTCCTCGCCTCGATGATCATCTTCGCTCTGCAGCAATTGCTGCCGGGCGACGTCGCGACCGCGCTCACGGGCGAGGAGCGCGATCCCGAGGTCGTGGCCTTCATCCGGCAGAAGTACCATCTCGATGAGCCCCTGCCGGTGCGCTACGCCTACTGGGCGTCCGGCGTGCTCCAGGGCGATCTCGGCGAGTCGGTGCGCCTGCAGAAGCCGGTCTCCGAGTTGGTGCTGGAGAAGCTGCCGGTCACCCTCGAACTCGCCTGCCTCGCCATGCTGGTGGCGCTGGTGATCGGGGTGCCGATGGGCATCCTCTCGGCGGTGAAGCGCGGCACCTGGATGGACGCCGCCGCCAACGGCGTCGCGCTCTGGGGCCTGTCGGTGCCGAACTTCTGGCTCGGCATCCTCCTCATCCTGCTGTTCTCGGTCCATCTCGGCTGGCTGCCGGCCTCGGGCTACGTGCCGCCGGGCGAGAATCTCGTCGAGAATCTCAGATCCATGGCGATGCCGGCCTTCGTGCTCGGCAACGCCATCGCGGCGGTGATGATGCGCCACACCCGCGCGGCGATGCTGGGCGTGCTCGGCTCCGACTACGTGCGCACCGCCCGGGCCAAGGGCGTCTCGCCCCTGCGGCTGGTGCTGCGCCACGCGCTGCCCAACGCCGCGATCCCGATCATCACGCTCGGCGCCCTGGAATTCGGGCAGCTGCTCTCGGGGGCGGTGCTCACCGAGCAGGTCTTCTCCGTGCCGGGCTTCGGCAAGCTGATGGTGGACGCCGTGTTCAACCGGGATTTCGCCACCGTGCAGGGCGTCGTGATCTGCACCGCCGCCACCTACATCGCCCTCAACCTCGCCGCGGACGTGCTCTCGGCCGTGGTCAACCCGAAGCTGCGCCGGGCATGAGTACCGGCACCCCTCTCGCCGAGGCCCCCGGCCTCGCCGCGCCCGCGGGCCAGCCCGCGCTCGTGCGCGAGCCCGGCTCCCTCGCTTCCTTCTGGCGGCGCCTGCGCGCGCGGCCGAGCGCCGTGCTCGGCCTCGCCATCGTGGTCCTGCTCGTGGGCGTGGCGGCGTTCGCCGACATCGTCGCCCCCTACGACCCGACCGCCACCGACTGGGGCGCGGTGCGGGCCGCGCCGAGCCTCGCCCACCCGTTCGGCGGCGACGAGGTCGGTCGGGACGTGCTCTCGCGCATCATCCACGGGGCGCGCGCCTCCCTCGGGGCGGGCCTCGTCTCGGTCGGGCTCGCCGTCGCCCTCGGGCTGCCGATCGGGCTTCTGGCGGGCTACGCGGGCGGCTGGATCGACGCCCTGATCATGCGGCTCACCGACGCGCTGCTCGCGATCCCCTTCCTGATCCTGGCGATCGCGCTGGCCGCCTTCCTGGGCCCGAGCCTCACCAACGCCATGCTGGCGATCGGGCTCTCGGCCACCTCGACCTTCGTGCGCCTGACCCGCGCCCAGGTGCGGGCGGTGGCAGCCGAGGAGTTCGTGGAGGCGGCCCGCTCCGTCGGCAACCCGCCCTGGCGGATCGCCCTGGTGCACATCCTGCCCAACATCGTGCCGGCGATCCTCGTCCAGGCGACGCTGACCATCGCGGCGGCGATCATCGCCGAGGCCAGCCTCTCCTTCCTGGGCCTCGGCCAGCAGCCGCCCGAGCCCTCCTGGGGGGCCATGCTCACCGTCGCCAAGAACTTCATGGACCAGGCGCCCTGGATGGCGATCTGGCCGGGCCTGTCGATCTTCCTCGCGGTGCTGGCCTTCAACCTGCTGGGCGACGGCCTGCGCGACGCCCTCGACCCGAGGCAGCGGACATGAGCGCGGACATGAGCACGGATATCGCCGAGGCTCCGGGCGCCCCCCTCCTCGACGTGCGGGACCTGCGCGTGGTCTTCGACGCGGAGGGCGGCGCGGTCCACGCCGTCAACGGCGTCTCCTACACGCTCCGCGAGGGCGAGACGCTCGGCATCGTCGGCGAGTCGGGCTCCGGCAAGAGCGTGCACGTTCTCGCCATGCTGGGGCTGATCCCGCGCCCGCCGGGCCGGATCGCGGGCGGGCAGGTGCTGTTCGAGGGCGAGGACCTGCTCGCCCTGCCCGAGCGGCGCCTGCGCCGGATCCGCGGCGGCCGGATCGGCTTCGTCTTCCAGGACCCGATGAGCTCGCTCAATCCCGGCATGACGGTGGCCCAGCAGATCGTCGAGCCCCTGCGCATCCATCTGGGCCTCTCCGCCCGCGCGGCGCGCGCCAGGGCGCGCGAGCTCCTCGACCTCGTGCGCATCCCGAACGCCGCGGCCCGCCTCGACCAGTACCCGCACGAGTTCTCCGGCGGCCAGCGCCAGCGCGTGATGATCGCGATCGGCCTCGCCTGCCGGCCGAAGCTCCTGATCGCCGACGAGGCGACCACGGCGCTCGACGTGACGGTGCAGGCCGAGATCGTCGCGCTCGTCCAGGAGCTGAAGCGCGAGCTCGGCATGGCGATCATCTGGATCACCCACGATCTCGGCGTGGTGGCGGGCATCAGCGACACCGTGCAGGTGATGTATGCCGGCCGCATCCTGGAGCGCGGCCCGGTGGACGCCATCTTCGCCGACCCGCGCAACGCCTACACGCTGGGGCTTCTGCGCTCCTTGCCGGACCTCGGCCGCGGCCGGGCGGGACGGCAGCGCCTGCACCAGATCGAGGGCAGCCCGCCCGACATGCGCCACCCGCCGCCGGGCGATCCCTTCGCGCCCCGCAACGCCTACGCGACGCCCCGCTGCCGCGCCGAGATGCCGCCCCTCGCCCAGGCGCCCGGCGCCGCGCCGGGCCACCTCGTGGCCGCCTGGTACGACCTGCCGGCGCTCATCGCCGGCGAGCGGCCGGGTGCGCGAGAGGGGCTACGCCCATGCTGATGAGCACCGCCCCCGCTCCGGCGGCCCCGATCCTCTCGGTCCGCAACCTCTCGAAGCACTACCCCCTGCGCGCGTGGTGGGGCGGAAAGGCCTCCGTCTTCCGCGCCGTCGAGGATGTCAGCTTCGAGATCCGCCCCGGCGAGACCCTCGGGCTCGTCGGCGAGTCGGGGTCCGGCAAGTCGACCATCGGCCGGGCCGTGACCATGCTGAACCCGCCGACCTCCGGCACGGTCGCCTTCGAGGGCACGGATCTGGCGGGGCTCGGCGCCCGCGAGATGCGCCGGATGCGCGCGCGCATCCAGACCGTGTTCCAGGATCCCTACGCCGCCCTGAACCCGCGCATGAGCGCGGGCGACTACGTCGCGGAGGTCTTCCGGCTGCACCGGCCGGCGATGGGGCGGGGGGAGCGCCGCGCGGCGGTGGCCGGCCTGTTCGAGCGTGTCGGGCTCGATCCGCGCTTCATGGGCCGCTACCCGCACCAGTTCTCGGGCGGCCAGCGCCAGCGCATCTGCATCGCCCGGGCAATCGCCCTGAAGCCCAGCTTCATCGTGGCCGACGAGCCGATCGCGGCGCTCGACGTCTCGATCCAGGCGCAGGTGGTCAACCTGCTGCAGGACCTGCAGGAGGAGCTCGGCCTCTCCTACCTGTTCATCTCCCACGACCTGCGCATGGTGCGCTACCTCTGCCACCGGGTCGCGGTGCTCTGGCGCGGGCGCATCGTGGAACTCGCCGACAGCGACCAGCTCTACGAGGACCCGCGCCACCCCTACACCCGGCGCCTGCTCTCCGCCGTCCCCCTGCCCGATCCGGTCGCCGAGCGGGCCCGCCTCGCGGTCGCCGGGGCGGAGTCCTTCGGCGAGGGGCGGCCCGGCGACCTCGTCGCCGTCGCGCCCGGCCACTGGGTCGCGGACGGCTGAGGCTCGGGCGGGGCCAGGATCAGGCGGACGTGCTCCCGAATGCCTGCCGCAGGGCCTCTGCATCGTAGGGCTTCTTGATCACCGGCACGGTGCCGAGATCGGGCGGGATCCGGAAGCTCTCGCCGTAGCCGGTCGCGAAGGCGTAGGGGATGCCGAGCTCGGTGAGCCTGCGGGCGACGGCCACGCTGGTCTCGCTGCCGAGGTTCACGTCGAGGAGCGCCCGGTCGGGGGGCGCGGCCTCGATCAGCCGGAGCGCTTCGCGGACCGAGGCGGCCATGTCGACCGCGCCGGCGCCGAGCGCGGTGAGCACCTCCTCGGCCTCCAGCGCGATGATCATGTTGTCCTCGACGACCAGCACCGTGCCCTCGAGCCGCAGGGGCGTGGCGGGCTTGGGGGCGACCGGCCGCTCCGGGCGCGGGGGCGCGGCGCGCACGAAGGCCGGCGGCACCGTGAAGCGCGCCCGCAGGCCGGTGAGCTCGTAGCGCACCTCCGCCTCGCCCTTGAGCTCGTACGGGATGGAGCGCTCGATCAGCGCGGTGCCGAAGCCGCGCCGCGTCGGGGTCTGGACCGCCGGGCCGCCGCTCTCGCACCAGTGCAGGACGAGGTGGTCGAGGGCGTCCCGCTCCCAGGACACCGCGACGAGGCCGGCGCTGTCGCGCAGCGCACCGTACTTGGCCGAGTTGGTCATGAGCTCGTGCACGACGAGCGCCAGCGTCGTGAAGGCCTGCGGCTCCAGCAGCACGTCGGTGCCGGAGAGCCGCACCCGGTCGGCCCGGGCGCCGAGATACGCGCCGGCTTCCAGCTGGATGAGGTCGCGGAGCGAGCCCGGGCCCCAGTTGCCGCTGGTGACCTGATCGTGCGCGCGGGCGAGCGCCTGGATGCGGGAGCCCACAACCTCGATGAAGGCCTCGGCGCTCTCCGCGTGGGCGCGGCTCTGGGTGATCACGCCGCGGATCAGGTTGAGGATGTTGCGGACCCGGTGGTTCAGCTCGGCGATGAGGAGTTCCTGCCGCTCCTGCGACTCCCGGCGCACGCGCTCGGCCGAGTCGGTCAGCCGCAGGATCACCTCCAGGAGGGTGACGCGCAGGGCCTCGGCGGTGCGGATCTCGACCTCGGACCAGGGCAGCGAGCGCCCCCGCACCACCTCGCGCCAGGCCTCGAAGCTCTTGCGCGGGGTGAGCCGCACGCCGTTCGGCCCGGGAATCGCGGGCTTCTCCGGGTTGCCGGCCCAGGTCACTGCGCGCGCCACCTCGGAGCGGAAGAAGACGAGGAAGTCGCGCGGGGTGCGCGAGACCGGCACGGCGAGCATGCCGGCCGCCCGCTCGGTGAAGTCGCGGCCCGGCTCGTGGAAGCGGCCGATCTCGTCGGTGGCGTAGGCACGGCTCGCCGCGGTGCGGTTCAGGAAGCGCACGAGGCCGGTGAACTCCTCCCGCGTCGGCGTGGCGCCCTGCAGAGTGATCGTGCCGTTCACCCAGAGGCCGAGCCCGTCACAAGGTACGATGCCGGAGAGCTCGTCGGCGAAGTCGGCCAGGCCCTCGAGGCTCGTACCGCCCGACGCCATGGCGCTCATCAGGCGCGTGTGGATCTCGCGCGAGCGCGCCTCCTGGGCGGCCACGACCTCGCGCTCGCGGCTCTCCAGGATCCAGGAGAACATCTGCCCGAACAGCTCGGCGGCGGTGCGCCGCTCCAGGGAGATGTGGCGCGGCTCGGTGTGGTGGCAGGCGAACAGGCCCCAGAGCCGGCCGTTGCGCAGGATCGAGACCGAGAGCGAGGCGGAGACGCCCATGTTGCGCAGGTATTCGAGGTGGATGGGCGAGACCGTGCGCAGGGTCGAGAGCGAGAGGTCGAGGGGCTCGCCCGCGGGGTCGCGCGCCGGCAGGACGGCGCTGCCTGCCGCGTTCACGTCGGCGATGATGCGCAGCCAGTTGCGCTCGTAGAGCGCGCGCGCCTGCTTCGGGATGTCGGAGGCCGGGTAGTGCAGGCCGAGATAGCGGTCGAGGCCCGAGCGCACGGCCTCGGCGATGACCTCGCCCGAATCGTCGGGCGAGAAGCGGTAGACCATCACCCGGTCGAAGCCCGTGAGCGCGCGCATCTGGCGGGCGGCCTCGCGGCAGAGCGGGTCGAAATCGACCGTCTGCTGCAGCCGGGTGACCATGTTGCGCACGAGGTTGCCCGCGTTGAGGTGCTCGGGCGCGCTGGGCTCGGCCTCGATCACGATGGCGCTGCCCGAGAGGTGCAGCGCCACGTCGAAGGGCGGCCGATCGGGGAGGAGGCGCACGGCGAAGACGCGGTCCACGGCGTCGGGGCCGCGCAGGGTCTGCAGGTGGCCGCGCAGCAGGTGGATGGCCTCGCCGTCGAGGACGGCGTCGAGGGGCAGGCCGAGCAGGTCCGCGACGGGACGCCCCAGCCAGTCCGGCGCGTTGGCGCTGGCGCGGGTGACGATCCAGTCGGGCGAGACGGCCAGCAGGAAGCCGAAGGCCTGGACCGCGCCCAGGATATGGATCGGCTCGCGGTCGCACGAGGTCAGGTCGATGGCGGGATGCGTGCGCATGCTCTGATTAAGCGCGGACCCGCGCCGGTTCCTAGTGGCCGCATCGCCGCGCGCGGGGACGCGTGCCCGCGCGCGGGCGGGACCGTGTGAGGGCCCTGCCGGACGGCCGGGTCCGGAGCACGAGCCGGGGCGGTCGAGGCGATGTCGAGGCGGTGCGGGCCGCGAGGCCCGCTCAGATCTTCCGCACGGCGCCCTTGGCGGCGCTGGTGGTGAGCGCCGCGTAGGCCCGGAGCGCGGTGCTGACCTTGCGCTTGCGGGGTGCCGCCGGCTGCCAGCCCCGGGCCTCCTGCGCGGCCCGCCGCCGCTCCAGCTCGGCCGGATCGACCGCGAGGTGGATGCGCCGGTTCGGGATGTCGATCTCGATCGGATCGCCCTGCTCGACGAGGCCGATCAGGCCGCCCTCGGCGGCTTCCGGCGAGACGTGGCCGATCGACAGGCCCGAGGAGCCGCCCGAGAAGCGCCCGTCGGTGACCAGCGCGCAGGCTTTGCCGAGGCCCTTCGATTTCAGGTAGCTCGTGGGATAGAGCATCTCCTGCATGCCGGGGCCGCCGCGCGGGCCCTCGTAGCGGATCAGCACCACCTCGCCGGCCTTGACCCGGCCGTTGAGGATGCCGTCGACCGCCGCGTCCTGGCTCTCGAAGACATGGGCGGTGCCGGTGAAGCTGAGGATCGAGGCGTCGACGCCCGCCGTCTTCACGATGCAGCCGTCCTCCGCGAGGTTGCCGAACAGCACAGCCAAGCCGCCGTCGCGCGAGTAGGCGTGCGCGGCGTCGCGGATCACGCCCCCTTCGCGGTCCGTGTCGAGTTCGTCCCAGCGCGCCGCCTGGCTGAAGGCGACCTGGGTCGGCACGCCGCCGGGCGCCGCGCGGTAGAAGTCGTGGACCGCGGGGCTCGCGCTCTGCCGCACGTCCCAGCGCGCCAGGGCCTCGCCCAGCGTGCCTGCCGCGACGTTGCCGGCGCGGGTGTCGATCAGCCCCGCCCGGTCGAGCTCGCCCAGGATGCCCATGATGCCGCCGGCCCGGTGGACGTCCTCCATGTGGACGTTGGCCACCGCCGGGGCGACCTTGCAGAGCACCGGCACGCGCCGGGACAGCCGGTCGATGTCGGCCATCGTGAAGGGCACCTCGCCCTCGTGGGCGGCGGCCAAGAGGTGCAGCACCGTGTTGGTCGAGCCGCCCATGGCGATGTCGAGGGTCATCGCATTCTCGAAGGCGGAAAAACTCGCGATCGCGCGGGGCAGCACGCTGGCATCGTCCTGCTCGTAGTAGCGGCGGGCAAGGTCCACCACGAGGTGGCCGGCCTCGACGAAGAGGCGCTTGCGGTCGGCATGCGTCGCCAGCACCGAGCCGTTGCCGGGCAGCGCCAGCCCCAGGGCCTCGGTGAGGCAGTTCATGGAATTGGCCGTGAACATGCCCGAGCACGAGCCGCAGGTCGGGCAGGCCGAGCGCTCGATCGTCGCCACGTCCGCGTCCGAGACCCGGTCGTCGGCCGCCGCCACCATGGCGTCCACGAGGTCGAACTTCCGGGTGATGCCGTTCATCACGACCTTGCCGGCCTCCATCGGGCCGCCGGAGACGAACACGCACGGGATGTTGAGGCGCAAAGCCGCCATCAGCATGCCGGGGGTGATCTTGTCGCAGTTCGAGATGCACACCATCGCGTCGGCGCAGTGCGCGTTGACCATGTACTCGACCGCGTCGGCGATCAGCTCGCGGGAGGGGAGCGAGTAGAGCATGCCGTCGTGGCCCATCGCGATGCCGTCATCGACCGCGATGGTGTTGAACTCCTTGGCGACGCCGCCCGCCTGCTCGATCTCGCGCGCGACGAGCTGGCCCAGATCCTTCAGGTGGACGTGGCCCGGCACGAACTGCGTGAAGGAGTTCACCACCGCGATGATCGGCTTGCCGAAATCGGAATCCTTCATGCCGGTGGCGCGCCAGAGGCCGCGGGCGCCGGCCATGTTGCGGCCGTGGGTGGTGGTGCGGGAGCGGTAGGCGGGCATCGGCGTCTCTTGGAGGAATTCCGGGCCTTCTCCGGCTTCGGGCGGCCCGGTTCAAGCGTCTTCGGATCGGTGCGGCCATGCAGCGTGGCCGGGCCTCGTCCGTTTCGGCCGATCGGACCCGCGCGTCCTCCCTCCCCCGCAGAGGGGGGAGGGAGAGCCCGGGAGGGAGGGCGCCCTGCACGTCACTCCGCGGCCGAGAGCGGCCCGGTGGCGGCGAACTGGGCGGCGTGGAGGCGGCGGTAGTAGCCGCCGCGGGCGAGCAGAGCCTCGTGGCGCCCCTCCTCGACGATGCCGCCCTCGGTCACCACCACGATGCGGTCGGCGTGCCGGACGGTCGCGAGGCGGTGGGCGATGACGAGGCTGGTGCGCCCCGCCGACAGCTCGGTGAGCGCCGCCTGGATCTCCCGCTCGGTCTCGGTGTCGAGCGCCGAGGTCGCCTCGTCGAGGATCAGGATCGGCGGGTTCTTCAGGAAGACCCGGGCGATCGCCATGCGCTGCTTCTGGCCGCCCGACAGCTTCACCCCGCGCTCGCCCACCACCGTGTCGAGCCCCTCGGGGAGCCCGGCGATCAGCGTGTCGAGCCGCGCGCGGCGGGCCGCCTCCAGGATCTCGGCCTCGCTGGCATCGAGCCGCCCGTACGCGATGTTCTCCCGGATCGTGCCGGCGAACAGGAACACGTCCTGCTGCACGATGCCGATCTGGCCGCGCAGCGAGGCGAGCGTCAGGTCGCGGATGTCGTGCCCGTCGATCGTGATGCGGCCGGCCTCGACCTCGTAGAAGCGCGGGATCAGCGAGCAGAGCGTGGTCTTGCCCGCACCCGACGGGCCGACGAGCGCCACGGTCTCGCCGGCCTCCACCACGAGGTTCAGGCCCCGCAGCACCGGCCGGTCCGGGCTGTAGCCGAAGGCGACGTCCTCGAACCGGATCGCGCCGGCGAGCGGCCCGACAGCCACCGCCCCCGGCCGGTCGGCGATGTCGGGCTCCGTGCCGAGCAGCGCCATGTAGCGCCGGAAGCCCGCGATGCCCTTCGGGTAGGTCTCGACCACCGCGCCGATCTTCTCCAGCGGCCGGTAGAACACGCCGACGAGCAGCAGGAAGCCGATGAACCCGCCCGCCGAGAGATCGCCGCGCACCACGAAGGCGGCGCCCCCTAACAGCACCACGATCTGGACGAGGCGCATGCCGAGGTAGTTGATCGACAGGCTCGCCGCCATGATGCGGTAGGCTTCGAGCTTGGTGGCGCGGTAGCGCGCGTTGTCCGCCGCGAAGAGCATGCGCTCGTGCGCCTCGTTGGCAAACGCCCGCACCACGCGCACGCCGCCGACATTCTCCTCGATGCGCGCGTTGAAGGCGCCGACGCGCCCGTACTGGGCCTGCCAGTTGCGGGTCATGCGTCCGCCGTAGCGCAGCGTCACGAAGGCGATCACCGGAAGGATCGCGGCCGTCATCAGGGCGAGCGGCGGGTGGACCCAGAACATCAACCCGAAGGCGCCGAACAGCGTCATCACGGCGATGAACAGGTCTTCCGGCCCGTGATGCGCGACCTCGCCGATCTCCTCCAGGTCCTTCGTCACGCGGGCCACCAGATGGCCGGTCTTCTGCCCGTCGTAGAAGCGGAAGGAGAGCTTCTGCAGGTGGTCGAAGGCGCGCGCCCGCATCGTGGTCTCGATGTTGATGCCGAGCACGTGGCCCCAGTAGGTCACCACCACCATCAGGCCGGCATTGGCGACGTAGAGCGCCGCCAGACCCGCGGCCGCCAGCACGATCAGGCTCCAGTCCTGCTGCGGCAGCAGCCGGTCGACGAAGAGCTTCACGGCGATCGGAAAGCCGAGCTCGAGCAGGCCGGAGAGCACGGCGCAGCCGAAATCGACCAGGAACAGGGTCCGGTGGGGCCGGTAATAGGCGAGGAAGGCCTTCAGCATCGGGAACTCGCGAGGACGCGCGGACGCGGCGGCCCCCCTGATAGGCAAGGACGGCCCGGCTGCCCAGCGCTCCTGCCGCCGCGCCTCCCCTCAACCCTGCGACCTCAGTCCTGCGCCTTCAGCCCGTAGCTCCGGAATTTCTCGACGTTGCGGGCGATCTCGTCGTCCGGCAGCACCACCGGCGTGCCGACCTGCAGCGCCACCGCGTATTGCCGACAGAGGGTCTCCAACTCCACCGCGAGCCAGAGCGCCTTCTCGAGGTCCGGCCCGGTGGCGATCATGCCGTGGTTGGCGAGCAGGCAGCAGGTCCGGTCCTCCAGGGCCGCCAGCGCGTGGGCGGAGAGTTCCTCCGTGCCGAAGGTGGCGTAGGGCGCGCAACGCACCGTCGGACCGCCCGCTGCCGCGATCATGTAGTGCACCGCCGGGATCTCCCTCCGGCACATGGCGAAGGCCGTGCAGTAGACGGGATGGGCATGCACCACCGCGTTCACCTCGGGCCGGCGCGCCAGGATGTCCCGGTGGAAGCGCCATTCCGAGGAGGGCTTGAGGGGGTGCTCGAAGCTGCCGTCGAGGCGCATGAACACGATGTCGTCCGGGCTCATCCGGGCGTAGGGCAGGCCCGAGGGCGTGATCAGCAGCCCGTCTTCCCAGCGCAGGGCGATGTTGCCCGAGGTGCCCTGGGTGAGCCCGAGCGCGTCGAGGCTGCGGGCGGCCTCCACGATCGATTGCCGGACCCGGAAGGCGTCGTGGCGCGCCATGCGCGTTCCCCGCGAGACGAGAAGACCGGGCGCCGCGCGGGCGCCGGCTTCCGTCTAGCCCAGGGGCGCCGCCGCGCGCTACCCGCGGCACGCTGCGCAGCGATCCCCATGAGAGCCGGCCGCCGCCGCACGAAACCTTCGACATTTGGCATTCCAAATGCCAATATGCGCAGCCCGCAGATGCTGTCGTTGTGGGCACCCGGCCGGGGCGGCTTTGAGTTGCCCGCGCTTTCGGCTAGGTCTTGAGGCACGCAGCGGCGCGGCAGCGGGCAAAATCTGGATTCGGGATGTCCAATAGCGACCAGTTCAGCATCAAGCCGATCGTCGCGAGTTCAAGCCTGCGCACGTTGGCTTACGAGGCGCTGAAATCCGCCATCACGAACATGGACCTGTACGGGCGCCCCGACGAGGTGCGGCTCGACGAGCGCAAGCTCTCGCAGGACCTCGGCGTCAGCCGCACGCCGGTGCGCGAGGCGCTGACCGTGCTGGAGCAGGAGGGCTTCGTGCGCTCCGAGGCGCGCCGCGGCATCTTCGTGATCAAGAAGACCAAGGCCGAGATCGTCGGCATGATCCACGCCTGGGCGGCGCTGGAGAGCATGGCGGCCCGCCTCGCCTGCCAGCGGGCGAGCGACGCGCAACTGCAATCCCTGCGCACCGAGTTCCCGGAATTCTACGAGGGCCGCCCCGCCGAGCACCTCGACGAGTACTCGGACGCCAACATCCGTTTCCATCAGAAGATCATCTCGCTGGGCCAGTGCGAGGCGATCGCGAGCCTGTCGAGCAATTTGCTGATGCACGTCCGCGGCATCCGCAATACGGCGCTCCGCCAGGGCGAGCGGGCCGAGAGCTCGATCCGGGAGCACGTGGCGATCATCAAGGCGCTGGAGGCCCGCGAGGCCGAACTCGCCGAGCGGCTGGTGCGCGAGCACGGCCTGGGCCTCGCCCGGCACGTGGATACCTACGGCCATTATCTCGACTGATCCGGCGGCCGTCCGCCCGAGCGTCGATCCCCCGCACGCGCGATCCGGCTTGCGTCGCACGGTCTGAGCGCCGCCGATGCAGGCCGGCTCGCGCCGTCTTCGCTGCAGCGCGGCGCGCTGGCCCGAGCGCGGCGCCGTGTCATGCGTCCTGCGCGCCTCGCCTCGGCCTGGGGCCGGCTTTTTCCTAACCCATGGCAAGGATCTTGGATAATCCATGCATGCCGAGCATGTTTGGCATGCCAACTTTGGCATACCAGCGTGCAGTGCGGCATGCGATTACGGCGCCGCAACATCGCCGCTCACGCCAGCCTCTGGTCCGACCCCATGTTCCTCGCCCTGCCCTTCATCCTCGCCGCTCTCGCCGTGCTGGTCGTCGGCGTCCAGATTCTGCTGGTCGTCAAGGTGGCCGACCTGTTCGAGGCGCCCCGGAACGACCGTCGCGACGTGCGCAACGTCCATGCCCGCTACCCGGCCACCCCGGCCGGCCGCTACGCCTGACGCCGCCGAATCGCGCGAAACGCCCGTCACGGCGGGCGAATTGCTGTCCCTGCGTGGTCCGCGCAAGGTTTCGCTCACCATTTTGGTGGTAGGGTCAACAAATCGTTGATCCACGCGACCCGAGGGCGCTGACGTGGCACTGGGCGCCCAGATCCCGGACGAAGGTTTCGTCCTCCTCCTGTCGGATCGCCCAGCCGAGCGCCGGGCTCTGGCGCGGGCGATCGGCCTCGTCGCCGCCTGCAGGGCCGCGGAAACCGGTGACGGCTTGCCGCCGGGCCGGCCGCGCCTCGCGGTGCTCGACCTCGACGCGCCTGCCCTCGCCGCCGCCGAGGCCGTCCTCGACCGGGCCGTGCCCCGTCTCGTCCTCGCGCGCCGGCCCCACGACGGCGCCGGGCCTTCTTCGACCGTCTCTCCCCCCACCGCCCAGGTCCTGCCGGCCGACGCGCCGCGCGAGACCGTGCTGGCCGGCATCTTCGCGATGCTGGAGCGTGCCGCGCAGGCGGAGCGGGCGCGCGCCCGGACGCTCCTCGCCCGCAGTGGCGCCGCGACCGCGCTCGTGGCCGAGTTGTTCGACAGCGCGGCGCTCGGCGCGCGGATCGAGCGCGCCGAGATCGAGCGCGGCACCGGGATCGTGGTCGATGCCGTCGCCGAGGTCGGCATCCGCGACTGGCTGCACACGGTCTGGCGGCACGATGCGGGCGTCTACCAGCACACGCTGAGCGTGGCGGGCTTCGCGGCCGCCTTCGGTGCGGTGTTGGGCTTGGGGGACGCCGACCATCGCCGCTTCGCCCGCGCGGCGCTGCTGCACGACATCGGCAAGTCGCGCATCCCCGCCGAGATCCTGAACAAGCCCGGCCGCCTCACCCCCGAGGAGTGGCGCCTGATGCAGCGCCACCCCGCGATCGGCGCCGATCTCCTGGCCGAGCAGGGCGGAACCGAGCCCGCGGTGATCGCGGCCGTGCGCCACCACCACGAGCGCCTGGACGGGACCGGATACCCCGATGGGCTCGCCGGCGCGGCGATCTCGGACCTCACCCGCCTCGTGGCGATCTGCGACGTGTACTCGGCGCTGACCGAGCGGCGCGCCTACCGCACCCCGATCGAGCCCCTGGCGGCTCTGGCCCAGATGGCGGGCGAGCGCGGCCATCTCGACCCGGCGCTGCTCGCCGCCTTCCGCCCCGTGGCGCTCGCCCACGCAGGGTAGTCCTGGGATTTCCAATGGATCCCCAAGGGATCCTTAAGGGTGTCACACCCTTGGGCAGGGTCCGGGGGCGCAGTGCCGAGATTGCCCTCGGGACCCGGCAGAGCCGGGTCCCGAGGGCAAGTGCAGGGCTCTGCCCTGCACCCGCCAAAGGTCTCGACCTTTGGAATCCATGACCGCCCGTGGCTCCCGTGCCACACCGGCCGGCGATCCGCCGGGCGGGCGCGCCGCCGCCCCGGTTTCGCCGCAGGCGCCGCGGAGGCAGGCCGACCCATCCGCGAGCCCAGACCGCCCCCGTGCCGATCCGACCCTTCGCCCGCCTCGCCGCGCTCGCCCTGCCGCTGGCTCTGGCCGCCTGCGGCACCTCGGCGATCCTGCCGGAGGTCTCCGCCCCGACGCTGCCGGTCATCCTCGACGAGACGGCGGCCGCCGCCGCGATCTCGCGCTACCGCGCCCAGCACGGGCTCGGGCCGGTGGTGGTGGATTCCGGGCTGACGCGGGCCGCCGCCTTCCAGGCCGGCAACAACGCCCGGGCGGGCCGGCTCAGCCACGATCTGGGCGGCACCTTCACCTCGCGCATGGCCTCGGCGGGCCTCGCCCGCTCCCACGCCGCCGAGAACCTGAGCGCCGGCTCCGAGACCTTCGATCAGGTGCTCGCCCGCTGGAAGGCCTCGCCCCAGCACAACGCCAACATGCTGATCCCGCAGCTCCGCCGCATCGGCATCGCCCGGGTCGACGCGCCCGAGACGCGCTACCGCCGCTACTGGGCGCTGGTGATGGCGGGCAACTGAGGCGCTGGACCCCTACTCCACCCGGTTCGGCTCCACCACGTTGCCGGTGCCGTTGTCGCCGTCGTCGGCGCTGCTGCCGAACGGGTAGCCGCGGTCCTCGCCGCAGTAGAGCCGCCAGCCGCCGCGGGAATTGACCACGATCGGCGCCGATCCGAACAGCCCCCGCCCCCGGAAGACGTTGTCCGTCACCACGTTGTCGGAGGGCGTCTGGTGGCGCACCGTGCCGCCCTCCCCGCAATTCCGGTAGAGCCGCACGCCCCCCTGCCCCCGCAGCGCGAAGCGGTTGCCCGTGATCCGGTTGCGCGCCGAGCCGTCGACCGCCACCAACTCGCGCCCGGTCTCGGTCGCGATGTCGTTGTCCGTGATGCGGTTCTCGGCGCTCTCGGCATCGAGATAGAGCGCGGTCGAGCGCGAGCGGCCGTCGAGCCGCGAGCCCTGCAGAATCACCCGGGTCACGCCGGGGCCGAGATAGAGCGGGATGTGCCCGAGCGCCGTGATCGTCGTGCCGAGGATCGCGACCTCGGTCGGCGCCGCCGCCTGCGCCCGCTCGGTATGGCCGGGCTCGCGCGACGAGTCGCGGACCGCTGCGCCCTGCCCGTTCACCCCCATGCCCCAGATCCGGACGTGACCGAGGATCCGGCAATCGCGCACCGTGATGCCCGACGGGCGCTCGAAGCCGCCGCCGGGCAGCGGGCGCGAGCGGATCGCCAGCGCGAAGGCATCGGGGGCGGGCGGCGGCTCGGCCTGCCCCAGCGTCGCGCCCGCGCAGTCGAGGGTGATCCCTGAGGCCGACCCGCCCTCCAGCACGATCCGCTTCGTCACGTGGATCTCGGGGCCGAGCCGCAGGCTGCAGGTGAGGGCCACGCTCTCCGCGCCCGGTGCCGCCGGGGCGAGGATCCGCGCGCGGGTCGCGGCGTCGCAGGGCGCGGCGGCGGTCCGGACGAGGGCCGGCGGCTCGGGGGGCGGCAGGGGCGGCGGGGCGAGGAACGGCATGGCGCCCCTCTGCCGCGCGAGACCGGCATTTTCGGGACGCCGTGGCCCGGAAGCGCGCCTATATCGGCTCGCGGCCGCTTCCGCCCGCGCTCGGTCGAGTTCCCGTGTTCAGTTCCTTCGAAGACATCCTGTTCCGCTGGCTCCAGCCCTCCGCCGCCCTGCGGGCCGACGTCTTGGCGGCGATCGGCACTGCCCTCGCCATCGCGGTGACGCTGCACGCGCTGCTCCGTAAGCGCCGGGTCAGCGTCGCGGTGGCCTGGGTCGGGCTCGCGTGGCTGTCGCCGATCTTCGGCTCGGTGCTCTACCTGATGTTCGGCATCAACCGGGTGACGCGCCGCGCCCGCAAGCTCGGCACCAAGCCCTCGGAAGCGCTCGAGGCGCCGAGTGCCGAGGACGCGACCGTGCCCCACACCCTCTGGCCCCTCGACCGGGCGGTGCGGCGCATCACCGGCCTGCCCGCGCTCGCCGGCAACCGGGTCGCGCTCTTTCGCAACGGCGACGAGGCCTACCCGGCGATGCTGGCGGCGATCGCGCAAGCCCGCACCTGCCTCGTGCTCACGAGCTACATTTTTCGCGATGACCCGACCGGCCGCCTCTTCTGCGCGGCGCTCGGTGAGGCGCGGGCGCGCGGCGTGCACGTGCGGGTGATCATCGACGGGATCGGCGGCGGGTACTTTCGGGCGAAGGCCTACCGGCGCCTGCACGCGGCCGGGGTGCCGGCGGGCCTGTTCATGCACTCGGCGCTGCCCTGGCGCATGCCCTTCCTGAACCTGCGCAACCACAAGAAGCTGCTGATCGCCGACGGGCGGATCGCCTTCACGGGCGGGGTCAACATCTCGCAGCCGAACCGCCTCGCCACGAGGCCCGACCACCCGATCCGCGACACGCATTTCCGGATCGAGGGCCCGGTGGTCGAGCAACTGATGGCAGCCTTCGCCAGCGACTGGGCCTTCGTGGACGGCGAGATCCTCGACGGGCCGCCGTGGTTCCCGGACCTCGCGCCCGCAGGCCCCACGGTCGCGCGCGCGGTGACCTCAGGGCCGGACGCCGACATCATGAAGATCGAGTCGGTGATCCTGCACGCGCTCAACGGCGCCCGTGAGCGCGTGGCGATCGTGACCCCGTACTTCCTGCCGGACGAGGTGGTGATGGCCGCCCTCGCGCTCGCGGCCGAGCGCGGCGTCGCGGTCGACGTGGTGATCCCGCGCCGCTCGGACCACGTCTTCGTCGACTGGGCGACGCGCGCCCACGTGATGCCGCTCCTCAGGAGCGGGGTGCGGATCTGGCTCGACGAGCCGCCCTTCGATCACTCGAAGGCGCTCACGATCGACGGGGCGTGGTGCTTCGTCGGCAGCGCCAACTGGGACATGCGCAGCTTCCGCCTGAACTTCGAGCTGAACGTCGAGCTCTACGACGTGCGGATGGCGGAGGAGATCGAGCGCTTCATCCGGGCGAAGATGGAGACGCGGCTGACGGAGGACGACCTGCGCGCCCGCCACCTGCCCGTACGCCTGCGCGACGCAGCCGTGCGACTGCTGCTGCCATACCTTTGACGATGCGCGGCGGCGCCTCGGGCGCCGGGCGCAGGTGAACCACGATCGGCCGGTGGTCCGACGGGCCCCGCGGCAGCACCGCGCGCTGCTCGCAGACGAGGCCGCGGGCGAGGCAGCGGTCGAGCCGCAGCGGCACCATCCGGCCCATGGCGTGGGTCGGGTTGCGGGGCCCGACATCGCGAAAGCCCGGCATCAGCGCGGGGCCGACGATGTTGTAGTCGCCGAGCACCGCGGCGCGCCCGGGCAGCGCCGTCATCACCCGACGGAGCTGGCGCCGGTTCAGCATCTGCCCGTGGGAGAGGTGGACGTTGGCCACGGTGAAATCGCCGAGATCCAGCACCTGCGAGACCCGGTGGAACATCGCGCCGGACGGCAGCGGCACCACCAGCGGCGGCCTGGCCCAGGGTCTGGGGGCCCACATGGCGAGCCCGTGGATGCGGTCGGGCAGCTGCGCCCAGGCATAGACCCCGCCGACCCGCTCGCGCAGCGCCGCGATGCCGCGGGTCGCCTCCTGCATCAGCAGCAGGTCGGGCTGCTCCTGCTCGATCAGCGCGACGAGGTCGGTGACCGCCGCGCCGGTGCGACGCAGGAGGTTCCAGCTCACGATCTTGTAGGTGGAAGCCTCCCGGTCGGCCCGCACGAGCGGGTCGCCGGCGACGGAGCCGAGGCCGAGCGGCCGATGGGGCGCGGGATCGAGCATGCCGGGTTCGAACTGGCCTCTTCGCGGACGGGGCGCGTGACAACGCGGCAAGGCCCCACCCGTTCGATGCCGGGCGCCTAGGCGTGAATCGCGGCCGAACAGTGGTGCGCGCGCGGTACGCTCCCTCTCCCCTCTGCGGGGGAGGGTGGGCCTGCCGTCCGGCCGGGGCGGGTGAACGCTTCAAGCTGGGGCACGGCCTTCATGCTGGGCGAGACCGTTCTGAGCCGTCGCTCCCCTCTCCCGCCTCACTGCGTCCGGCACTCTCCCCCGCAGAGGGAGTGAGACGCGGCGGACCTCGCACCGCATCTTAAGACAAAAGTCTTGACATATGAGAACATATCATGCACAGATCCGCCCACGCGCCGCCCCGGCGCCGCGGCGGGTCCTGCAACCCGTCGCGGTGCCGGGGCGGCGCGTGGGCGGATCTGTGCATGATATGTTCTCATATGTCAAGACTTTTGTCTTAAGATGCGGTGCGAGGTCCGCCGCGTCTCACTCCCTCTGCGGGGGAGAG
>NZ_BPQM01000002.1 GCF_022179245.1 Methylobacterium gregans
ATTGGAACAGTTCCAGACAGGTGCGCAGATGGCGATCACGGCGAATCCAGCTCCTCTCGACGATCCGGATGAGCGCCACCGCGCCTTCGTCCTGCGCATCGTGCAGCCGGGGCTCGCGGGCCTGATCGACGGTTCGGTCTCGACCCTGGCGCCGATCTTCGCCGCCGCCTTCGCGACGCATCAGAACGGCCCGACCTTCCTGGTCGGGCTCGCGGCGTCGCTCGGGGCCGGGATCAGCATGGGGCTGACCGAGGCGCTCTCGGACGACGGCCTGGTCACGGGGCGGGGCGATCCGTGGATGCGCGGGCTCGTCTGCGGGGCGATGACCACCCTCGGCGGCCTCGGCCACACCCTGCCGTACGCGATCCCGGACGCGCTTCCGGATCCCTGGCCGAACGCCTTCTGGCTCGCCACCGGCCTGGCGATGCTGGTGGTGGCGGTCGAGCTCGTCGCCATCGCGGCGATCCGCACCCGCTACATGGCGACGCCCTTCGGGCGCGCAGCGCTGCAGGTTCTGCTCGGCGGCGCGCTCGTGCTCGCGACCGGCATAGCGATCGGCAGCGCCTGACGCAGCCGCCGGGCGGCTTGACGCGCGCCGCCGGAGCCGCGATGCGCGGGAGCGATGCCGGATCCCACGCCCTTCCGCCTCGCCCATCTCAGCGACCCGCATGTCGGGCCGCTATCGCGCCCGCGCCTGCACCAGCTGTTCGGCAAGCGGGCGACCGGCTACGCCAACTGGCGGCGCGGGCGCTCGCGCAGCCACGACATGGCGGTGCTCTCCGCCCTGGTGGCGGACCTGCGGGCGCAGGCGCCCGACCACGTCGCCTGCACGGGCGACCTCTGCAATATCGGCCTGCCGAGCGAGTGGGAGACGGCGCGCACCTTCTTGGAGGCCCTGGGCACGCCCGATGCGGTGAGCTTCGTGCCGGGCAACCACGACGCCTACGTGCGCGGCTCGCTGGAAGGCCTGCTCGGCCAGTGCGACCGCTGGACGGCCGACGACGGCGGCTGCGGCAGCCGCTTCCCCTACCTGCGGCGACGCGGGCCGCTGGCGCTCGTCGGCCTCTCGACCGCGATCCCGACGATCCCCTTCGTGGCGAGCGGGCGCCTCGGCGAGGCGCAGATCGCGGCCGCCGAGGCGCTCCTGCGGGCGCTCGCGACGGAGCCCGGCCGGCCCTGCCGGGTGGTGATGATCCACCACCCGCCCCATCCGGGCGGCGCCTCGGCGGGGCGCGAGTTGCGGGACGCGCAGGCCTTCACGGCGATGATCGCCCGGGCCGGTGCGGAGCTGATCCTGCACGGCCACAACCATGTGGCGAGCCTTGCCGCGGTGCCGGGGCCGGGCGGCGGGCGGGTGCCGGTCGTCGGTGCCGCATCGGCCTCCGCCCGGCCCGGTGCGCACGGGCCCTCGCTGCCGCGGCGCGCGGCCTACCTGCTGTTCAGCTTTGAGCAGGCGGGCGACCGCCACGTGATCTCGGCCCGCCAGCGCGGCCTCGATGCGGAGGGACGCGTCGGGGATCTCGGGGAGCTCGCGCTCGACGGCGCGGTCTGAGAAGACCTCAAGGACACGCGGACGGATAAACCGGATGGCGTCGAACCAGGCCGCGCCCCTCTCCCGTGCCGGAGAGGGGACCCGCGCCTCCTACGACAGACGGGAAGCCCTGCGAGCGACGTGGGGAGCAACCCGGGCTATCGGCCCGGCCGCGGCTCAGCTCTGGGTAAGTGGCGCGGCTGGCGGCCACATAACCGCATCGATCTTCAGAGGATGTGAGAGAATGCGGTGCCGCCCTTGCGCGGCGCCGCGAGCGGGTCAAGCGCCCGCTGTGACGAGGCCCTGCTGCTGACGGGCGATGCTCGCCTCGTACCGCTCGGCCTGCAATCGGGTCAGGCCGGAGATCAACGCCGTCATGCCGCGGTAAACAGTATAGGTTCCGTCCTGGGTGGGTCGAACGCGAATCATCTCGGACATCGGAGCCATCCTGTGTTGGATCTTGCCTCTGGACGACGCACTTCTTCCAACGCGCCGGGCGCGGAGGAATTATTCTCCTTGTGTCTCCTTGAAACGGTCTGCGAAGTTGGAACGTTAACTCAACGAGAACCGGACGCAAGTGATTCTCCGGCCGTCCGCGCAAGTATTTCCGCTGCAGTGCAGTAAAGCCGACGCACCCGCCCGACGCGCCCGGAATGCCAGTCTAACCCGGATCCCATGACGTCCCGGCGACGGGCGCCCGACCTACAGCGCCACCTCGATCAGGAAGGGCCCCCGCCGCGCCAGCGCGTGCGCGAACACGTCGGTGAAGGCCTCCAGCGTCTCGACGCGGCGGGCCTCGACGCCGTAGCCGCGGGCGAGGCTGACCCAGTCGACCGGCGGGTTGTCGAGCGAGAGCATGCCGAGCGCCTTCGGACCGGGATTGTGCGCCCCGACATTGGCGAGTTCGCCCCGCAGGATCGCGTAGGCGCGGTTCGACCAGATCAGCGTCACCACGTCGAGGCGCTCGCGCGCCTGGGTCCAGAGGGCCTGGGCGGTGTAGAGCGCGCTCCCGTCCGCCTGGAGGTTGATCACCTTGCGGTCGCGCGCCGCGACCGCGGCACCCGTCGCCATCGGGATGCCGACGCCGATCGCGCCGCCGGAGAGCTGGAGCCAGCTATGCGGCGCGGCGCCGTGGGTCGCGGCGAAGAAGTTGCGGCCCGTGGTCAGCGACTCGTCGCAGACGATCGCGCCCTCCGGCATCAGCGCGCCGAGCACGCGGCCGATCGCGTCGTCCTCGAGCCGGCCCGCGCCCGGAAGCTCCGGCCGCGGCGGCGGGACCACGTCGATATCGTCCGGCGCGCCGACCGCCTCGGCCAGCCGCTCCAGCGCCTCGACCTGGTCCTCCTCGGGCGTGGCCAGCGTCACCGTCTCGCAATCGGGATGGGTGAGAACGCTCGGCTTGCCCGGATAGGCGAAGAAGCCGACCGGCCGGGTGGCGCCCGCAAGCACGACCCGGCGATAGGGCGCCAGCACCGCGATCGCCTGGTCGATCGGGTAGGGCAGCCGCTCGACCGGCACCTGGCCCGCGCCGCGGTCGATGCGGGCATTGGCCTGCATGGCGAGGAGCTTCGCGCCGGTCTTGGCCGCGATCCGGGCCGCGATGCGCTTGCCCGCACCGCGCACCGCCCGGTCGCCGAGATGGAGCAGGGCCGGCTCGCCGCTCGCGAGCGCGGCAGCGGCGGCCGCCACCGCGTCGTCGCTCACCCGCGCCCGCTCGGGCGACGGCGGGACGGGGGCGATTCCGGAGCCCGGCTGCCATGCGGTATCGGCGGGCAGGATCAGGGTGGCGATCCGCCCCGGGGCGGTGCGGGCGGCCTGGATCGCCGCCGCGCCGTCGGCCGCGACTTCCGCCGCGCGCGTGCCGGTGCGGGTCCAGGCCGAGACGGTGGCGGCCAGCGCCTCGATGTCCGAGGTCAGGGGCGCGTCGTATTGCCGGTGATAGGTCGCGTGCTCGCCCACGATGTTGACCACCATCGAGCGGGCGCGGCGGGCGTTGTGGAGGTTGGCCCAGCCGTTGGCGAGGCCGGGGCCGAGATGGAGCAGCGTCGAGGCCGGCTTGTCGGCGACGCGGGCGTAGCCGTCCGCCGCGCCCGTCGCGCCGCCCTCGAACAGGAACAGCACGCATTCCATGCCCGCGACCCGGTCGAGGGCCGCCACGAAATGCATCTCCGAGGTGCCCGGATTGGTGAAGCAGACCTCGACCCCGCCCGCCACCAGGGTGCGCACGAGGCTCTCGGCCCCGTTCATCGGCTCGGACACGGCTCGGCTCTCCTCGCGCCGGCTGATCCGGCTCCACGCGCATGGTGGCGCGCGGCGGCGCGGCCCGGCAAGCCCCTGCCGCATGGCTGGCCCTGCACCGGCCGCGGGAAGCTTGGCCTGCAACTTGCGGATGCGTGGCGCCCGCAACCCACCGTCGAGTTTCCATGACGCTCAAACGTGCACTGGCCGCCCTCGCTCTGCTCGGCGGCCTCGGCGCACCGGCCGAGGCCCAGATGACGCTGCGCATCGCCATGACGGCCAGCGACATCCCGACGGCCACCGGCATGCCGAACAACGGCTTCGAGGGGATGCGCTTCCTCGGCTACCCGGTCTTCGAATCGCTGGTGCTCTGGGACCTCGACCGGACCGACCGCCCCGCGGGACTGCGGCCCGGCCTCGCCACCCGCTGGGAGCAGGCGGCGGACGACCCGAAGACCTGGATCTTCCACCTGCGCGAGGGCGTCGCCTTCCACGACGGCGCGCCCTTCGACGCCGACGCGGTGATCTGGAACCTCGACCGCTACTTCCGGAACGACAGCCCGCACTTCGAGGCCCCGGCGGCCGGCATCACCCGGGCACGGGTGCCGCTGCTCGCGACCTACCGGAAGATCGACGACCGCACGGTGGCGATCACCACCACGCAGGCGGCCTCGTACTTCCCCTACATGGCGGTCTACATCCTGTTCACCTCGCCGCGCTCCTTCGCGGCGGCCGGGGGCGACTGGAGCAAGGTCGCGGCCCTGCCGGCCGCGGGCACCGGCCCGTTCCGGATCACCCGCGTCGCCCCGCGCGAGGCGGTCGATCTCGCCCGCAACGACGCCTACTGGGACGCGGACCGGCGCGCCCGGGTCGAGCGCGTGCGCCTGATGCCGATCCCGGAGGCGAATGCGCGGCTGGCCGCGCTCCGCGCGGGTCAGGTCGACTGGATCGAGGTGCCGGCCTCGGACGGCATCCCGTCGCTGAAGGCGGCGGGTTTCGCGGTCGCCACCGGCTCCTACCCGCATGTCTGGCCGTGGATGTACAATATCGGCGCCAAGGACAGCCCGCTGAAGGACGTGCGGGTGCGCCAAGCGCTGAACTACTGCATCGACCGCGACGGCATCGTGGCGCTGCTCAACGGCACGGCCGAGCCGGCGCTCGGCTGGCTCAAGGCGGGCGACCCGAATTTCGGCGCACCCCAGAACCGCTACGGCTTCGACCCGGCCAAGGGCCGGGCGCTGCTGGCGCAGGCCGGCTTCGACGCGGCCAAGCCGCTGCGCTTCGGCGTGATGGTCTCGACCTCGGGCTCGGGGCAGATGCTGCCGATGCCGATGAACGAGTACCTGCAGGAGAACCTGAAACAGGCCTGCGGCGTCGAGGTGTCCTTCACCGTGGTCGAGTGGCAGGTGCTGCTCAATTCCGGCCGGGCGGGGCCCGACAGCCCGAGCCTGCAGGGCGCGATGGCCCTCAACATCTCGTCGCCCTCCTCGGATGCCGGGGTGATGGCCCGCTACTTCGCCTCCGACCGCTTCCCGCCGAACGGCTTCAACTTCCCGAACTGGCGGGACGGGGCCTTCGACGCCGCGATGACGCAGCTCGCCGGATCGACCGATCCGCAGGCGGTCGCCGCCGCGACCCGCGCGGCCCACGAGCGCCTCGTGGACGACCCGCCCTGGCTCTACGTGGTGCACGACCTCAACGCCCGGGCGATGTCGCCCCGGGTCACCGGCTTCGTCTCCCCCCAATCCTGGTTCCTCGACCTGACGCGGGTGGGAATGAAGTAGCGCGTCGAGAGACTGCCCTCCCCGCGGAAGGGGAGGGAGCGCGCTCGGCGCGCTTCAACGCAACAAGGCAACCCGATGACCGATACCCCGACCGATCTCTCCCTCCTGTCCGCCAAGGCCCTGGCGGAGGGCATCGCCGCCAAGCGGTTCTCCCCCGTCGACGCGGTCGAGGCGCTGCTCGCGCGCATCGAGGCGCAGGATCCCAAGTTCCGGGCCTTCACGGCGGTCTACGCCGCCGACGCCCGGCTCGCCGCCGAGGGCGCCGACCGGGCGATCCGCTCCGGACACACGGTCGGCCCGCTGCACGGGGTGCCCGTCGCGCTGAAGGACCTCGTGGACCTCGACGGGCGCATCACGATGGGGGGATCGGCCGCCCACCGGGCGCGGGTCGCCGCCGGCACCGCCACCGTCGCCCGGCGGCTGATCGCACAGGGCATGATCGTGCTGGGCAAGACCCACACGGTCGAGTTCGCCTATGGCGGCTGGGGCACCAACCAGCATCTCGGCACGCCCTGGAACCCGTGGGACCTGCAGACGCCCCGCACGCCCGGCGGCTCCAGCAGCGGCACGGGCGTGGCGGTCGCCGCCCGCATGGCGCCCTGGGGGCTCGGCACCGACACGGGCGGCTCGGTGCGGCTGCCGGCCTCCTTCTGCGGGCTCAGCGGCCTCAAGGTGACGGTCGGGCGCATCTCAACCCACGGCATCGTGCCGCTCTCGACCACCCTCGACACGCCCGGGCCGATGGCCCGCACCGTCGAGGACGCGGCGCTGCTCTACCGGGCGATGTCCGGCCCCGATCCGCTCGACCCGACCACGCGGGGCATCGAACCCCACGACCCGCTCCCCACCCTCTACCGCGGCGTGCGGGGCCTGCGGCTCGCCCGCATGCCCGAATCCGAGCGCGACGGCGTGGATGCCGCCGTCCTCGCCGCCTACGACCGGGCGCTCGACACCCTCGCGGATCTCGCCGCCGGATCGTCACGATCAGCCTGCCCTTCCGCTTCGCCGACTTGTTCGCCCTGAGCGCGATCACCAACGCCGAGGCCTACTTCACCAACGGGGCGCTGGCCGAGGACCCGGCGAGCCCGCTCGGCGACGCGGTGCGGGCGCGCATCCTCGCCGGGGCGAAGCTCTCGGCGCAGGACTATCTCGCGACGATCCGGCGGCGCGAGGCGATGAAGCGGGCCCTCGGCGCGGCCCTGGAGGGCTTCGACGCCCTGCTCACCCCCACCACCGAGACGCCCGCCATCCCGCTCGACAGCGTGGACGAGGACCACCTGCCCTCGCGCTTCTGCCGCTTCGGCAACCTGCTCGACCTCTGCGGGCTCGCCCTGCCGAGCGGCTACACGCAGGCCGGCCTGCCGCTCTCGCTGCAGATCGTCTGCCGCGGCTACGACGAGGCCACGGCGCTGCGCATCGGCCAGGCCTACCAGGGGGCTACGGACTGGCACCTGCGCCTGCCGCCGGGTATCTCTGGCTGAGGTGAGACAGGGGCGGCCATGGCGCACGACCACCACGATCATGAGCACCCGCACGATCACACGCATGATCACCCGCACGGCAGCGACCTGACGCCGGTCGAGGCGCGGGTGCGGGCGCTCGAATCGCTCCTGGTCGAGAAAGGCTACGTGGAGCCGGCCGCCCTCGACGCGCTCGTCGAGATGTACGAGACGCAGGTCGGCCCGCATAACGGCGCCCGGGTGGTCGCCCGAGCCTGGACCGACCCGGCCTTCCGGGCGCGGCTCCTCGCCGACGCCACGCCGGCCATCGCCGAGCTCGACATCGGCGGGCGCGGCGGCGAGCACATGGTGGTGGTGGCCAACGCGCCGGGCGAGCACAACCTCGTCGTCTGCACCCTCTGCTCCTGCTATCCCTGGCCGGTGCTCGGCCTGCCGCCGGTCTGGTACAAGGCGCCGCCCTACCGGGCACGCGCCGTGATCGACCCGCGCGGGGTGCTGGCCGAATTCGGCCTGCACCTGCCCGAGAGCACCCGCATCACGGTCTGGGATTCGACCGCCGAGACCCGCTACATGGTCCTGCCCGAGCGCCCGGCCGGCACCGAGGGCTGGGACGAGACGCGGCTCGCCGCGCTGGTCACCCGCGACGCGATGATCGGCACCGGCCTGGCGAAGGCTCCGGAGCAGGCCGCATGAACGGCGCCCAGGATCTCGGCGGCATGCACGGGCTCGGCCCCGTGCGGCCGGAGCCCGACGAGCCGGTCTTTCATGCCGATTGGGAGCGCCGCGTCTTCGCGCTGGCGCTCGCCATGGGCTTCACCGGCACGTGGAATCTCGACGGCTCGCGCGCCGCCCGCGAATCGCTGCCGCCGGCCGAGTACCTCGCGTCGAGCTACTACGCGATCTGGCTGCGGGCGCTGGAGCGCCAAGTCGCCGCCCACGGCCTCGCCAGTCCGGAGGAGATGGCGCGCGGCGTCTCCGAGGCGCCGGCCCGACCGGTGGCGCGGGTGCTGACGGCCGAGGTTCTGGGCCCGCGTTTCCGCGCCGGCTTCCCGAGCGACCGGCCGGCGCAGGCACCCGCGCGCTTCGCCGTGGGTGACGCGGTGCGCGCCCGCAACCTCCATCCGGCCGGCCATACGCGCCTGCCGCGCTACGTCCGGGGCCGTCCCGGCCGCGTCGAGCGGGTGCACGGCGCCTTCGTGCTGCCGGACAGCAACGCGACCGGCGCGGGCGAGAACCCGGCCTGGCTCTACACCGTGGCCTTCGCCGCCGCCGAGCTGTGGGGGCCGGACGCCGATCCGAACCAGCGGGTGATGGTCGAGATGTTCGAGCCCTATCTCGACCCGGTCGCCGCGTGAGCGCGCCGGAGCCCGGCCCCTTCGCGGCCCCCTGGGAGGCGCAGGTCTTCGCCCTGGTGGTGAGCTTGCGCGACGCGGGCGTATTCACGTGGGCCGAGTGGGCCGCGGCGCTCGGCCGGGCGATCCGCCCCGGGGACGACCCGGAGGCGGCGGCCGATTACGGCCGCTGGCTCGCCGCGCTGGAGGCGTTGCTGACGGAACGCGGCATCGCGGCCCCGGAGGGCGTGGACGCCCGCCGCGACGCGTGGCTGCGCGCGGCTGCGGCGACGCCGCACGGCCAGCCGATCCGCCTGGAAAACGACCCGCTGCGGTCCTGACGGTACGAACCGGAAGTCCTGGTTTCGAAAGGTCGAGACCTTTCGCGGGTGCAGGGCAGAGCCCTGCTGTCGGCTTCCGGACCCGGCATGGCCGGGTCCGGAAGCCGAATTCGGGGCTGCGCGCCCCGAACCCCGCCTGCAGCGCCCTTGGGCGCCGAAAGGGCCTGAGACCCTTTGGGATCCCCTGACCTTGCGCTCAGACCCGGAAGCGCGCGGCGTGGCTGCCGGTCTCGTCCAGCGTCGTGACGCCCGCGCCGGCTCGGTCGAGCGCCTCGTGCAGCTGCCGCGTCCCCACGCCACCCGGCAGGGCCAGCAGCAGGCGCTCGGTCTCGCCCCGGGGTTTGGCCCGCCCCACCACCTCGCCGTAGAGGTCGTGGAGCGCCCGCTCCGCCTCGTCCGGCCAGGCCTCAGCCCGGACCGCGTAGAGCACCCAGTCGCGCTGGGCCGCACTTGGGTCGTCGAGGGGCTTGGCGACCACGAAGACCGGCGTGCCTGCGGGGTGGGCGGGCCGCTCGATGAAGGGCAGGCGGGCGATCACCTTCGGGCGTCCCTCGCCGATCAGGCCCTCCCACCAGGCCTCGCCCTTCGGCGGGTGCGCGGCGCCGTTCGGGGCCCGGCTCTCGAAGCGGAAGATGCCGAGGTCGCCGCGGGAGGCGGCCACCGCCTCGATCACCGCCGCGCAGGTCGGATGCGGCCGGTAGGGCACCGTGAAGCCGAAATGGAAGCGGGCGGAGTCGCGCATCGCCGAGTCGCCCGCCGAGACGTCGGCGTGGACCGAGAACGGCGCCTGCACGTAGGTGAAGGTGGCGATGATGACCCGCCAGATTCCCTCGACGGTGTCGAGCGGCAGCAGGCCCCGGTGGCGCTCGGCCACCCGGCGCATCATCGAGGCCTCGCGGCCCGGCCGGAAGGCCGAGCCCGAGGCAGTGGTGCCCTTCACGGCGATCAGCCGGTCGATGATCGTGCCGCGCTGGATCAGCAGGGCGTGCATCTCGGCGTCGATCCGGTCGATCTCCGCCCGCAGCGCCGCGAGGTCCGCACCCGGATTGGCTTTGCTGGAGAAGCGCATCGTGCTCGCGTGTGCGGCCGGATCGCGGCCGGGCCTCCGTCGTGAAACCCTCCTTTACGATTCCCGCGGGCCGAGGGCCAGCGGCAGCGACCCGCCGGCGGGAACAAGCGCGCCGCGGTGCACGGGCGGCGCGGCGAGCGCCGACGCGACCGAGGTTCCGGCCTCCGCCACGGAGGCGACGGAAGCCGCCGAGGCCGCGGCCGCGCCGTCGAGCAGCGACCGGCCACGCCGCAGGATGGTGGCCGGCGCGCGCAGGGCCGCCGAGGGTCGCACGAACAGGCAGGCAGCCGGCGTGCCTCGCAGCACGCGCTCCAGGGCGAGCGGCAGCAGGATGCCGGCAGCCGTGAGCGCGAGGCTCGCGGTGCCGACGTCGAAGGGCAGCCCGTAGCGCACCATCAGCGCGCGCAAGGCGGCGACCGGGGCGAAGGCCGCGAGGTAGATCACGATGGACCGGTAGCCCGCATAGGCGAGCGCCGGTCCGGCGACGCTGCGCTCCAGCAGCGTCGCGAGTGCGATCACCCCGAACACGCCCAGCGCACCGAGGGGCATCGCGACGAGCGGGGCTTCGGCGACCATGGTGTGGCCGAGGGCCGGGACGACGGTGAAGATCAGGACCGCGTTGACGACGAGCCAGCCCCCTGTCACCCCGGCGGCGAGGGCCGGGCGGGCGCGCATCCGCGCCCCGAAGGCGCGGATCTGCGGGGCGAGGCGGTAGCCGGCGTAGAAGAACAGGTAGGTGTCGCAGGCGACGTCGAGGATATGCCAGCCGGTCGTGACGTCGCTCCCGGCGAGACCGAGCGCCACGCCCAGGACCACCGGGGCGGCCACGCCCTCGACGAGCCGCGTCACCAGCGCGAACAGGGCGAGCGCGTAGAGGAACCACAGGGTCGAGAACGGCTCGACGTAGGACCACGCGACATGGCTCAGGGTGCCGGCGAGCGTGCCGCCGCCGAGGTGCGGGAAGCGGATCACCTCCTGGATCAGCAGCCAGAGCGTGTAGAAGTACAGGTAGTGGAACACCCGTCGCTCGAGGAAGGGGCGCCAGTCCGAGGCCAGGGCGCGCCCGAGGAACAGGCCTGAGAGCGCGAAGAAGGTCGGCATCCGGAAGGGCTGGGCGAAATCGGCGATCGCGTGGGCGTAGCCGCGCTCGCCCAGGGCGTCCTCCAGGCCGAGGGTGGCGTGCATCAGCACCACGAGGCCGATGCACAGGCCCTTGGCGATCTCGACCCAGGCGAGTGGCGTGCGCTCTGGCACGGCCGGATCTGCGGCGGATAGTGAGATTACGCGCATCGGACGCCCCCACCGATCGGGAAGAGCAATCTCCCGGTCCGCCATTCCCGTCCGACGACAGTGAAGAAACAGAAAAAGCCGTCCGCCGGTCAGACTTTATTCTTAACAACCCCGCACCCGGCCGCGGGGCCGGGCAGCCTCCGGAACGCGTCGAGCGCGCGCATCGCGCGCGCAGGCCTGCCCTTTCGTTGACGCCCCCCGCCCCGCATACTACCTCCGGCGGTCAAACGAACGTGCCGCGCGCCCTGCACGTGCTCTCCGAAAGGGCGCGCCCGCCAGACGAACGGTCATGGACAACGCCCCCGACACCGCCCTGAGGTCCGCTCCCGCGGTGGAGTCCGGCCGCGGGATGCGCCCGAGCCCGGAGACCAGCCAGGCCCTGGAGCCGCAGAGCCCGGTCGCCCGCTTCGGTCCCGACCGGCCGCTGGCGATGGATGCCGGGGTGAACCTGAGCCCCTTCCAGATCGCCTACCAGACCGCGGGCACGCTCAACGCCGACCGCTCCAACGCGGTGCTGATCTGCCACGCGCTCACCGGCGACCAGCACTTCGCCCACCGCCACCCGGTCACCGCCAAGCCTGGCTGGTGGGAGACGCTGGTGGGTCCCGGCAAGCCCGTCGACACCGACCGCTACTTCGTGGTCTGCTCGAACGTGATCGGCTCCTGCATGGGCTCGACCGGTCCGGCTTCCCTCGACCCGGCGACCGGCCGGCCCTACGGCCCGGATTTCCCGCTCGTCACCATCCGCGACATGGTCCGGGCCCAGGCGATGCTGATCGAGCATCTGGGCATCCGGGACCTGTTCCTCTGCATCGGCGGCTCGATGGGCGGGATGCAGGTTCTGCAATGGGCGGCGCTCTACCCAGAGCGGGTCTTCGCCGCGATGCCGATCGCCACGGGCCCCCGGCACTCGGCCCAGAACATCGCCTTCCACGAGGTCGGCCGGCAGGCGATCATGGCCGATCCCGCCTGGGCGGACGGGCGCTACCTCGAGGCCGGCAAGCGGCCGACCAAGGGGCTCGGCGTCGCCCGGATGGGCGCGCACATCACCTACCTGTCGGAGGCCGCGCTCCACCGGAAGTTCGGGCGCCGCTTCCAGGCCGGCAGCGCGCCGACCTTCTCGTTCAGCGCCGACTTCCAGGTGGAGAGCTACCTGCGCCACCAGGGCGTCAGCTTCGTCGAGCGCTTCGACGCCAACGCCTATCTCTATCTCACCCGGGCGATGGACTATTTCGATCTGGCCGAGGACCATGGCGGCGTGCTCGCCAACGCCTTCCGGGGCACCAAGACGCGGTTCTGCGTGATGTCCTTCACCTCCGACTGGCTGTTCCCGACACGGGAGTCCCGCGCCATCGTGCACGCGCTGAACGCCGCCTCGGCGCCTGTCGCCTTCGTGGAGGTCGAGAGCGACAAGGGCCACGACGCCTTCCTGCTCGACGAACCGGCAATGTATTCCGCCGCCAAGGGCTTCATCGACGCCGCCGCGCGGGCGCGCGGGCTATGAGCGCGCGGGCTGTGAACGGGCCGGCGGCGGCCGACGTGCCCTGGGACGCGACCCAGTCCCTGCCGCGCGAGGGCAGCGAGGGCGGCGCGCGCGTCGACCACCTCGTGGTGCTCGGCTTCGTGTCCCCCGGCGCGCGGGTGCTCGACATCGGCTGCGGCGACGGCACCCTGCTGGCGCTGCTGCGTGACCGGCGCGGCGTGGACGGGCGCGGCATCGAGTTGTCCCGCGCGGGCGTGAACGCCTGCCTCGCCCGGGGCCTCTCGGTGATCCAGGGCGACGCCGACACGGATCTGGCCGCCTATCCGGACGACGCCTTCGACGTGGTGGTTCTGTCCCAGACCATCCAGGCGACGCGCAACCCCCGGATCGTGCTGGAGCACCTGCTGCGCATCGGCCGGCAGGTGATCATCTCCTTCCCGAATTTCGGGCATTGGCGGGTGCGAGCCGAGCTCGCGTTTCGCGGGCGGATGCCGGTGACCGAGATCCTGCCGGAAGCCTGGTACGAGACCCCCAACATCCACCACTGCACCATCCGCGACTTCGTCGGCCTGTGCCGGCTCGTCGGCGCGAAGATCGAGACCGCCGCGGCGCTCGACGCGCGCGGGCGCCCGATGCGCTTTGCGATGCCCTGGTGGTTCTGGAACCTGATCGGCGCGCAGGGGGTGTTCCTGCTCCGGCGCGACGGCGCGGCCGGGGAGCGGTGACGGGCCCCGGCGCACCGATCCCGCCCCTCAATGCCCGTCGAGGAAGTCCAGCACCCGGGCATTGAAGCGGTCGGTGGCCTCCATGTGGACGAGGTGGCCGATCCCGTCGAACACCTCCGCCCGCCCGTTCGGCATCCGGGCGGCGAGCGCCCGCGCGTTCTCGGCGTTGCGGCCCATCTTCGCGGCGAGTTCCGGCGGGGCGTAGGGCTTGCCGGGGGCGTTGTGGTCGTTGGCGCCCAGCAGGAACAGGGTCGGCGCCTGCACCAGCGGGATCTCGTGCACCACCGGCTGGCCCCAGATCGCCTGATAGGAGTTCACGAAGGACTGCAGCCAGCGCGGATACTCGCCCGAGCCCTTCACCCGCTCGCGGATCTCCACGAAGGGCTCGATCGCTGATTCTGGCAGGGAGAGCGCGTAGGACGTCATGAGCTGCCGGCGGTAGGCCGCGGCGCTAAGATCCCCCTCGCGCTTCAGCAGCACGTCGTTACCGACCGGCGGCACGCTGAACCGGTAATCCTCCAGCCCGATCGGCGCCTCCAGCACGAGGCTGTTGACCCGCTCCGGCGCGTTGCGGGCGAGCCGCACGGCGAGCATCCCGCCCATCGAGTGGGCCACCACGTCGACCCGGCGCAGACCCAGCGCGTCGAGGAGGGCCACGGTGTCGGCGGCCATCCGGTCGAAGGTGAAGGGCCCGACGGGCTTGGCGGACTTGCCGAAGCCGAGCTGGTCGGGCGCCACCACCCGGTAGCCCGCGCCCGAGAGCGCCGCGATCACCGGCGCCCAGTAGCTCGACGGGAAATTGCGCCCGTGCAGGAGCAGGACCGTGCGGCCGTTCGGCGTGCCCTGCGGGGCCACGTCCATGTAGGCGAGGCGCTGCGCCTCGCCGTCGCGGGTCAGCGGCAGATACGAGACCGGATACGGGTAGGCGAAGCCCTCGAGCGCGATGCCGAGCGGCTCGGGGGCCTGCGCGGCGGCTGGCAGGGCCAGAGCGAGGGCGACGCAGAGGGCGGGGAACAAGGGGGGACGGCGCATGTCGGCTCCGGTTCGGTCTGCGCCCGGCGACACGGCACCCGTCGCCTCGCGCGCGGGGTGACATAGGGCACATCTCCCGCCTCGACGGGAGGCCCCCTGTCGGCGACAGGGAAACGATCACCCCCATCACGGAGCGCGGGCAGGATGGCCGAGTCGGCCGGGCAGGCAGTGAGCGGGTCTCCGGGCGGCGCTCAGGACGGGCTGCCGGTGCGCGAGCGGCTGCTCGCCATGCTGGCGATCGCGCTCGCCATGACGATGGCGGTGCTCGACGGCGCCATCGTCAACGTGGCGCTGCCGGTGATGGCGCGCGACCTCTCGGTCTCGGCCGGCGACGCGATCTTCGTGGTCAACGCCTACCAGATTGCCGTGACCGCCGCGCTGCTGCCGCTGGCCTCGCTCGGCGACATCCTCGGATACAGGCGGGTCTATCTCGGGGGACTCGCGGTCTTCGTCGCGGCCTCGCTTGCCTGTGCGCTGGCTCCCAGCCTCGACCTCCTGGTGCTCGGCCGGATCGCGCAGGGGCTCGGGGCGGCCGGGGTGATGAGCGTGAACATCGCGCTGGTGCGCTTCGTCTACCCGCACCGGATGATCGGGCGCGGCGTCGGCAACGTCGCCCTGGTGGTGGCGGTGGCCTCCGCGGCCGGGCCGACGGTCGCGGCCGCACTCCTCTCGGTCGCCTCGTGGCCCTGGCTGTTCCTCGTCAACATCCCGGTCGGGCTGCTGGCGCTGGCGGTGGCCTCCCGCACCCTGCCGGCGACGCCCCGCAACGGCCGACGCTTCGATTGGATCAGCGCGGGCCTCAACGCGCTGACCTTCGGCCTGCTGATCGTCGGCATCGACGGACTCGGCGAGCCGGCGCGGCGGCCCCAGGCGCTCGCCGAACTCGCGGCCGCCCTCGTCATCGGCACCATCTTCGTGCGCCGGCAGATGCGGCTCGCCGCGCCGCTCCTGCCGGTCGATCTCCTGCGGATCCCGGCCTTCGCGCTGTCGATGGCCTCCTCGATCCTGGCCTTCTCGGCGCAGCTCATCGCCTACATCGCCCTGCCCTTCTACTTCCAGGACGTGCTGCACCTCTCGAGCACGCAGGCCGGCTTCCTGCTGACGCCCTGGCCGCTCGCCATCGCCATCGCGGCCCCGATCTCCGGGCGGCTGGCCGACCGCTACCCGCCGGGGCTGCTCGGCGGCCTCGGTCTCGCCGTGATGGCGGCGGGCCTCGCCGCCGTGGCGCTGCTGCCGCCCGAGCCCGCCACCCTCGACATCGTCTGGCGCCTCGTGCTCTGCGGGCTCGGCTTCGGCCTGTTCCAGTCGCCGAACAACCGCGTCATCATCACGGCCGCCCCGCGGGAGCGCAGCGGCGGCGCCAGCGGCATGCAATCGACCGCCCGCCTGACCGGGCAGTCGCTGGGGGCCGCCCTGGTGGCGGTGGTGTTCGGATTGACGCATGGGCGCGGCGCGGACGCGGCCATCGGCGTCTCGCTCTGGTGCGCCGTGATGCTGGCGCTCGCCGGCATCGTCACCAGCGTGCTGCGGCACAGGCCCGAGCGCTAGCGGCGGCGCGCCCCGCGCAAAAGAAGGACCGGCAGCCTCAGGGGCTCCGGTCGCAGGCCGGACCTAGGAAGCGGCCGGCATCGCCGTCCGAGCGCGACCGCGGTGGCGGCCGCCCGGAACGGTCCCGCGAACGATCGATCGTTCGCGGATCAGATTCAGGACTTGAGGTGTGCGGCGAGATGCTTGTTCATCTCGAACATCGTGCACTTGTCCTTACCGAAGACCTTCTTGAGCTTGTCGTCGGCAACGATCTCGCGCTTATTCTCCGGGTTCTGGAGGTTGTGCTTCTTGATGTAGTCCCACACCTTGCTGACCACCTCGCCGCGCGGGAGCGGATCGGTGCCGACGATGGCGCCGAGCTCGGCCGACGGCTTCAGGGGCTGCTGCAGGGCGTTCGGCTTGGCGCCGGCCTCGGCCTTGGTCGCCTTCGGGGCGGCCTTGCCAGCCTCGGGCGCCGCCTTCTTCGCCTTGTCCGTCGTCTTGGTCGCCATGGAATTCCTCCGCTTCACGGGCCGCGGACCCGGACGATGGGACCACAGCCGGGGCAGCATAGCAGCAACAACTAAGCCGTGCGGCCGGCGTTCCAAGGGGAAAGCTGCAGTGGAATCCCGCTCATCCACAGCGCAAGCGGCTCTCAGGCGCCGGAGGCGGCGGCCGCCCAGGCACCGTGGTGGCGATGGAGGAGCCGGACAGGGTGATCCGAGAGCGCTCCGCGGAGCGGAACCGCGCCCGCCGCTCGCGCGCTTACCCCCCGGTCCGCCCCATCGGAGGACCGGAACACCCACCTCGCGGATGCCCCTATGCCCACGGACCTGCCGAACGAGCGCGCCATCAGGAAGCCCGGATCGATGGAGCTCGATCCCACCGCCGAGCCGGTGGCGATCGACGAGACCGCACGCCTGATCGCCTCGAACAAGGTCGAGGGCACCGACGTCTACGACCGGCGCGGCGAGCATCTCGGCACGGTGCACAACTTCATGGTCGACAAGGTGTCGGGCCAGGTCGCCTACGCGGTGCTGGCCTTCGGCGGCTTCCTCGGCCTCGGCGAGAACCACCATCCCCTGCCCTGGCGGGCGCTGACCTACAGCACCGAGTTCGGCGGCTACGTGGTCGATATCGACCCGGGCGCGCTCGCGGGCGCCCCGAGCCACGGGCCCGGCGAGGACGCCTTCGCGGATCCGGGCTACGGCGGTCGGGTCGACGACTGGTACGGCACCCGCCTCGCGCCGGCCTGAGGAAAGCCCCGGAGCGATCCTCGGTCAGTACAGCCTGTTGCGGTAGCCGTCCTCGATCGAGCGGTCGTTCTCGGCGGCGTCCGTCCCGGCGATCTGGTCGGCGAAGATCTGCCCGAGCGTCGGGAAGTCCGGCCGCGGGCCTGCCCCGCGCGTCCAGAGATCCGAGCGGATCACGGCCTTGCCGCAGTGGAAGAACGCCTCCTCCACGCGCACCCGCAGCGCGGCGCAGGGCATCTTCCCCTGCGCCGAGAGGAGGGCGAGCACATCCGGATCGGTGACGATCTCCGCCCGTCCGTTGACCCGCAGGGTCTCCTGAAGGCCGGGCACGAAGAACAGCAGGCCGATCGCGGGGTTCTCGGCCACGTTCAGCATCGTGTCGACCCGGCGGTTCCCGGGACGGTCCGGGAGGAGGAGCGTGCGCGCGTCCGGGACGGCGACGAAGCCCGGCGCATCCCCACGGGGGGTGGCGTCGCAGCGCCCTTGCGCGTCCGCGGAGGCGACGACGCAGAAGGGCGAGAGCGCGATGAAGGCGCGGGCGTGCCCGTCGATCCGGTCGAGCTGCTTGACCTGCGAGCGCGGGGTGGGCGCGCCGTAATGGGCGCGGATCGCTGCGCGATCCGGTCCGCTTCCCTGTCCCTCGTCCATCACGCCCCTCCCGGATCGACCTCAGAAATCCCGCCGCAGGAAGCCCGCCATACGCGGGCGCGCACCTGCACGGTGTCGGCCTGCGACGCCGTGCGGACCGGGTTGGCGGGGGTGTCGACGTCGGCCGCGCTCTGGCCGGGGAACCGGCCGAGATCGGACGCGCGCCCGCTCTGCGGCCCGCAGCGGGTGTAGATCGGGACGCTGTTCGATGAAACCGTGCGGCCGCACCGGATCCGAGCGGCCGGCCGAGGGCGAGGGCACGCTACTCCGCCTGCCGGCGCGTCACGAGGGTGCGGTTCGGCTCGACCTCACCCTTGTCCTGGTAGAGGGGCACGATGACGCGCAGCCAGCCGCGGATCTCGCGGCCGCCGTAGTTGCGCTCGACCACATCGTGCGTGACGTAGGCCTGGAGGTTCACGGGCCCGAAATTGTAGCCGACGAGGCCGCCCACCGCGATCTGGCCTTGCGGCCGGTAGCGCGCCACGCCGGTCGGCAGATCGGTCGAGCCGAAGGCGACCGCGCCGACCTGCCACCGGCCGAACTTCCGCGTCGCCGTGAGATCGAGGTTGAGGTAGTCCGGATAGAGGGTGCCGAGGGGCGAGCGGGTGTCGAGGAAGACGCCGTAGAGGAGGTTCGCGGTCAGGTTCCAGTCGTTGCCGGTGTAGCTCGCCGCGAAGCGATGGCTGAGCGAGGCCGACTGCGTCAGGAAGCGGGTCTCGATCGGCAGGTAGCCGCCGAACAGGTAACTGACGCCGAGATCGCCCCCGAGGTCCCAGGCGAGCTGGGCAGCGAGCAGCGGCTGGCCGATACCGCTCTGATAGGGCGCGCCCTGCGCGCTCGCGGCCGCGACAGGCTGCGTGAAGAAGAACTGCAGCCGCGCACCCGCGACGGTCCAGGGTGTCGCCCAGGCGAAGGTCGGCAGGTTGACGTTGGTCGCGGAATCGCGCGGCCGGGTCCCGCGGACGCCGAAGCTCGACAGGTTGACGACGTAGAGGCCCACGGGAAGCTGTGCGCCGACCGGCAGGCCGACCGTCTGGCCCGGCTGGGCCGCCGAGGCGGCGAGCGCGGGGCCGCCCGCCGCGGCGAGCCAGGCGACGGGCCAAGCGATGGACCAAGCGAGGAGCGCCGCCCGCGCGCCGCCGCGCAGGTTCGAGCCGGATCCGGTCATCGTGTCCCCCTTGCCGGGCGCCGTCCAGCGGGCTCCCGTCAAGGTTGGACGGCCGCCGGGGGACACGGCATCCCCACGTCGCGGCCAAGGCGTGCGCAACGACACGGAACCGTCACGCTCGCACCGGGAGCGCGCGGGCCCCGCTCAGCCCCGGCGGGGCTCGTCCGGCCCGGCATGCCGGCCCGCGATCAGCCAGTAGACGAGGCCGGCACCGGCGCCCGCGAGGAACAGGATCGCGGTCAGCCGCGCCTCGGCGAGCGGCGCGCTGCCGGGCCGGACGGCGCCCCGGCCGAGCCAGGGCAGGGCAGCGGTGAGCAGCCCACAGCCGAGCCCGTACCAGGCGAGGCCGCGCAGGCGCAGGATCTCGCCGATCACCGCGACGAGGACCGGCGGCACGACGAGGAGCCAGAACAGGACCCGGGCGAGGCCCGCCAGCAGCAGCGCCAGCCCTTCCGGGGGCAGGCCGGCGGAGAGGTCCGCGAGCGCCCCTTCGAGGCCGGCCAGCGCGCCCGCGGTGATCCACGTGCCCGCCACCGGGTCGAGCACCAGCGCGAGGACGAGGATGCCCGCGCCGGCCGGGATCGCGAGGAGCAGGGCGAGGCTTGCCACGAACAGGCGGCCGAGAACGTTCATGCGGGCGAGACTCGATCGGGCCGCGGCGCCGCGGCGCCTTGTGGGTCGGCCGCCATGCTATAGCTGCCGGACATGATCGGACAGGCGCGACGGATCTTCATCCTCACCGGAGCCGGGATCTCGGCCGAGAGCGGGCTCGGCACGTTCCGGGACCGCGGCGGCCTGTGGAGCCGCTTCGACCCGATGAGGCTTGCCACACCCGAGGCCTTCGCGGCCGACCCGGATCTCGTGCTCGACTTCTACAACCATCGCCGCCGCGACGCGCGCGCGGCCGAGCCGAACGCCGCCCACCGGGCCCTCGCCCGCGGCGCCCAGGCCCTGGCGGCGCGAGGCGGCAGCCTGTTCCTCTGCACACAGAACGTGGACGACCTGCACGAGCGCGCGGGCTCGGCGGAGGTGGTGCACATGCACGGCGAGTTGATGAAGGCGCGCTGCACCGCCTGCGGGTCGGTCTCGGAGCGGCGCACCGACATCCTGCGCGCCGATGCCTGCCCGCATTGCGGCGCGGCGGCCCTGCGGCCCGACGTGGTCTGGTTCGGCGAGATGCCGAAGCACCTCGACCGGATCGAGGCGGCGCTGGCGCGGGCCGACCTGTTCGTGGCCGTCGGAACCTCCGGTGCGGTCTACCCGGCAGCCGGCTATGTCGGCCACGCGCGGGCGCGCGGCATCCCGACCTGCGAGCTGAACCTCGACCCCTCCGACAACGCCGACGCCTTCGACGCGGCGCGCTACGGCTTGGCGAGCGAGACCGTTCCGGCCTTCCTGGCGGAACTAGAACTATAGGGGTAATCGGCAGCTAGATGCTTGATAGAACATGCACCTTGCTTGCTCTACCGCGCCACTGACTTGCGCACGATGCGCTTTTTCAGCCCGAATCATGGGTCGGCCAACTGTCAAGACATGGACCGGTTTGTGTCGCGGGGGTTACAACCGTCGAGCTTGGGCGAGTCGTCGCGGTCGCGCCCAGGCCTTCGTTGAAGCCACAGGGGGATGAGAAAACCCATGCAGAACTTCACCGTAACCGCCCGCGAGCGCGATACCGTTCTGGCAGCCCTGCGCTACTACCAGTTCTACCGGATGCAGGGGCATCCCTTCGATCCGCGCCAGGACCACCTCATCGACGCCATCGCCAGCCACACGGGCGAGGCTCTCGACCTTGCCGAGGTTGACGACCTCTGCGCCGGTCTCAACGGCAACGAGCACGCGCTCGCCGTCAACGCCTAGACGCCGCCGGATCCCGCGGCGCAGCCGGTCGGGCGTACATCGAGGCGGGACCACGGCGCGGCCCGACCCCTGTTCCCGAGGCTTGATCCTGGGGCGAGCGGTCCGCCCGCCCCGCCACGCACCCCCTTCTCAGGCCGGTCCCGCCACAGGGACCGCGGCGCGCGGCGCACCGGCCGGCAGGAACGGCTCGGGCGCCTCCGCGACCATCGGCGCCCCGGTCCGCCGGGGCGCGTCGGTGAGTTCCCCGATCAGCGCCGGCGCCGCGAGCGCGTAGACCGTCAGCAGGCCGCCGGCGGCGAGGATCTTCAACAGGTCGCGCATCGTTCTCGTCCCCTCGTCTCGTCCCGGTGCCCGGGCTCGTCGTTGGGACGGGGTTTAGGCGCCCTCCTTTTCCGCAGGATTGCGTCGCGGCCACGCTCTGTTTCGTGCAGCGCCCGATCGGCCCGTCCATGATAGGCGTGGCGGCGGGGCCGAAACCGGCCGTACGCGACGGCGCGGGAAGGGTGGGCCCGAGGATGACCCGGATGGTGAAGCGCCCCACGGTGAGGCGCCTGGGCGTGGGCGTCCTCGCGCTGCTGGCGTCCCTGGCGCCGGCCCGGGCCGCGGAAGAGACCGTCGCCACGGCGCTCGTCGTCTCGGTGGACGTCTCGCAATCGGTCGATGCGGAACGGTTCCGGTTGCAGATGGAGGGCATCGCCGGGGCGCTTGAAGATCCAGCCGTGGTCTCGGCCATCACGGGCAATCCCGGCGGCATCCTGTTCGCCCTGGTGACCTGGGCGGACCGGGCACAGCTCGCGCTCGGCTGGCGCAGGATCGCCTCGCGGGCCGAGGCCGCGGCGACCGCCGCGCAGGTGCGCGCCGTGCCGCGGCAGGCGGGCGAGTTCACCTGCGTCGGGCAGATGATGCGCAGCGTGACGGCGCAGGTGCTCCCGGCCCTGCCGCTGCCCGCCGACCGGGTGGTGGTCGACGTCTCGGGCGACGGCATCGACAACTGCACCGAGCCGGACGCCCTCGACGCCGCGCGCGACGCGCTGCTGTCCGCCGGCGCCACGATCAACGGCCTGCCGATCCTGGTGCCGGGAGAGAACGACGTGGTGGGCGCGGGCGCCTTCCGGGCACCGGGCTACGGCCTGCGCCCCGCGGGTCCCGGACAGGGCCAGGAGACCACCCTGGACGGCTGGTACCGGGCCCACGTCGTCGGCGGCCCGGGCAGCTTCCTGCTGGCGGCGCGGGGCTACGGCGACTTCGCGCGGGCGCTGCGCCAGAAGTTCGTGCTGGAGATCAGCTGGCTGGAGCCCGCGCGCCGCCCCTGAGCGGGCGCACCGCAGGCGCCGTCAGGGCGCCGCCTTCAGCTGCTGCTCGGCCCGCGCGACCGCCGCCTCGCAGCCCTTGGCATCGCCCTTCGAATCGGCGGTGCGGGCCTCGTCGAGGGCGACCTTGGCCTGCTGGGCGGCGTCCGCGCCCTTACCGGCCTGGGCCGCCTTGTCGGCCGGCGCCGAGCGCGGGTCGCTGGCGCCGGCCGTGCCGGTGACGCCCTCGCCCTCGCGCCGCGCCGCCGTCTCCTTGCCGCTGGTGGAGGCCGAGATCGCCTCGGTCGCCTCGCCCTTCACCTGCTTCGACAGGGCGTCGATCCGCTGCGAGCAGGGCGAGGCGAGCGCCGGGGCGCAGAGGGTGCAGGCCAGGGCCGCCGCGAGCCACGCGTTACGCTTCATCCCGAACAATCCTCTTGGAGACGAAAAACAAAGGGGCCGCGGGATCGAAGGATCCCGCGGCCCATCAACGTTCCGGACTGCCTTGCAGGTCCCCGATCAGGCGCTGGTGGCCTGGGCGCGGATCGGCAGCTGGCGCACGCGCCGGCCGGTCGCCGCGAAGACCGCGTTGGCGATGGCCGGCGCGATCGGGGGCACCCCCGGCTCGCCGACGCCGCCGAGCGGGCCGTCGTAGCCGGCGGACGGGATGAGGTGCACGCGGACCTCCTTCGGGGCGGCGTCGATCCGGACGATCTCGTAGCCGTCGAAGTTGTTCTGCTGCGCGCGACCGTCCTTGAAGGTGATCTCGGAGGTGAGCGCGAGGCCCATCCCCATGATCACCGCGCCCTCCATCTGCGAGCGGATGCGCTCCGGGTTCACCTGGGGCCCGCAATCGACCGCGATGTCGATGGCGTTGACCTTCACCTCGCCCTTGGCATCGACCTCCACCTCGGCCGCCGCCGCCGTGTAGGTGACGAAGCTGTAGTGGCCCGCGATGCCGAGACCGCGGCCCTTGTCCAGCTTGCGGCCCCACTTGGCCCCGTCCGCCACCGCCTCGATCACCCGGCGCAGGCGCCCGGTCTCGATCGGATAGCGGCGCGGATCCTCGCCGTAGTTCCAGACGTCGCCGATCTCGACCGGGTCGATCTTCCGGGCCGGTCCGATCAGCTCGAGCAGGTACTCCTTCGGGTCGCGGCCCGCCTTGTGGGCGAGCTCGGCCACGAAGGACTGGATCGCGAAGGCGTGCGGGATGTTCGAGACCGAGCGGAACCAGCCGATGCGGACATGGGCGGGCGCCGCCGGGTTCTCCAGGCGGATGTTCTTGATGTTGAGCGGGTTGTTGACGAGCCCCATGCCGAGCTCGAAGGGCAGCTCGTGCTTCGGGTCGGGGGCGAAGATCGAGCCGATGGTCGGCGCGACGGAGCGGTGGAGCCACGCCACCGGCATGCCCTTCTCGTCGAGCCCCGCCTCGATCCGCTCCACGGAGATCGTGTGGTAGTAGCCGTGGTGCAGGTCGTCCTCGCGCGTCCAGGTCAGCTTGACCGGGGCTCCGTCGACGGCCTGGGAGCAGAGCGCCGCCTCGACCACGTAGTCGGGCTTCGACTTGCGGCCGAAGCCGCCGCCGAGCAGCGTCACGTTCACCTTGACCTTGTCGGCGGGCAGGTTGAGCCGCTTCATCAGACGGTCATGGGCCGCCTGCGGCCCCTGCGTGCAGGCCCAGGCCTCGCACTGCCCGTCCTTCACCCGCGCGACCGCGGCCGGGGGCTCCATCGGCGCCTGGGCGAGGTGGGGCACGAAGTACTCGGCCTCGTGCCGCGACTTGGCCTTGGCCATCGCCCCGTCCACGTCGCCCTGGTTGCGCACCACCTTGCCGGGCTGGCGGGCGGCGGCCTCCAGCTCCTTGCGGAAGGCATCGGTGTCGTAGGTGGCGTTCGGGCCGTCGTCCCAGGTGATCTTGAGCGCCTCGCGGCCCTTCATGGCCGCCCAGGTGTTCTTCGCGATCACCGCGACGCCGCCGAGCGGCATGAACTCGGAGGGGATCTCGCCGCCCTCGATCCGCACGGTCTTGACGACGCCCGCGACCTTCAGGGTCTCCGCATCGTCCACGCTCTTCACCTTGCCGCCGTAGACCGGCGGGCGGGCGATCACCGCGTAGAGCATCCCGTCGAGCTTGATGTCGGCCCCGTAGACCGCCTTGCCGGTGGTGATGTCGTGGTTGTCGATCAGCCCGATCTTGCCGGTGCCGATGTAGCGGAAGGCCTTCGGGTCCTTCAGCTTGACGCTCTCGCGGGCCGGGACCGGCAGGCCGGCCGCGGCCTCCGCCACCTCGCCGTAGCCGAGCTTGCGGCCCGACTTGGCGTGGACGAGCTGGTGGTTCTCGGCCCTGACCTCGCCCTCCGGCACGCCCCACTGCTTGGCGGCGGCCTGGACCAGCATCAGACGCGCGGCGGCGCCCGCGTGGCGGAAATGCGGGAAGAAGTGGCGCAGCGAGCGCGAGCCGTCGGTGTCCTGGTTGCCGAAGCGCTCCTCGTCGCCGTAGGCCTGAGTGACCCGCACCTTCGACCAGTCGGCCTCGAGCTCGTCGGCCACCACGAGGGCGACCGAGGTGCGCACGCCCTGTCCCATGTCGGAGCGGTGGTTCGTCACCGTGACGGTGCCGTCACGCGCGATCGCCACGAAGATCTTGGGGTCGTCGCGCCAGCCGTGCGGCATGGCGTCGGCGCCGAACTTCTTCGGCTCGGCCTTGTCCTCGGCCCGGGCCTCGTCGCGCAGCGTGAGGGCGAGCACGAGGGCACCGAGGCCGCCGAGCACGGCGCGGCGGCTGGCATTGGCGAGGATCGGGGCGGCGGGCGTCTCGCCGGCGCCCTTGGTGGCACTCTCGGCCATCGTCTTGAGATCGTGGATCACAGGCGCTCTCCCTTGTTGGCGGGCGCCTGACCGGCGGCCTGATGGATCGCCGCACGGATGCGCGGGTAGGTGCCGCAGCGGCAGATGTTGCCGCTCATCGCCTCGTCGATCTGCTGATCCGAGGGCTTCGGCGTGTCCTTGAGGAGGGCGGCGGCCTGCATGATCTGGCCGCACTGGCAGTAGCCGCACTGGGCGACGTTGAGGTCGCGCCACGCGGCCTGGACCGGGTGGTTGCCGTCGGGCGAGAGCCCCTCGATCGTGACGACCTCCTGGCCCTCCGCCGCCGAGACCGGCGTGACGCAGGAGCGGGCGGCGGTGCCGCCGAGATGGATCGTGCAGGCGCCGCAGAGAGCCGCGCCGCAGCCGAACTTGCTGCCGACGAGGCCGAGCTCGTCGCGGAGATACCAGAGGAGCGGCATGTCGGGATCGCCGTCGAAGCTTCGCGGCGCCCCGTTCACGGTGAGTTTGATCATCGCTTCGTCCTTCTCGCCCGCCATGCACGGGCCCGCTGACGGCTCCGCCGCGAGGGCGGCGCTCACTCGATCCAACCGGCGCGATGCGAACGGGGTCCTGCCCCGCCGCGCGGATCCGCGCCGAAGCCGAGTCCGCGGCACGGGCGCCGCCTCGGCCACGAGCCCCCGCCGCGCCCTCAAGTCAGAATAAGAAGAGTTTTAGGGCAGCCCCTCACCGCGGTGCAACGCAGGCGGGTAGCCCTTTGCGGCGTCAGCCCGGCGTGTGGGACATGGTATGTGCCGTTGCGCACACGCCATGCCGAGCCCGGAAGCGTGCACGCGACCGCGCATCGGAGGCAACCCGCACCGGGGCGACCGCGTTTATCCGGAAACGCAAGCTCGGCCATTGGAGACCGGCGCGGCATCAACAGGAATCCCGCCCCGTCCCTCGGCTCGGCAAGCAATCGATCATCCTCTCCCACGCATCCTGCGGCGCCGCGGGACGGCGAACCCTGCATCGCGAACGGAAAGCTCCCTAACCATGAAGGCATTCGGCGCCCTCACCCTGCTCTCCCTCCTGGCCGCCGGCCCGGCGCTCGCCGAGCCGAGCGAGGCGCAGCGCGCCGCCTGCACGCCCGATGTGATGCGCCTGTGCGCCTCCGCCATCCCGAATGTCGGCGCGATCAGGACCTGCCTGCGCGCCCAGCGGGCCAGCCTCAGCGAGGCGTGCCGCGTGGCGGTGGATGCGGGCGAGGGCCCGCGAGCCCGGGCGGCGCGGTCCTGAGCTCGTAACCCGCCCTCCCCCGCGGAGGGGGAGGGCCAAGCGCGCGGCCTAGACCGTCACCTGCGTGCCGACCTCGACCACGCGCCCCGTCGGGATCTGGAAGAAGTCCGTGGCGTCGTTGGCGTTCTTGGCCAGCGTGATGAAGATCCGGTCCTGCCAGAGGGGCATGCCGGAATGGGCCGCCGGGCGGATCGAGCGGCGCGACAGGAAGAACGACGTCGCCATGATGTCGAACTTGAAGCCCTGGCGGCGCAGGAGGGTCAGGGTCTTGGGGATGTTCGGCGTCTCCATGTAGCCGAACTTCATCACCACCTTGAAGAAGTGCGGCCCGATCGGCTCGATCCGGACTTTGTCCGCCTCGTTCGAGCGCGGCGTGTCGACCGTCTCCACGGTGAGCACGACGTTCTTCTCGTGCAGCACCTTGTTGTGCTTCAGGTTGTGCAGCAGCGCCGCCGGAGCGATCTCGGGATCGCTCGTCAGGAAGACCGCGGTGCCGCGGACGTGGTGCGGCGGGCTCTTTTCCAGCATGCCGACGAGTTCCTGGATCGGCACGTCGGTCTTGCGGGTCTTGTTGAACAGGATCGTGACGCCCCGCACCCAGGTCCACATCAGCACGATCAGGCCGCCCGCCAGGATCAGGGGCACGTAGCCGCCCTCGACGACCTTGAACAGGTTCGAGAGCAGGAACAGGAACTCGATCACGATGAAGGGCAGCATCACCGCGGCCGACAGCCAGGGCGACCAGCGCCACATCCGCCACATCACCAGGTAGGTCATGGTGGCGGTGAGCAGCATCGTGCCGGTGACCGCGATGCCGTAGGCGGAGGCGAGCGACGAGGAGGTGCGGAACACCACCGCCAGCGCCACCACGCCCAGCAGCAGCAGGGTGTTGATCTGCGGCAGGTAGATCTGGCCCGAATGCGACTCGGAGGTGTGGCGGATCTCCATGCGCGGCAGCAGGCCGAGCTGGATCGCCTGGCGCGAGAGCGAGAAGGCACCGGTGATCACCGCCTGGCTCGCCGTGACGGTGGCGAGGGTTGCCAGGATGACCATCGGCAGCAGGCCCCATTCGGGCACGAGCTGGTAGAACGGGTCGGAGGTGTCGGGCTTCTCGAGCACCAGCGCCGTCTGGCCCAAGTAGTTCAGGGCGAGCGCGGGGAAGACGAGGCCGATCCAGGCGAACTGGATGGGCTTCCGCCCGAAATGACCGAGATCGGCGAAGAGCGCCTCGGCGCCGGTTACCGCCAGGAAGACGGCGCCGAGCGCGACCAGCGCCCCGCTGCCGTGGCCGAGCAGGTAGTGCACCGCGTACCACGGGTTGAAGGCCGCGAAGACCACGGGGTTGCGGATCACGTGCGGCAGGGCGGCCGCCGCCAGCGCCAGGAACCACACCACCATCACGGGCCCGAAGAAGGCCGCGACCTTGCCGGTACCCCGGCTCTGGACGAGGAACAGGGCCACGATGATCACCACCGTAATCGGCAGGACGTAATGCTCGAAGGCCGGGGTGACGAGCTTCAGGCCCTCCACCGCCGAGAGCACGGAGATCGCCGGCGTGATCACCGCGTCGCCGTAGAACAGGGCGGCGCCGAGCAGGCCCAGCGTCAGCACGATGCGCGAGCCGCCGAGTGCCTTGCGGGCGAGCGCCATCAGCGAGAGGATGCCGCCCTCGCCGTTGTTGTCCATGCGCAGCAGGATGGCGACGTACTTGACCGTGACGATCAGGAAGAGCGCCCAGAGGATCAGCGAGGCGGTGCCCAGCACCTCGTCGGGCAGCAGGATGTTGTCGGCGCGGGAGGGCACGAGCGCCTCGCGGAAGGCGTAGAGCGGGCTCGTGCCGATATCGCCGTAGACGACGCCGACCGAGCCGACGACGAGGCCCCAGAAGCCGGCGGGCCGGTGGCCGCCCTCGCCGTCGACGGCGCCCGCGGCGGTCGTCAGGGTCTCGGCAGGGCCGGCCTCCGGCGCCCGGCTCTCGCCCGGCACCGGGCGAGAGCCGGGCGCAGGGGCAGGCTGGTCCGCGGCTTTGGGGTCTGCCGGGACGCTCGGAATGGCGGTTTGCGTCATCGGATGTGATCGAGGCTCGGGCCTGTCCGGCGCTTCGCTGGAGTGATCGGGATCCTCGCGGGAGGATGCGACGGAGACGCGAAAAGCTGGCCGGTCGCGCGGCTTGAGGGCCGGCGCATGAAGGGATCGTGAGGCGTTAGCTAGCACGCCCCCGCCCGGCCGGAAACTGCGACCTGCAGGGCCGCCCGATCCGCACCCGGTCCGGGATGCTATAGGCGCCCGCATCACCGGAGAGCGCGCGCAGCGATGAGCATCGAATCGGCCGTCCAGAGCTTCCTGTTCGCGCTCTCCAGCCTGTTCTCGATCGTCAACCCGGTCGGCGGCGCGCTGATCTTCGCGCAGGTCACGGCGGCCAACAGCCACGCCGAGCGCGTCGAGCTGGCGCGGCGGATCGGGGTCTACGCCGCCCTCGTCATGCTGGCAGCCCTCTGGGCAGGGGCGCCGATCCTGAACTTCTTCGGCGTCTCGCTCGGCGCGCTGCGGATCGCGGGGGGCCTCGTCGTGGCGGCCTCCGCCTGGGGCCTGCTCAACCGGCCGGAGGCGCGGGAGGCCCGCAAGCAGGCGGAGGTGACGGGCGAGGTCGGCCCCAAGGAGGCGGTGCGCAGCCGCGACGCGCTCGCCGAGATCGCCTTCTTCCCGCTGACCCTGCCCTTCACCACCGGTCCCGGCACGATCGCAGTGGCGATCACGCTGGGCTCGAACCGGCCCGGGCCGGTGGCGGACCGGCTCGGCTTCTACCTCGCGGTCTCGGCCGCCGCGCTCTGCGTGGCGCTCACGGCCGCCCTGCTCTACGCCTCGGCCGACCGGGTGGTGCGCCTGATCGGGCCCGTGGGCGCCCGGGTGCTCGGGCGCCTCTTCGCCTTCCTGCTCCTCTGCGTCGGGACCCAGATCACCATCAGCGGGATCACCGACGTGTTCGGCCCGATGTTCGCCGGGCGCTGAGAGCGCTCCGGAGACCATGGGGCCGCAGCGGCCTCTCGGACCATCGTCAGATCACCGGCACCCCGGCGAGCCCGGCCGGCGCCCCGAACAGGAGGGCGTGGCCCACATAGTAGAGGGCGAGGAAGCCCGCGAGCGCCGCCCCGTACCAGGCCGGGGCCAGCACCGCGTCGCGGACCCGGACGGGGCTGCGGGCATCGTCGGCGGCGATGCCGAGCAGAACCACGATGATGCCGGAATGCCCGATCGCGTCGATCTTGCCGAACTCGAACACCGCCGAGACGAAGACCGCCGCCAGGATCACGGCGCTCATCCGGCGCACCAGCGGCGTCCAGATCAAGGCGAAGGCCAGGGTGAACTCGATGACGCCTGCGGCCTTCATGAACAGCTCCGGCGAGGCGCCCATGGTCATCTGCGGCTTGGCGGCGATGAGCGGCGCGGTCCAGTCCGGATAGGCCCACTTCTCGACCGAGGCCCACATCAGCGTGACGGCGGCGGCGTAGCGCACCACGTCGAGAGGGCGGATGCCGAACAGGGTGCGGCCGGTGCCGGTGAGGACGAGGTAGGCGGCGACCCCGAGGAAGACCGGATAATCGGCGAGATGGAAGACGCCGTAATTCCAGGTCGCGTAGCCGAACAGGAAGACGATGCCGAGGCCGGTCAGCGCCATGGTCTGCCGCCAGATCAGCAAGGTGGCGAGGCCGAGCTGCAACCACGGGATCCAGGCCGCATCGGTCTTCAGCTCCGGCGTCAGGATGACGCCGCCGAGCGACCAGAGGGAGACGAAGAAGAAGCCCAGCGTCGCCCGGACCAGGGTCTCCGTGTCGGCCCGGACCCGGGAGGTCACCCGGTCGAAGGCGTTGAGGAGGGCGGTGCCGAGCGGCGTGCCCTCGGCGAGGCAGCCGAACATCAGGCAGAGCACCGAGAGCGCGACGAGCCACTCGAAATCGGCGCACAGCACCTGCTCGAGGCCGCGGGGCTGACCGGCGACGTCGAAGGCGCAGAACCACTTCACGTGGGCGCTGGCCTCCGTCGCGAGCGGAACAAGGGGCAGAGCGAGAGCCGAGGCGAGACCGAAACGAAACCCGTTCCCCTTGGGCGAGCGCATGATGGCCTCGGAAAAAGGTAAGTCCGTCGAAAGCTGACGGGCCTATTTACGGACGGTTCATCTTGATCGCCAAGGTGGTGTTAACGCCTCCTTAGGGAAACAGTTAACGCTGTGAGTTGCGTGAAGAAGCCGGAATGCCGGCCTCTCGGACGGATGGATCTTGTCCACAGCCCCCGCCGCCCGCGCGTGAACGTAAGACTTCCCTCAGGCCTTGTTGGAGAGAGTTCCCGCGAGCCTGCGCCTGGGCATCGCGGCACAGGTTGCACGGAGGAGGTCCGGAATGATCGGTCTTGCAAGTCTCGCGAGCCTCGGCCTCGGTGCGACGCTGGCCGCGCTCGCCCCCCGGGCGGGTCTCAGGGCCGCGACCTGCGAGACCTGCGGCGGCCTGTTCCTGATCTCGGGTCTGGCGCTGCTCGGATCCTGCCTGCCGCTGTTCCGGTGAGACCGGTCAGGGCTTCGGCGCGTCGGCCGGAAGGTCCGCGACGGCGACCGACAGCGTCGTGTCGGCGTTCAGCGTGTTGAGGAAAGCCAGAAGGTCGGCCTTCTCGGCGGCGCTGAGGTTCAGCGGGCGGATCTCGCGGGAGCGGCTCGGGCGGTCGATGCCGCCGCGGTCGTAGAGGTCGATCACCATCGCGAGGCTGTCGAGCGAACCGTCGTGCATGAAGGCCGCCCGCCCGCGCATCTCGCGCAGGCCCGGCGTCTTGAAGGCGTATCGCAGCGCCTGGGAGGTCGGCACGAACCGCCCGCGGCCGATGTCGTCGCCGCGGCCGACGCCGACATCGTGGAAGGATCCATCGCTGAAGCTCCAGCCGCTGTGGCAGGCCGCACAGTTCGCTCGCCCGTTGAACAGGTCGAAGCCGCGCTTGGCCGCCTCTGTGATCGCGCGCTCGTCGCCCGCGATCCAACGGTCGAAGGGTGCGGGTGCGGAGACGATCAACCGCTCGAAGGTGGCGAGCGCCGCCTCGATCCGCTCGCGCGTCACCGCCGGGCCGGGCTCCGGGAAGGCGCCCGCGAAGGCGGCGGCGTAGTCGGGATCGGCCGCGAGGCGGGCCACGGCCTCCTCCGCGCCGAGGTTCATGTTGTTGGGCGCGCTGATCGGCCCGAAGGCGACGGCCTCGAGATCGCGGAACTTGCCGTCCCAGCCGAACCGGCCATCCTGCCAGGCGAGGTTGAAGAGGCTCGGCGTGTGGAACTCCAGATCGCCGCCCGCCCGGCCGAGGGCGCGGCGGCGCCCGTCGGTCCAGGCGAGATCGGGCTGGTGGCAGCTCACGCAGGAGCGCGTGCGGTCGCCCGAGAGGATGGAATCGAAGAACAGCCGGCGCCCGAGCTCGGCCTTGGCCCGGCTGTAGGGGTTGTTCTCGGGGAACGGGATCGCCTCGGGCGCACGGTATTGCGCGCGCCACGCGGCGCGTTGCGGGGACGGGTCCTGCGGGAGCGAGCCCGCGATGCCCATCGTCAGAGCCGCCGTGAGCGCGGCACCCACCTTCCATGCCATCGGGGACCTCACGCCCAGTCCGTATCGCCGCACGGGTTAGCGAGCCGTAAACGCACCTCTGGGTTCGCCTGGCTGCGTCGTCCGGCCGCAGAGGGTGCCGGTTACTCGAGGCGGACGACGACGCTGTCGCTGCCGCCGGCCGCATCGATGACCGAGATCCGGACGAAGCCGCTGCCGTCCGGCACCCAGGCGGACTGGCGCCGGGCGCTCACCTCGACGGGCAGGCTGTTCACCATCCAGGTCAGCGGCGGCACCCCGCCGAGCGCCTTGAGAGCGAGGCCGGCGGGCGCGGCCTCGCCGTGGCCGACATCGATGCGCGAGCCGTCCGGCGGGTAGGCGATCCGGAGCGGCGCGGCGGCCTGACCGGGACCGCGCGGGACGTCGGCGCGCAGGTGCCGCAGCGGCGGCGGCAGGGCGGCGCTGCTGGCGCTCAGCGTGCCCGGCGGCCGGGCCACCGGCTCCGGCTCGCCGCCGTAGCGGCTGAAGGCATCGAACAGGACCGGTGCCGCCACGCTCCGTCCGACGAGCCCGGGCACCGCCGCGCCGTCCGCCCGCCCAAGCCAGACCGCGACGGTGATCCGCCGGTCGAAGCCGATCGCCCAGGCGTCGCGGTAGCCGAACGAGGTGCCGGTCTTGTAGGCGATGCGGTTCGGCAGCGCGTTCTCGGGCGGGGGCGCGCCGCGCAGGGTGTCGGCGACGTACCAGGCGGCCACCGGCTCGGCGATGCGCCGCTCGGCTTCGGGCGCGTCCACGCCGGCCCGCCGGACGATCTCCGGCACTGCGCCGCCGCGGGCGAGGCCGGCATAGAGCCGGGCGAGGTCGGTGAGGGTGATGCCGAGCCCGCCGAGCGCCACGGGCAGGCCGGGCGCGGTCTCCCGCGGCAGGACGAGGCTCGCGCCGCCCGCCCGCAGGCGGGCGATGAAGCGGGCGGGCCCCACCGCCTCCAGCAGCTCGACCGCCGGCACGTTCAGCGAGAGCTGAAGCGCGCGCCGCGCCGTCACCGTGCCCTGGTAGGTGAGGTCGAAATTCTCCGGCGCGTAGGTCGCGGCGAAGCGCGCGGGCCGGTCCTCCAGCAGAGTCTCGGGATGGGCGAGGCCGTTCTCGAAGGCGAGCGCGTAGATGAAGGGCTTCAGCGCCGAGCCCGGCGAGCGCACGGCCAGCGTCATGTCGATCGCGCCGCGCCGGGAGGCGTCGAGGTAGCCGGGGCTGCCGACCTGGGCCAGCACCGCGCCGGTGCGGTTGTCGAGCACGAGGATCGCCGCCGACAGGCCGGGGCCCGCGGCCGCCGCACGCTCGGCGGCGAGCGCCTCCAGGCTCGCCTGCAGCCGGCCGTCGAGGCTGAGCCGGATCACCGGGCTCGCCGGATCGGCCGCCAAAGCCGCCTCGGCCGCGTGGGCGGCGCGCATCGGGAAGGGGCGGCGCTCGCTCGGCACCGGCTCGGCCTTGGCCGCCCGCGCCTCGGCCGGGGTGATCACGCCGCGGGCGGCGGCGATGTCGAGCACCCGATCGCGGGCGCGGCGGGCGCGCTCGGGGTGGCGGTCGGGCCGGCGCGCCTCGGGGGCCTGCGGCAGGGCGACGAGGAGCGCCGCCTCCGCCGTGGAGAGCCGGGCCGGCTCGCGGCCGAGATAGGCGAGCGCGGCGGCGCGCACGCCCTCGACCGGCCCGCCATAGGGCGCGAGCGCCAGATAGGCGTCGAGCACGCCGGTCTTGCCGAGGGTCGTCTCCAGTTCACGGGCGCGACGGATCTGGCGGAGCTTCGCCGCCAGCGAGCGCTCGGGCCGCGGCTCGACAAGGCGGGCGACCTGCATCGACAGGGTCGATCCGCCCGAGACGATGCGCCCATGCCGCAGCCACTGCCAGCCCGCCCGGGCCAGGGCGGCCGGATCGACGCCCGCGTGCTCGGCGAAGCGCCGGTCCTCGTAGGCCTTGAGTATCGCGAGGAAGCGGGGATCGACGCCCTCCACGGCGACCGGCAGGCGCCAGCGCCCGTCCGCGGTGGCGAAGGGGCGCAGGAGCTGGCCCACGCGGTCGGTGACGATGGTGGAGCGCAGGTTGGCCGGGGCGAGGTCGAGCGGCGGCAGGGGAGCAGGCCAGGCGGCCCAGAGGGCGGCGGCAAGCGGCACGGCCGCGAGGGCGAGGACACGCCACACCCTCCCTCCCCCCTCTGCGGGGGAGGGTGGCCCCTGCGTCAGCAGGGGCCGGGAGAGGGGACCCCAGCGACCGGAGAGGGCGCCGCCTTCATGCCGGGCACAGCTCGATCCTGCAGCGTCGCTCCCCTCTCCCCCCCTGCTTCGCAGGGTACCCTCCCCCGCAGAGGGGGGAGGGAGATCCGTCGGCTCGGGCATCGTCCTCCCTCGCCTCCCCCTGCCCTACTTCGCGGCCCCGACCTCGACCGTGCCGAAACCGGTGCGGCCGTAGCGGTCGGGGCGGTACATGTCCTCCACCAGCGCGCCCGGATGCAGGTAGCGCCCCGGCGAGACCGCGCGCACCGTGTAGGCCACGGTGAAGAAGGCGGATTGCTCCGGCGTGCGGTCGTAGGCCGCCACGAAGCGGTCGTCGCGGAACTCGGTGTGGACCGGCGCGACGTCACTCTTCGCGAAGCTGAGGCCGGTGAGCGCGTCGGCGTCGAGGAGCTTCGGGTTGTCGATCTCCAGCCCGGCGGGCAGGCGGTCGACCAGCAGCAGGCGGGCGGCGCTGGCCTTGGCCTCCGTCACCTTCAGCACAACGACGAGCCGGTCGTTCTGGCGGATGCCGCGGGCCGGATCGACCACCGAGCCGTCGAGGCGGTGGTAGGTCCGCTCCACGCTGTAGCCGCGCGACTCGGCGGGCTCGGGCGCCAGCGGGTTGCCGTTGATGCCGAGGGCCACCTGAACGGGGGCTTGTCCGGTGTTCACCACGCTGACCGGGCGCGCCTCCAGGGCCGCCCCGCGGAAGCTGCGGGCGAGTGGCCCGGTCTGGGCCGCGCCGTCGACCGTGAAGGACAGGGCCTCCGCCTCCTTCGTGAGGCCGGCGGCGGCCAGCACCATCCAGGCATTCTCCTGCGTGCTGGTGGTGCGCCCCTGCGCCCGCTCCTCACTGATCACCGCGGCGACGGGGGGAAGCGCGTCGCGGGCTAGGCCGGTCTCGGCCGCCAGCGTGATCAGCCCCGCCCCGTCGCGCAGGCGCGAGCCGTAATCGGCCCGGTAGTCCCGCCCGTCGCGGGCCGCGCGCAGCGCGCCGAGCGCCGAGTCGAGCGCCTTGCCGGCCCGCGTCCGGTCGCCCAGCAGCGCCAGCGCGGCGGCGATCTGGGCGCGGCCCAAGGGCGTCGCGAACTCACCGATCTTGGTGTCGGCGAGGTAGCGCAGGTCGCCCATCACAGGGCGGCCGTTGCGGGCCAGCACGTAGGCCGCGTAGGCGAGGTCGGCGCCGCCGTCGCGCACCTCCGTGGTGTTGGCGACCGCGTTGCGCAGGCGATCGAGCGCCAGGGTGAAGGCCGTCTGCGGCACCGCGAAGCCGCGCTCGCGGGCCCGGGTCAGGAAGTCGGTGACGTAGGCGTCGAGCCAGAGGTCGTTCGACCCCTGCGCCGACCAGAGGCCGAAGCTGCCGCTCGAATCCTGGCGGGCCAGCACCCGGTCGATCGCGTCGCGCACCCGCTCGTCCAGCGTGTCGTCGAGCGCCAGCTTGTCGAGGGCCGCGAGCTTGTTGACGTAGAGGAGCGGCATCGCCCGGCTGACCACCTGCTCGGAGCAGCCGTAGGGGTAGCGGTCGAGCGCCTGGAGGAGCGCCGGGACGTCGAGGCCCGGCAGTGCGGACGCCGCGACCGAGACCGTGCCGGTGCCGGGCAGGATGTCGGCGAGCAGGTCCGGCGAGAGAGTGAGAGCGGCGCCCGGCGCCAGATTCTGCACGCTCCGGCGCAGCATCGGCCCGGTGCCGGGGCCGACGTTGAGCGCGAAGCTCTGGCCGACGCCGCCGGGCAGGCCCGGCCCCGAGAGCGTGAGGTCGAGGCGCGCCAGGCCGGGGCCGGCCGCGGTGAGCGGCAGGACGAGCTGGCCCTTGGCGCCGGCCTCCAGGCGCAGCGCGCTGTGCACCGCCTCGGCGCCAACGAGGACCGGGCCGGCGAGGTCGAGATCGACCGTGTAGTCGCCGCCCGCGCCCTCGACATTGTCCAAAGCCACGAAGATGCGCGAGCGGTCGCCGACGTTGAGGAAGCGCGGCAGGGTGCCGGTGAGCACCACGGGGTCGCGCACGATCACGTCGGCCTGGGCCTGGCCGGTGCGGCCGGCGCTCCAGGCGGTCACCATCACGCGGGCGGTGCCGTTGAAGGCGGGCACGGGCAAGGTCACCCGGGCGGTGCCGTCCGCCCCCACCGCGACGACGCCCGAATAGAGCGCCAGCGGCGCCTGGGTCGGGGGCGCGTCGGCGAGTTCCCCGCCGGCCCCGTCGCCGCCGGAGCGGATCGCGCCCTGCGTGCCCTGCATCCCGTCGATCAGGTAGCCGTAGACGTCGCGGATCTCGGGGCCCAGCGCCTTCTGGCCGAAGAAGTGGCGCGTCGGGTCCGGCGCCTCGTAGCGGGTGAGGTTGAGGATGCCGACATCGACCATCGCGACGGTGATGCGCGCCGCCTCGCCGGCCTTCAGCCCGGCGAGCCGCACCGGCAGGGTGAGGTCCTGCCGCGGCCGGATCTTTTGCGGGGCGTCGAGGGAGACGTCGAGCGCGCGCGCGGCCCGGTCGACCGAGAACCAGGCCAGCCCGAGCGCCCGGCCCGGCAGGCGCTTGGCGGCCTGATCGAGCGGCCGGTAGGCGGTGGCGACCAGATAGGCACCCGAGCCCCAGGCCGCCTTCACCGGAATTTCGACGGTGGTGCCGCCCTCCGGCACCGCGACGTCCAGGACCTCCTGCACCCGGTCGCCGACGACCGCCAGCGTCGCCCGGCCGCGGAACCGCGGGTTCAGGCGGGCCCGCAGGGTGTCGCCAGCAGCGTAGGCGCCCTTATCGATGGTGAGGTCGAGGAGGTCCGGCACGTCCGCGGTCTCGGAGCCGCTCCAGCCGACCTGGAAAGTGACGCTCGCCGTCGCCCCCGGCCGGCCGACCACGCTCGCCTCCAGCCGGTAGGTGCCGAAGCCGACGGGCGCCGAGACCTTCGCGGGTTCGTCGGCCCTGAGGTTCAGGGTCCCGTTCGCGAGGCGGCGCACCTGCTTCACCGGCTCGAAGGACCAGCGCCCGTCCGCCCGGTACCATTGATAGGTCCGGTCGATCCGCGACAGGGTCCAGGCGACGCCGTCCTGCGCGAGGCGCCGCCCGTCGGGGGCCGCCATCACCACGTCGAAGGTGGCGGGCGTGCCCTCGGCCAGTTCCCGGAATCCCTTGCGGATCGCCAGCACCGGCTCGGGCGGCAGGATCGGCAGGGTGAGGCTGCGCGAGAGCGCCCGGCCGCCGGGCTCGCCGACCGCCAGCGTCACCTTCGCCTCCAGCGGGCGCGGGCTCGCCGCCGCCGGGATCGGCACCGTCAGGCTCGTGCGGCCGGCCGCGTCCGTTGTGGCGCGCGCCTCGATCTCCTGGCTCACCGCCTCGAAGGGCTCGTCGTCGAGGCCGACCGAGAAGCCGTCGAGGCCCGGGATGCCGCTGCCCTGCGCCGCCAGCACCGCGACGCTGCCCGAGACCTCCAGTCCCGCGCCCGGGGCGCCGTAGAGGTAGCGCGCCGCGACCGCGATCTCGGCGGGCTCGTCGCGCCGGAGGGCGGGGTGCGCCGGCTTCAGATCGACTTCGAGGCGCTCGGGGACGTAATCCTCCAAGAGGAAGCTCGCCTCGCCGACCGCCGGCGCCTTCGGGTCGGTGTAGGCCGCGATGCGCCACGTGCCGTGCTGGGCGCCCGAGAGCAGCGGCAGGGACAGTGCCCGGCCGCCGAGCCCCTGGTCGGCCACCTGGACTCGGCGGTACTCGACGCCGTCCGGCCGCTTGACCACGAGGGTCAGCGGCAGGTTCGGGATCGCGGCGCCCTGCGCGTCGCGCAAGAGCGCGGTGATCTGCACCGTCTCGCCCGAGCGGTAGACCCCGCGCTCCGGGAAGACGTAGGCCTCGACGGCCCCCGCATCGGCGCGGCCCTTCACGCCGCGGTCGGTGAGGTCGAAGGCCGAGAGGTTGAGGTCGAGGAAGCCGTAATCGTCGCCGACCTGAGCCACCACGAGGCCCGGCGCGATCCCGCCCTCCCCACGGGCGAGGCCCGGATCGAAGGCGGCGTAGCCGCGCCGGTCGGTGCGCCGGGTCGCCAGCACCTCGTTGTTGCGGGCAATGAGCCGGATCTCGGCGTCCGCCACCGCATCCGCCGAGGCCAGCGAGCGCAGGAAGACGTGGACGCCGTCGCGGCCCTTAAAGGCGGTGAGCCCCAGATCCGAGACCACGAACCACTGGGTGGCGCGCTGCTCGTAGTCCCCGTCCTCGGTGCCCGTGCCGGCGGGCCGCGCCTGCATGATGTAGAGGCCGGGCTCCAGCCGGCCGACCGCTTGGAGCACCGGGAAGGCGGTCACCGCCTCCTGGTTCAGCTCGGCCTTCGCCGTCTCCAATTCACCCTTCCAGACGCGGATGCCCTTCTGCTCGGCGATGGCCTGGGCGCTGGCACCGCTGAGCTGGCTCAGGAACTCCTCGGAGCGGAGCGCGGGCAAGAGGCCGCGGTCGCCGATGCGCAGGACCTCGACCTCAAGCTTCGGCGCGTTGACCGAGAGCAGCGGCACGCCGGCCTGGCCGGTGCGCGGCAGGACGTAGTTGCGACCGGTGAAGCGCGCCTGGGGGGCACGGTCGCGCACGTAGATCTCGTAATCGGCGGCCTTCAAGAGGCTCTCGCCGACCGCGGAGGGCAGGCCCTGGCGCAGCACGATGCTGTAGCGGCTGCCGTGCTTCAGCCCGTCGACGCAGACCTGCTGCGCTTCAGCCGTCACAGCGGCGTTCGCCGCGCCGGCCACGGCGACGAAGGGCGCGAAGTCGGTCTTGGGCGCGAGCGCCTCCGAGAAGGTGAAGCAGGCGCGGGGCGCGGCGGCGTCCGAATCGACCTTGTAGTCGAGGATGCGGAAGCCGTGCTCGGCCCGCACTTCCTCGTAGGTCTCGCGCACATTGGCTTGGTCGTCGAGCGCGAGGCTCGCCCGGTAGGCCTCGAGCGCCGGCCGCCAGGCGGATTGCCGTCCCTGCGCCTCGCCCAGGAAGGCCAGCGCCCGCGCCTCCGCCTGCGGCGTGCCCGCGCGCAGATAGGCCGTGTAGGCGGCCGCCAGCGCGGCCTGCCGGCGGCGGTAGCGCTCGCTGTAGGGGCCGGCCTGCTCGTCGTTGCCGAGAGCGTCCGCGGCCCGGGCGTAGGCGAGCCAGCTCTGCGGGTCGGCGGGCTCGGCCACGAGGGCGGCGGCCAGCAGCGGCAGCGCCTGGGCCGGGCGGCCCGCCTGCACGAAGGCCTCGCCGTCCCGCCGGGCCTGGGCGGGATTGCGCCCGCCGCCCCGGGCCTCGGCCGCGAGGGCGGCCTCCAGGCGCACGCCGGCGCTGGCCAGATCCTCGCGCACGAAGCTCTTCTTCGGGGCGGGCTTCGCCGTGAGGCGGGCCGCCGGTGCGGGTGGGGTCTGGGCCGAGGCCGGTGTGGGGACGGGGGCCGCCAGAGCGAGGGCGCCCACGAGCAGGGCCCATCGGCGCCGGAGCCTCGACGAACGCGCCATGACCTGCTCCGCGGCTGTTCTGCGTCACCCGCGCCGCGCCCGAATCCCGGCGGCGCGCGCCGGACCGTAGCATTTTGCCGCGCGCCCGCAATCGCCGCACCGGTCCGGGCGTCCCATCGCGCATCCATGGCGGGAGCCGACAGCCCGCGACCGCGCCGCCTCTGCCTATGGGAGAGGGGATCCGCGTCTCCTTCGGGCTGCGGCGCGCCGGTCGCTCAGGAACCGCCTCACGCCAGCATGCTCACGCCAGCATGTAGGTGAGCAGCGAGCGCAGCTGCGCCGGCTTCACCGGCTTGCGCATCAGCTCGATGCCGAGGAGGTCCGTCCGCGCCTCGATCTCCGGCGCGTAATCGGCGGTCGTCAGGATCACCGGTAGCGGAGCGGGGCAGACGGCGCGCAGATAGGTGGCCACGTCGAGGCCGCAGGCGCCGTCGTCGAGGTGGTAGTCGAGGACGAGGATGTCGGGCTCGCGCAGGCCCGCCGCAAGCGCCGCCCGCACCTCGCCGAGGTCGCGGAAGGCTGAGACCTCGGCGTCCCAGTTTTGCAGGAGGCGGCGCATCGCCTCGGCCGTGGAGGCGTCGTTCTCGACGATGAGGACATGCGCACCCGACAGGCGCGTCGCCACGGGCGCGGGCGCGGGCCTCGGCTCGACCGGCGCTTCGCTCAGCGGCAGGGTCAGCGAGACCCTGGTGCCGTGGCCGGGCCGCGAGGCGAGGTCGAGCGGGTGGTCGAGGGCCGCCGCCATGCGGCGCACGATCGAGAGGCCGAGGCCGAGGCCCGGCTCGCCCGGTCCCTCCGGGCCGCTCCCCTTGCCGCCGCCGCGGTAGAACTCGTCGAAGACGAGGGTCCGCTCCTCCGCGCCGATGCCGCAGCCGGTGTCGATCACGTCGATGCGGATCGCGCCGCCGCGGGGCCGGGCGACCAGCAGCACGCCGCCGGAGGCGGTGTAGCGCACCGCGTTCGAGACGAGGTTCTGCAGGATGCGGCGCAGGAGCACGCCGTCGCTCGCCACCGTGACGTCCGGACAGCGCACCGCGAGCCGCAGGCCCTTGCGCTCGGCGAACGGGCGGAAGCTCTCGGCGAGTTCCGCCAGAAGGTCGGGCAGGGCGAGCGCCCGCACCTCCGGCCGGACGATGCCGGCGTCGAGCTTCGAGATGTCGAGGAGCGTCTTGATCAGGTCCTCGATGGTCTGAAGGCCGCGCTCGACCTGGCCCGCGATGGCACCGGCCTCGGGCGCGAGCGGCAGGTCGGCCAGCGCCGAGAGCGAGAGCCGGGCGGCGTTGAGCGGCTGGAGCAGGTCGTGGCTGGCGGCCGCGAGGAAGCGCGTCTTCGAGCGGTTGGCGGTCTCGGCCTCCTCCTTGGCGGCCACCAGCGCGGCGTTCGAATTCTCGAGGTCCCGCATCAGCCCGGTCAGCGCCTCGGTGCGGCTGCGGACCCGGCCCTCCAGGGTGATGGCCGTCTGGAACAGCGCGTAGGCGCCACCCTGCTGGTCGGTCGAGCGCTCGACATAGGCCATCAGCGCGGCGTTGATGCGCTCGAGCTTCGCAACGCGGCGGCGCAGATCCGCCTCGGTCTCGGGCTCCCGGACCGGCTCGACATGCGCGTTCATTGGGCCCGCTTGCCGATGGCGATGCCGGTGAAGGTCTGGTTGAGGTGCATCGCCCGGTACTGCTCGCCGTAAGTCTCGAATCCGACCACGTTGAAGCGGCGATAGAGGTCGGCGATGCCCTGGCGCACCTGCCGGCTCTCGGCATCGAGCCGGCGCAGCACGCACTCGAAGCCGATGATCAGGTCGATGCCGCCGAGCGCGGCGTCGAGCCGGGTCAGCTCGTCCCGCGTCGTCGCGACGATGTCGCGCGGCTCGGCCAGCGTCAGCACCACGCCCTCGTCGATGGCGCAGAAGAAGCTCAACGAGCCGTCCGGGTTGAGGCGCCGGATCGAGCGGCAGAAATACTCGCCGCCGACCTTCACGGCGAGCGGGTAGGCGGCGAAGCTCATCGGCGAGAGCCCCTCTGGGTCGAGCCCGACCGCCATGGCGTATTCCCGCGCGGCGGGCTCGGCATTGAGCTCGTGCACGATGCGCCGCTCGCCGTCCGAGGCGGTGACGACGAACTTCTTCTCGGTTGGCTCGAAATTGTCGCTCTTGAAGATCTGAACCGGAAAGTCGGTCTCGACCAGGATCAGCGCCGCCGCCCGGCGGTGGATGCGCCCGCCGTGCAGCACCACCGCGTCGCGGAAGGTGAGGTCGTCGCCCGCCGAGCCGCCGACGAGCGGGATGCCGTCGAGCGCCCAGGCGATGCCGGAGACCACCGTCTCCTCGGCGTTGGCGAGGCCGTCGATCAGCGAGAGGGCGAAGCAGCGCTCGGGCACCGTCTCGCCGCGCGGGTTGAGGCTGCGGCGCAGCGCCCGGACGGTCGAGGCCGTACGCTCGACGTCGAGATCGTCAATCCCGTCGAGAAGCGTCGAGACGATGCGGAAGCCCTGGACCGGGAAGGCGATCGCCACGAGGCCGCGGTCGAGCCCGCCCTCGGGGCAGATGTTGCCGGAGGTGGTGCAGCCGGCGATCGCGACACCCGGCAGCGCAGCCTCGAGCGCGCGCAGCAGGGTCTCGGGATCGTAATCGGGCGAGAAGAACAGGACGATCTGGGCCAGCCCGCCATCCATACCTGGACCGACAGCGCGCGCGATCTCGGCAGCGGCCGCCACGGGCGATGCCGCCCCGGTCCAGGCGGTCCTGATACCGCACAGATGCGCGCGCATCCGCGTACCCTGCCCCACGTCTCCACCCCCGTCCGGTCACTGCGGCGGGCATGTCCTGCCCGTTCTCGCAGCAAGAGTATGTCGCGCGCGATCGATGCGTGCAACGGCGCGGATCCCGGCGGTCCGCTCTCCACCCAATGGCCAATCCGGCCGCCATTGTCCGGCCCCCGCGCATCATGGACAATGGCGCCCGGTCGATCCCCCTCACCCGGGACGGCCGAGCGCGGTGGGAGCGCGCCCATGCAGCTGTTGATCGTCGACGACCATCCCCTGTTCCGCGACGCGCTGGCCGGCGCCATCCGGCTCGCCTATCCGGACGCCGTCCTGCACGAGGCCGACGGGATCGCGGCGGCGGCCGCGCGCCTCGCCGAGGACCGCGGCATCGACCTCGTCCTGCTCGACCTCTCGATGCAGGGGATCAGCGGCTTCGACGGGCTCGTCACACTGCGCACCCGCTTTCCCCGCGTGCCGATCCTGATCGTCTCGGGCCACGAGGATCCGCGCATCATGCGCGAGGCGCTTCAGCACGGCGCCGCCGGCTACGTGCCGAAGGCGGTCGACAAGGCGACGCTGACGCGCGCCATCAGCGACGTGCTGAGCGGCGCGCTGGTGATCCCGCCGGGGCTCGCCGAGGCGCCGGCCGCGGGGCCGAAATCACGCAAGGCGCCGCTCCCCGAGCGCATCGCCCGCCTGACGCCGCAGCAATTGCGGGTGCTGATGATGATCCGCCAGGGCAAGCTCAACAAGCAGATCGCGCACGAGCTGCAGGTGGGCGACTCCACCGTGAAGGCCCACGTCTCCGAGATCCTGCGCAAGCTCGAGGTGATCAGCCGCACGCAGATCGTGATCGACACGGCCGCGCTCGACTTCGAGCAGATCCACAACGCGCCGGCGGTTTAGGACGCCGCGTTCGGCGCCCGGCCGCGCGGAGCGAGGCCCTCGGTCTCGCTCCGGTGGCCGCCGGGCGGCCCGCCGACTCCGCTCGCACATTACCGCTCGCCGAAACGGCACCGGTCCCGGCCATCGACCGCAGTACCCGGGAACGTCGCCCGCGCCCGCGCTCTCGCGCGCCTTCGAAGGTCCGGCACAGCTCCCGGTCGGGTCCGGGCAGGCTCTTCCGCTCCGACTTGCCCACAGTGTTAACCTTTTGTTAAGGCGCCGATTGCCGCGCGGCCGGACCCGTGCGAGCTTTCGTTAACGAGAGCTTAACGGGTTGGATCAAAAGCCATGCGGTTCCCGGTTTCGAAGCGGCGGGATGTGGCGACGGCCCGGGGGCGCGGCAGCCGCGCGGGCTTCCTGGCAGCGGGCCTCGCCCTGGCTCTCGCGGCTGCGGCACCCGCCGACGCCCAGACCTTCGCGGCGCTGCCGAGCGTGGCGAGCGTGGCCCAGCCGACCGGCGCGGCCAAGCCGATCGCGGCGTGGGTGACGTTCTGCCAGGGCTACGCGGCGGAGTGCGCGGTGGACCGGGCCGAGCCGGCGCGGATCAGCCTGACGCCGGCTCTGTGGTCGACGATCGTCGCGGTCAACAAGCGCGTGAACAAGAGCGTGCAGGCGATGACCGACCAGGACCATCTCGGCACGCCCGACCGCTGGGACCTCGCCGAGGACGGCATCGGCGATTGCGAGGACTTCCAGCTCCTCAAGCGCCACCTGCTGGCCGCCGCCGGCCTGCCCAAGCGCGCCATGCGCATGACGGTGGTGATCGACGAGAAGGGCGAGGGCCACGCCGTGCTCACCCTGATCACCGATCGCGGCGACCTCGTGCTCGACAACAAGACCAGCCAGATCCTGCCCTGGCACCGCACCGGCTACGTCTTCGTCAAGCGCGAGAGCCAGGAGGCTACCGCCTGGGTCTCCCTCGGCGGCGTCTCCTCGCCCGTCACCACGGCCAACCGCTGATCCCCGATCCGGGACGGGTCCGGACGGGCGAGGGTTAGCGGGATCTTAAGGCTTCGCGCGCGAAACTGCCGCTTAACCTGAGCGGCGTCTTCACCATGATCCGACATATCAGCCTCGCCGGATCCCTCCTGCTCCTTCTCGCGGGCGCAGCGCAGGCGGGTGAGGCCGGCGGGCACTACGCGTCCTGGCGCGGCTGCCTCGACCGGAACTTCGCCCTGCAGGCTACCCTCACGAGCCCCGTGCTCGCCGCGGACGCGGCCCTGCGGATCTGCCGGGAGACGGAGACCGCCTACCTGGCGGCGCTGGCGGCCTCGCCGATGCTGGACGCCGAGGAGGCGGACCAGGCGCGCCCGGCGCTGGTGGCGCGGGCGCGTGGCTGGCTTCTCGGCCGACGCGCCTCCTTGTGAGGCGGCGGGCGCGCGGAGCCGAACGGTCGGCCCGCGCGACAGACATCTCAGGACGCTTCCAGGCGCCTCAAGCCGCCTCGGTCGCCTTGCGCGTCCGGCCCTTGGCGCCGGTCGTGCCCTTGCGGCGGCCGCGAGCGGGCTCCGGCTCAGGGGTCGGCTCGGGCTCCGGCTCGGGAGCCGTGGCGGCGCGGCCCGGCTGGCCGAGCCCGAGGCTCTTGGCGAGCGCGGAGCGCTGGGCCGAGTAGTTCGCCGAGGTGGTCGGGTAATCCGCCGGCAGGCCGTAGCGCTCGCGGTAGCTCTGCGGGTCGAGGCCGTGCTTGGTCAGGTGGCGCTTGAGGGTCTTGTAGGACTTGCCGTCGATGAAGCTGACCAGTCCGTCCGGGCGGATCGACTTACGGATCTGGGCGGGGCTCGGCTTCTCGACAGCCTCGACCTCCGGCTTGGAGGTTCCAGCCGCGACCCCGTGCAGGGCTTCGTGCACGCTGGCGATGAGGGCCGGCAGTTCTGTCGTGGGGATCGAGTTGTTCGAGACATAGGCCGCGACGACGTCGACGGTACGCTCGATGTAGCTGGGTTGCGATAGTGCTGCGGTTTCCGACATTCGTGCGTCCCTCGTGCAATAACCCTTGATGCAGGGCACCCCCAGCAACCCGAGTTATGTTAATTGCCTCGGAAAGCAAGGATCAAATGACATTTCCTTGTGATTAGACCCGATATCACCGAACAACGTGCCGGCCGAGCTTCGATCGGGTGGCATCAGTTGGTATCGGGGATGCCCATTCCAGCCGTCTCATCGAGGTGAATGTTAACCGCGCACGGGGGCCCTGCTTTTCGTGCGCCGGGAGATTGTTAAGCCTTTGCTTCGGCTCGCTCTTATAACGGATGCGACCGCATCCGCGCGGTCTGTGCGGGCAAAGACGGGCGCACTCCCGGATCCCGCATCGCTTCGTCCGGCGCATTGCTGTCGAAGCGGCAACCCCGCGCGGCGGAACTGCGCGCACGCCGCGCGCGATCCGGATCATCCCGAAGAGGTGGCGCGGCCGGGACGGCCACGGCCGCCCGGGAGCCGGCTATCAGGAAAGGATCTTCAGGAGACAGTCTTCAGGAGAAGGTCTTGCGCGGATCGAAGGCGTCGCGCACCGCCTCGCCCGCGAAGACGAGCAGGCTCAGCATCGCGGCGATGACGAAGAAGGCGGTCAGCCCCAGCCAGAGGGCATTGAGGTTGTCCTTGCCCTGCGCCAGCAGCTCGCCGAGCGAGGGGGAGCCCGGCGGCAGGCCGAAGCCCAGGAAATCGAGCGAGGTCAGCGTGGTGATCGAGCCGTTCAGGATGAAGGGCAGGAAGGTCAGCGTCGCCACCATGGCGTTCGGCAGCAGGTGAACCGTCATGATCCGCAGGTTCGAGAGGCCGAGCGCCCGGGCGGCGCGCACGTACTCGAAATTGCGCGCCCGCAGGAACTCGGCCCGGACGACGCTGACGAGCGCCACCCAAGAGAACAGCAGCATGATGCCGAGCAGAACGAAGAAGCCCGGCGCGATGAAGGCCGAGATGATGATGATCAGGTAGAGGGTCGGGATCCCGCCCCAGATCTCGATGAAGCGCTGGAAGCTCAAGTCCACCCAGCCACCGAAATAACCCTGCACCGCGCCCGCGATCACGCCGATGACCGAGGAGACGGCGGCCAGGATCAGCCCGAACAGCACCGAGATGCGGAAGCCGTAGATCACCCGCGCCAGCACGTCGCGGGTGGTGTTGTCGGTGCCGAGCCAGTGCCAGGGGATGTCGCGGCAGGTGCTGCCGCCGCGCGCCTCCGCGGCGGCCTTGCATTGCGCATCCGTCAGCATCCAGGTCGGGGGCGACGGGGACGGCGTCGGCAGGTCGTTGTTGATCGTGTTGTAGGAGAACGGGATCGGCGGCCAGAGCGCCCAGCCGTTCTCGGCGATCTCCCGGGCGATCTCGGGCGAGCGGTAGTCGGTCTGCGCCAGGAAGCCGCCGAACTTCTCCTCCGGATAGTCGACGAAGACGGGCGTCAGCCACTCGCCCTTGTAGGAGACGAGGATCGGCCGGTCGTTGGCGATGAATTCGGCGAACAGGCTGACGACGAAGAGCGCCGTGAAGATCAGGAAGGACCAGTAGCCGAGCCGGTTGCCGCGGAAGTTGCGCAGTCGCCGCCGGTTGAGCGGCGAGAGGAAGCCGTGCCGGGCGGGGGCGGCGGGCGGCTCGGCGGGCGGGCCGTCCAGCAGCTCGTCCAAGGGCTCGTCACCCCCCGGCCGCAGAACGGGGGCCTGCGCGCCCGGCATCGGGGCGGCGACCGGAGCGGTGACCGGGACGGCGAGCGCCCCGGCCTCGGCGGGACGGGCGGGGTCGGGCCGGGTGTGTTCGTTCAACGGCTCCGCCCCTCCTTCACGGAGGGCTCAGCCGTCGAGCCGGACGGCCGTGCCCTCGATCTCGTTCGGGCGCAGTTTGCCGCTGCGCTCCAGCCAGCGGCGCAGCAGGCGCACGTTGCGCCGGTTGGCCTTGAAGGCCGCGTCGAACAGGTCGCCGGCCAGCGGCACCACGCCGATCGCGCCGTCGAAGGCGACGTTCAGCGCCATGCGGCCGATCAGCCAGCGCGGAGCGCCGAGACGCTTCGCCTCGTAGACGATGTAGGACGAGATCACCATGCCGGCGATGTCGCCGATCACCGGCACGAGGCCGATCACCGCCTCCAGGCCGACCCGCCGGTTGAGGCCGGGGATCAGGAAGGCCGAGTCGAGGAGGTGCGCCAAGGCTTCCAGCCGGACAAGGCTCGCCTCGGGCGAGGCGTCGGCGAGCGAGAGCCGGCCGGCCGCCTGCCGGAAGGCGCCCTGGAACGCCTCCTGGCGGAGGTCGGGCTGCGGCCGTCCGGTCCGGGATCGGGCCTCGGTGAAGTCCATCGGGGTCATCCGGGTTGCGCTCATGACCCAGGATGTGGCCCCGGCCCCGCGGTGCCGCAAGGATGCGACCGCTCGGGCTAGGGTCTCGCATCCAGGGATGCGGAGCTCCGCCCCTCAGGCGGCGCTCGCCAGGGCTCCAGCCATCCGCTCCAGCGCCGCGTCGAGGGTGGCGTCGGACTTGGCGAAGCACAGGCGCACGAGGCTGCGCACCGACCCGTCCGGGTAGAAGGCGCTCACGGGGATCGCCGCCACGCCGTGCCGCCGCACCAGATCCTCGCAGAAGGCGACGTCGTTGGTGTGGCCCAGCGCGCCGATATCGACGTTGAGGAACCACGTCGCCCCCGCCGGCAGCACGGGGTAGCCGAGCGCGGCGAGGCCCGCGGCCAGCCGGTCACGGGAGCGCGCGTAGCCGGCACGCATGGTGCGGAAGTAGCCGTCCTCCTTGGCGAGCCCGTGCGCCACCGCCTCCTGCAGGTTCGGCGGCGTGGTGAAGGTGAGGAACTGGTGCGCCTTGGCCAGCACCCGCATCAGGGCGGCGTCGGCCATCACGAAGCCGACCTTCCAGCCGGTGAGCGAGAAGATCTTGCCGGCCGAGCCGATCTTCACCGTGCGCGCCCGCATGCCCGGCAGGCCCATCAGGGGCACGTGCGCGGCGCCGTCGAAGACCACGTGCTCCCAGACCTCGTCGCAGATCGCCGTGACGTCGTAGCGGCGGCAGAACCCGGCGAGCCGTTCGAGATCGTCCCGCCCGAACAGCGTGGCGCTCGGGTTGAGCGGGTTGTTGAGGATCACGACCCGGGTGCGCTCGGAGAAGACCGCGTCGAGCGCGTCCTCGGCGAGGCGGAAGTCCGGCGGCTGCAGGTTCACGATCCGCGGAACGCCGCCCGCGCGCCGCACCAGCGGCAGGTAGGCGTCGTACATGGGTGCGAACAGCACCACCTCGTCGCCGGGCTGGACCAGCGCGAGCAGCGCCCCGGCCAGCGCCTCGGTGGCACCCGAGGTCACCATCACCTCGGAGACCGGATCGAGCTCGAGCCCCTGGTGGCGGGCGTAGTGTGCCGCGACCGCCTCGCGGAGGGCGGGCAGCCCCATCATCGGCGGGTACTGGTTGTAGCCCTCGACGAGCGCCCGCGCGGCGACGGCGCGGATGTCGTCCGGGCCCGGATCGTCCGGGAAGCCCTGCCCGAGATTGATCGCCCCATGCGCCCGGGCAAGCGCCGACATGGTCTCGAACACCGTGGTCGGCAGGTCTGCGAAGACCGGATTGACGGGGCGGCTCATGGGGACGCGGCTCGTGAGCAGGGCGCGGCGGGCGATCTCGCCCTTACCACGGGTGCGCGGGAGCCGGGAAACGCAACGCCCACGTGCGCCACCGCACGTTGCACCGTCCACGCCCGGCCGGGCGCGCTGACGATTGTTGACTTTCATCAGTCGTGAGCCGATTGTCCTGACACACGGCTGGGGCGGCGCTTCGCGGGGCGGGACTTTGCCCCCTCGTCCAGCCTCGTTGAAGCGCCGCTCCGGTCGTGGATAGGGCCGCCAATCCGTTGGCGGCCCTTTTCGCGTCCGCGGTCGATCCGGGCTACAAGCCCCGGGACACGATCGAAGCGGACCCCGATGCGGACCTGCCTGCTCCTCGCCCTCGCGACCGGCCTGCTGGGTCTCGCCTTGCGGCACGCTCTGCCGGTGATTCCGGCCGACGCCGCCTTCCGCGCGGTGGTGCGCTACTACGGCGCGGACCGGCCGGCGGGCGAATCCGGCAATATGCGCGAAACGTCGGCGCCGTACTGACACCGTATTGGTCCGGCATCGCGCGTTTCGCGCCCATATGCGCAGGATGATGGGCCGGCCGCCGCGCGCGGGACGGGGGAGAGCGGCCGGGGCGGGCCGCGGGATGTAAGAGTTCTCACAGGGCATGAACGAGAGTTCACCGATCCGCACCGACCGGGCGCGGGCCTTCCAGCCGGAGACGCCCTCGGCCCCCACGCGGCGGCGCTTCCGCCCGCTGCGCTGGATGCTGCTCGTCCTGGCCCTGCTGGGGCTCGGCGCGGTCGGGCACCGCTGGTACGAGGCGCGGCAGTCCAAGCCCGAGGGCGAGGTCGCGGCCACCTCCGGCCGTGGCGGGCGCGGGGGGCGCGGCCCCCACGACATGCCGCAGGCCGTCGGCATCGCCGCGGTGACGACCGGCGACGTCCCGGTGGTGCTCCAGGGCCTCGGCACGGTGACGCCCTTGGCCACCGTGACCATGCGCTCGCAGATCAGCGGCTACCTCACCGAGATCGGTTTTCGCGAAGGCCAGATGGTCAAGCGGGGCGACTATCTCGCGCAGATCGATTCGCGCCCCTACGAGGCCCTGCTCGCCCAGTACCAGGGCCAGCTCGCCCGCGACCAGGCGCTGCTGCAGAACTCGCGGCTCGACCTGGAGCGCTTCCGGCGCCTCTCGCAGCAGGACTCGATTTCGAAGCAGAACGTCGACACGCAAGGGGCGCTGGTGAAGCAGAACGAGGGCACGGTCGCGGCTGACCAGGCGCTCGTCGATCAGCAGCGGCTCAACATCACCTACACCCGCATCGTCTCGCCGGTGGACGGGCGCGTCGGCCTGCGCCAGGTCGATGTCGGCAACTACGTCACGGCCGGCAACACCGCGATCGTGGTGGTGACGCAGCTCCACCCGATCTCGGTGGTGTTCACCCTGCCCGAGGACGACGTCGCGCGGGTGATGCGGCAGGTGCGGGCCGGCGCCAAGCTGACTGTCCGGGCCTACGACCGGGGCGACGCCCACGAGATCGCCACCGGCCGCCTCGACACGGTCGACAACCAGATCGACACCACGACCGGCACCGTGAAGCTGCGCGCCCTGTTCCAGAACGACGACGAGGCCCTGTTCCCGAACCAGTTCGTCAACGCCAAGCTGACCGTCGAGACGGTGAAGGACGCCCCCCTGGTGCCGAACGCCGCGCTCCTCCAGGGCACGCCCGGCACCTACGTCTACCTGATGGACGGGGACAGCAAGGTCACGGTCCGGCCGATCAAGACCGGCGAGACCGACGGCACCCGCACCGTGGTTCTGTCCGGCCTGAAGCCCGGCGACCGGGTGGTCACGGACGGCACCGACCGCCTGCGCGAGGGCGCGCCCGTGCGGGTGACGAGCGGCGCGACGGCGCAGGGGGGACCGTCCGGAGAGGCGGGTCACGCGGCCGAGGCGGCGCCGGCCCAGACGCCCACCGCGGGCCCGAGCGAGGGCGGGGAGCGCCGGGGCCGTCGGCGGCAGGCGCAGTGATTCCGATGGGACGCGCGCTCACCGCCGACGCCCCCTCCCCCCTCTGCGGGGGAGGGTGGCCCCTGCGTGAGCAGGGGTCGGTCGGGACGAAGTCCCGCAGAGAGGGGAGCCCGGCTTCCGGTATGGGCACGGCCTTCATGCAGGGCAGAACCACATCCTGCACCGTCGCTCCCCTCTCCCCCCCTGCTTCGCAGGGTACCCTCCCCCGCAGCGGGGGGAGGGAGAGCTTCGGCGGGGGAGCCCTGCCATGAACCCCTCCCGCCTCTTCATCCTGCGGCCGGTCGCCACCACGCTCCTGATGCTGGCGATCCTGATCGTCGGCGGGGTGTCCTACCTGAACCTGCCGGTCTCGGCCCTGCCGTCCGTCGATTACCCGACGATCCAGGTCCAGACCTTCTATCCGGGCGCGAGCCCCGAGGTGATGACCTCGGCGGTGACCGCGCCGCTGGAGCGGCAGTTCGGGCAGCTCGCCAACCTCAACCAGATGACCTCGCAATCGTCGGCGGGCGCCTCGGTCATTACGCTCCAGTTCAGCCTGGATCTGCCCCTCGACATCGCCGAGCAGCAGGTCCAGGCGGCGATCAACGCGGCCGGCAACCTCCTGCCCTCCGACCTGCCGGCGCCGCCGATCTACGCCAAGGTGAACCCGGCCGACGCGCCGGTGCTGACGCTCGCCCTCACCTCCAAGACCCTGCCGCTGATCCAGGTGCGCGATCTCGCCGAGACGCGCCTCGCCCAGAAGATCAGCCAGGTGGCGGGCGTCGGCCTGGTGAGCATCTCGGGCGGCCAGCGCCCGGCCGTGCGGGTGCGCTTCAATTCCCGCGCGCTCGCCGCCTACGGGCTCAACATCGACGACCTGCGCACCACCATCACCAACCTCAACGTCAACACGCCGAAGGGCAACATCGACGGGCCGACCCAGTCCTACGCGATCAACGCCAACGACCAGATCCGCGACCCGGCGACCTACCGGGACGCGATCATCGCCTACCGCAACGGCGCGCCGGTGCGGCTCTCGGACGTGGCCGAGGTGGTCGACGCGCCCGAGAACACCAAGCTCGGCGCCTGGGCCGACGAGACCCCGGCCGTCATCCTGAACATCCAGCGCCAGCCCGGCGCCAACGTCATCGCGACCGTCGACAAGATCAAGGCGCTCCTGCCCCAGCTCCAGGGCTCGATGCCCGCGGCGGTGCAGATCAGCCTGCTCACCGACCGCACCACCACGATCCGCGCCTCCGTGCACGACGTGCAGTTCGAGCTCGGGCTCGCCATCGCGCTCGTGGTGATGGTGATCTTCCTCTTCCTGCGCTCGCTCTCCGCGACGCTGATCCCGAGCCTGTCGGTGCCGCTCTCGCTGATCGGCGCGCTCCCGGTGATGGACCTCTACGGCTTCTCCCTCGACAACCTCTCGCTGATGGCGCTCACCATCGCGACGGGCTTCGTCGTGGACGACGCCATCGTGGTGATCGAGAACATCGCCCGCCACGTCGAGGAGGGCGAGTCGCCGCTGCAAGCGGCCCTGAAGGGCTCGCGCGAGATTGGTTTCACCATCATCTCGCTCACCGTGTCTCTGATCGCGGTGCTGATCCCACTCCTGTTCATGGGCGACGTGGTCGGGCGCCTGTTCCACGAGTTCGCCATCACGCTGGCGGCCACCATCGTGATCTCGGCGGTGGTCTCGCTGACGCTGGTGCCGATGCTCTGCGCGCGGCTGCTCAAGCACGAGCCGGAGCCGCGGGCGCACCGGCGCGAGGGCCGGCTCGCCCACCTCGGCCGGCAGGCCACGGAGGGCACGATCGCGGCCTACGGCCGGGCTTTGCGCGTGGTGCTGGCCCACCAGGGCCTGACGCTCGTCGTTACCCTCGGCACGGTGGCGCTGACGGCCTACCTGTTCGTGGTCATCCCGAAGGGCTTCTTCCCCGTGCAGGACACGGGCGTGATCCAGGGCGTGAGCCAGGCCGACCAGTCCGTCTCCTACGGCGCGATGGCCGAGCGCCAGCAGGCCCTGGCACGGGTGATCCTGCAGGACCCGGACGTGCAGAGCCTGACCTCGTTCATTGGGGTCGACGGCTCGAACGTCACGCTCAATTCCGGCCGCTTCCTGATCAACCTGAAGCCCCGGGAAGAGCGCACGGCCGGCGCCTCCGAGATCATCCGGCGCATCAACCGGGCGAGCGCCGAGATCGGCGGCGTGCGCCTGTTCCTGCAGCCGGTGCAGGACCTGACCATCGACACCGCGGTCTCGGCCACGCAGTACCAGGTGATCCTGGAGAGCCCGAAACTGGAGGAGTTCGAGACCTGGGTGCCGCGCTTCACCGAGGCGCTGGCGCGCTCGCCCGTGGTGGCGGACGTGGCCAACGACTACCAGGGCCAGGGCTTGGCAGCCTACATCACCATCGACCGGCCGACCGCCGGCCGCTACGGCATCACGCCGGCCACCATCGACAACGCCCTCTACGACGCCTTCGGCCAGCGCATCATCTCGACGATCTTCACCCAGTCGAACCAGTACCGGGTGATCCTCGAGGCCGATCCGGCGCTGCACCGGACGCTGGAGAGCCTCGACACGATCTACCTGCCCTCCTCGACCGCGACGAACGGGCAGGTGCCGCTCTCGGCGGTGGCGCGGGTCTCGGAGCGGCGGGCGCCGCTCCTGATCTCGCATCTCGGCCAGTTCCCGGCCACCACCGTGTCGTTCAACCTCGCGCCCGGCGCCGCACTGGGGCAGGCGATCGCGGCGATCGACCGGGCCAAGGCCGAGATCGGCCTGCCGGCCTCCTTCCGGGTGGTGCCGCAGGGCTCGGTCTTCGCCTTCGAGGCGGCGCTCGGCAACGAGCTGTTCCTGGTCATGGCCGCGATCGTGACCGTCTACATCGTGCTGGGCGTGCTCTACGAGAGCTTCATCCACCCGATCACGATCCTGTCCACGCTGCCCTCGGCCGGCATCGGGGCGCTGCTCGGCCTGATGCTGTTCGGGCTCTCCCTCGACATCATCGCGATCATCGGCATCGTGCTGCTCATCGGCATCGTGAAGAAGAACGCGATCATGATGATCGACTTCGCGCTCCAGGCCGAGCGCGAGGACGGGATGGACCCGCGCGAGGCCATCTACCAGGCCTGCCTGCTGCGCTTCCGCCCGATCCTGATGACGACGCTCGCCGCCCTCTTCGCGGCCCTGCCGATGATCTTCGGCACGGGCGTCGGTTCCGAGCTGCGCCAGCCGCTCGGCATCTGCATCGCGGGCGGCCTGATCGTCAGCCAGGTGCTGACGCTGTTCACGACGCCCGTGATCTACCTCGCCTTCGACCGCCTGGAGCGCCGCGTCACGGGGCGGCGGGGGCCGGATCTCGGCGCGAGCGAGGCGCTGCCGTGATTCGGCGCCACATCCCCGCGGATCCCCCTCCCCCCTCTGCGGGGGAGGGTACCCTGCGAAGCAGGGGGGGAGAGGGGACCCCAGCTTCCGGCACGAGCGCCGACCGTGATGCAGGGCAGCCCGCCAAGCCCACCCCGCACCTGCGCGCCTTCGCCCGTGAGCAGCGCCAGCTTCGCACCAAGGCCGAGGACGCGTTCTGGCAGCAGGTGCGCGGCGGACGCTTCCGCGGGCTGAAGTTCCGGCGGCAGGTTCCGCTTCCGCCCTACATCGCCGATTTCCTCTGCGCCTCCGCCCGCCTGATCGTCGAACTCGACGGAGCGCCACATGGAGCGGCCGAGCGCCGCGACCGCGATGCCGCGCGCGATGCTTGGCTCCGCGCCCAGGATTTTGAGATCCTGCGCTTCCCGAACGATCTCGTGCTCGGCAATCTCAGTCTCGTCCTCGATGCGGTCGGGGCGGCCGTTGCGGCGCGGCAGGGTCGCGATCTGTCCGGCAGCGTCGCTCCCCTCTCCCGACCCGGCCTGACGGCCGGCCCACCCTCCCCCGCAGAGGGGGGAGGGAAGGCGCGCGGCGCGGGGAGCTCCCTCCCGTGAACATCTCCGAGCCCTTCATCCGGCGCCCGGTGGCCACCACGCTGCTCACCATCGGCGTGCTGCTCGCCGGCATCTTCGCCTTCCTGAAGCTGCCGGTGGCGCCGCTGCCGCAGGTGGATTTCCCCGTCATCCTCGTCCAGGCGCAGATGGCGGGCGCCTCCCCCGAGACCATGGCCACCACGGTCGCCGCGCCGCTCGAGCGCCGGCTCGGCGCCATCGCCGACGTCAACGAGATGACGTCCACGAGCTCCCTCGGCACGGTGCGCATCGTCCTGCTGTTCGGCCTCAACCGCGACATCGACGGGGCCGCCCGCGACGTGCAGGCGGCGATCAACGCCGCGCGCGCCGACCTGCCCACGGCCCTTCGCACTAACCCGACCTACCGCAAGTTCAACCCCGCCGAATCGCCGATCATCATTCTCGGCATGACCTCGGACACGCTGACGCCGGGCCAGCTCTACGATTCCGCCGCGACGGTCGTGCAGCAGAAGCTCTCGCAGCTGCCGGGCGTCGGCAACGTCGATATCGGCGGCTCCTCGCTCCCGGCCGTGCGCGTCGAGCTCGATCCGACCGCTTTGTTCAACTACGGCATCGGCCTGGAGGGCATCCGGGCGGCGCTGGCGTCGGCGAACGCCAACTCGCCGAAGGGCGACATCGACGTCGGGGACCGCCGCTACCAGCTCTACGCCAACGACCAGGGCCGCAAGGCCGAGGATTACCGCGACATCGTGGTGGCCTACCGCAACGGGGCGGCGGTGCGCCTCACCGATGTCGGCAAGATCCGGGACGGGGTCGAGGACCGGCGCAATCTCGGCCTCGTCAACGGCCGACAGGGCGTGATCCTGTTCGTCTACAAGCAGCCGGGCTCGAACGTCGTCGAGACGATCAACGGCGTGAAGGAGGCCCTGCCGCAGATCGCGGCGGCGCTGCCCGGGGGCATCGAGATCAAGCTCACGGGCGACCGCAGCGCCACCATCCGGGCGACGCTCGCGGCCACCGAGGAGACCCTGCTGATCGCCGTCGCCCTGGTGATCCTGGTGGTCTACGCCTTCCTGCGCTCGGCCCGCGCAACGCTGATCCCGGCGGTCGCGGTGCCGATCTCGATCGTCGGCACCTTCTCGGCGATGTACCTGCTGGGCTTCTCGCTCAACATCCTGTCGCTGATGGCGCTCATCATCGGCACCGGCTTCGTGGTGGACGACGCCATCGTCGTCCTGGAGAACATCCAGCGCCACATCGAGATGGGCAAGTCCCGCGTCGAGGCGGCGCTCGCGGGCGCGCGCGAGGTCGGCTTCACGGTGGTCTCGATGAGCCTGTCGCTCGTCGCCGTGTTCCTGCCGATCCTGCTGATGGGCGGCCTCGTCGGGCGCATCTTCCTCGAATTCTCGCTCACCCTGTCGCTCGCGATCCTGATCTCGCTGGTGCTCTCGCTCACCACCACGCCGATGATGTGCGCCCGGCTGCTCCGGCCCGAGCGGCACGCGGCACGCCCGAACATCGTGCTGCGGGCGCTGGAGGGCGGCTTCGAGGCGATGCTGCGGGCCTACGCGCGCAGCCTCGAGGTGGCCCTGCGCCATCCCCGCCTCGTGCTGCTCTCGCTGCTGGCGACGGTGGGCCTCAACGTCTACCTCTACGTCATCGTGCCGAAGGGCTTCTTCCCCGAGCAGGATACGGGGCAGATGATGGGCGGCATCCAGGCCGACCAGCGCATCTCGTTCCAGTCCATGGAGAAGAAGATGCGCGAGGCCGCGGCAATCGTGCAGGCGGACCCGGCGGTGGACAGCGTCGTCGCCTTCACGGGCGGGCGCGGCACGAACTCGGCCAACGCCTTCATCGGCCTGAAGCCCCGCGCCGAGCGCGACCCGATCGCGACCGTGATGAACCGGCTGCGCCCGAAGCTCGCGCGCGTGGCGGGCGCCAGGCTCTACGTCTTCCCGCGCCAGGACCTGCAGATGGGCGGGCGCCAGAGCTTCGCCCAGTACCAGTACAGCCTCCAGGGGGACACGGCCGAGGAGCTCTACGCGGCGGCCCCCAAGCTCGTCGCGATGCTGCAGAAGGACCCGACCTTCTCCGACGTCACCTCCGACCAGCAGGAGGGCGGCCTGGAGAGCCGTATCGTCATCGACCGGGCCACGGCCTTCCGGTACGGCATCACGCCCGACAAGATCGACAACACCCTCTACGACGCCTTCGGCCAGCGGCAGGTCTCGACGATCTACAACCCGCTGAACCAGTACCACGTCGTGATGGAGATCGACCCGCGCTACCTGGAGACGCCGCAGAGCCTGAAGCAGATTTTCGTCTCGACCTCGGGCGGCAAGGCGCGGGGCTCGGCCACCACCAACGCGGTCGCCGGCACGGTGGCGGCGGGCGGGACCGCCAACGTCAACGCGACGACCACCGGCGCCGCGACGACGACCGACACCGCCTCGGCCATCGCGGCCGATTCCGCCCGCAACGCGGCGGCCAACGCCATCGCGGCCTCGAAGGGCGGCGCCTCCTCGGCCGCGCCCGTCTCCTCCGCCAAGGAGACCATGATCCCGCTCTCGGCGTTTGCCCGCTTCGAGACCGGCAACGCCCCCGTGCAGGTAAGCCACCAGGGCCTGTTCGTGGCGACCACGATCTCGTTCAACCTGGCGCCGGGCAAGAGCCTGTCGGACGCGACCGCGGCGATCGAGCGGGCGATGGCGGAGCTGCGCCTGCCGGCCACCATCCACGGCTCGTACTCGGGCGCGGCCAAGAACTACCAGTCCTCGGCCTCGCGCCAGCCGTTGCTGATCCTGGCCGCGATCCTGGCCGTCTACGCGGTGCTGGGCATCCTGTACGAGAGTTTCGTGCACCCGCTCACCATCCTCTCGACGCTGCCCTCGGCCGGCATCGGCGCGGTGCTGGCGCTCCTCGTCACCGGCACCGAGTTCTCGATCGTGGCGCTCATCGCGGTGTTCCTGCTCATCGGCATCGTGAAGAAGAACGCGATCATGATGGTCGACTTCGCCCTCGACGCCGAGCGCACCCGCGGGCTCGCGCCCGCGGAGGCGATCACCGAGGCCTGCCTCTTGCGCTTCCGCCCGATCATGATGACAACCTTGGCCGCACTCCTCGGGGCGGCGCCGCTGATCGTCGGCGGCGGCGAGGGCGCGGAGCTGCGCCAGCCCCTCGGCATCGCCATCGTGGGCGGCCTGATCGTGAGCCAGATCCTGACCCTCTACACCACCCCCGTCGTCTACCTCGCCCTCGACCGGCTCCGGCACCGGGTGAACGCCCGGCGCCGCCGGCGGGGCGGACCCGCGGTGCTGCAGGCGGGGGAGTGAGCGTGTCGGAGGCTGCGAAGAGGCCTGCGCGCAGCGCGGGCCAGTGGCGATTGCTTGCGGCGGGCTTCATGCTTCTCGCCCTCACCGGCTGCGTCGTCGGCCCGGACTATTCGCGCCCCTCGGTCGAGACCCCGCTCGCCTTCAAGCAGGGCGGCGCCCGCGAGGACAGCGTGGCGCAGGTCGCCGCGAAGAAGAACTGGCGCGCCGCCGCCCCCAACGACCACGCCGAGCGCGGCGACTGGTGGCGCGTGTTCAACGATCCGGCGCTCGACCGGCTGATCCGGCTCGTGGACGTCGACAACCAGACGCTCCGCCAGTCGGTCGCCGCCTACCGGCAGGCCCGCGCCATCGTCGAGCAGGCGCGCGCGGCGCTCTACCCGACCGTCGTCGGCGCGCCCTCCATCACCCGCCAGCGCATCGCCGGCACGGAGCGCACCAGCGTCGCGCTGCTCGGCCAGGCGAGCTGGGAGCTCGACCTGTTCGGCGGCATCCGGCGCAATCTCGAGAGCCAGACGGCTCTGGCCCAGGCCGACGCCGCGCAGCTCGCCCTGACCCGGCTGGCGATCCAGGCGGAGGTCGCGGCGAACTACTTCTCTCTGCGCTACGCCGACTCGCTGCAGAAGCTGCTCAACGAGAACGTCGAGAACTTCAAGCGCACGCTCCAGATCACCGAGAACCAGTACAACGCGGGCGTCGCCGCCCGCTCCGACGTGATCACCGCCCAGACCCAGGTCCAGACCACGCAGGCCTCCGCGGTCGCGGTCGGCCTCACCCGGGCGACCTTCGAGCACGCCATCGCGACGCTGATCGGGCGCCCGCCCTCCGAGCTCACGCTGCCGGTCAACCTCCTGCCGAACCGCCCGCCCGCGGTGCCGGTCGGCATCCCGTCCGACCTCTTGGAGCGCCGCCCGGACGTCGCCCAGGCCGAGCGCCTCGTGCAGTCGCAGAGCGAGCAGATCGGCGTGGCGGTCGCGGCCTTCTACCCGACCGTGACGCTCTCGGCCTCGGGCGGCATCTCGGGGGCGACCCGCAACGGGCTCCTGTCGGCCACCAACCAGGTCTGGTCGGTGGCGGCCGCCGGCACCGAGGTGCTGTTCGACGGCGGCGCCCGCTCGGCCGCGCTTCAGGCGACGCGGGCGGGCTACGAGGCGGCCGTCGCCAACTACCGGCAGGTGGTGCTCGCGGCCTTCGCGGAGGTCGAGAACGGGCTCGCGGGGGTGCGCATCCTCGCCCGCCAGCAGGCGGCGCAGGACGAGGCCGTCACCTCGGCCCGCCGCGCCGTCGAGATCACGCTGAACGAGTACCGGGCCGGCACCCAGAACTTCACCACGGTCGTGACCGCCCAGAACCTGCAGCTCACGAACGAGGTCGCCGCGCTCCAGATCCGGCTCAACCGCTTCACCACGGCGATCACCCTGATCCGCGCGCTCGGCGGCGGCTGGGACGCGCGCGCCCTGCCGAGCGACGCCGAGCTGAAGGGTGCGCGCCTGCCGATCGACCTCAGCCCGGCGGTGCGGGTCGAGGAGTGATCCGCGACCCGCGCGGCGCCCCTCAGGCCGCGCGCACGCTCACCAGGAAGGCCGCGACCTCGTCCTTCAGCTGCTCGGACTGGTGCGCGAGGCCGGCGGCGGCGGCGAGGACCTGATCCGCGGCGAGTCCGGTCTGCCCGGCCGCCTGGGCGACCCCCGTGATGTGGCCCGAGACCTGCCGCGTGCCGGACGCCGCCTCGGCGACGTTGCGCACGATCGCCTGCGTGGCCGCGCCCTGCTCCGCGACCGCCGCGGCGATCGCGACGGCCACCGCGCTGATCTCCCCGATCCGGCCCGTGATGCCCCCGATGGCGCCGACCGCCTCGCCGGTCGCCCCCTGGATGCGCGCGATCTGGGCGGTGATCTGCTCGGTGACGCGCGCGGTCTGGTTGGCGAGTTCCTTCACCTCGGCGGCCACCACCGCGAAGCCGCGCCCCGCCTCGCCGGCCCGCGCCGCCTCGATCGTGGCGTTGAGCGCCAGCAGGTTGGTCTGGCCCGCGATCTGGGTGATGAGCGCCACCATGTCGCCGATCTGGGCGGCGGCCCCGTTGAGCGCCTGGACCACCTCGGCGGTCCGCCCGGCCTCGGCGGCCGCGGTCTGGGCGAGGCCCGCCGAGCCCTGGACCTGCCGGCCGATCTGCTCGACCGAGGCGCCGAGCTGCGCGGCGGCGGCCGCCACGGTGTCGACGTTGGCCGCGGCCTCGCCCGCGGCGCGGTTCATGCGGCCGGACTTGTCCGCCGTCTCCTGGGCGTTCGTGCTCATGCCCTCGGCCGTCGCCTGGAGCTGCCCGGCCGAGGCGCCGACGAGGCCGACGATGCCGCCGACCCGCCGCTCGAAGCTGTCGGCGAGGCCGTTCACCATCGCGCGGCGCTCGGCCGCGGCGCCCGCCTGGGCCGTCTCGGCCTCCATGGCGCGACTGCGCAGGATGGTGTCCCGGAACACCCGCACGGCGGCGATCATCGCGCCGATCTCGTCGCGCCGGCCCTCGGCCAGCACCACGCCGGTATCGCCCTCGGCGAGCCGCGTGGTCGCGGCCGTCAGATCGACGATGGGCCGGGACAGGCTGCGGGCGAGCCACCACGCCGTGCCCGAACCGACCAGGACCACGACGCCCGCGAGGCCGAGGATCGTCCAGATCTGTCCGCCCGCCGCCGCCTCGGTCGCGCGGATCTGCGCCCGCGCATCCGCGCCCGCCAGGGCGACCGCCTCGTCGAAGTGCTGGCGCAGGCGCTCGCTGTGCCGGGCCATCCGCTCGAGCGTCGGCACCTCCCGGGCCGGGCTCAGGCCGAGCAGCACCTCGGCGTCGGCGCGCCACTGCCGCGCCTCCGCGTCCGCCGCCTGCGCCACGGCGCCCATCCGCTCGGACAGGGCCGCGGCGCGCAGCTCGCCCAAGAGCCCGCCGAGGGCGTCGGCGGCCGTCCGGAACTCGGCGGTGACGGGTGCCATGTCGAGCAGGTCCGTCATCGCGGTCACCCGGGCCACCACCGCGTCGGCGCGGCGGAAGCGGTCGCGGGCGGCCTGGCTCGCCTCGTTCGCCGCCACCGTGCGCTCGGCGAGCGCCGAGAGGTCCGCGGAGACCTTCAGGCCCACGAGGCCGGTGATCGCCGCCATCAATCCCGCCAGCAGCAGAAAGCCGAGGAGCGGCAGCAGGATCTGGTACCGGATCGACAGGGATCCGTTCGCGGGAAATCTCGGCATGGCGGACCTCGCTCCGCCGGCCCCAGAGCCGTGCGGTCGGACGGGAGGAAGAGGCTTCAGTTCGGCAAATTTTCAGTTCGGCAGGTTCGGCAGCGCGGTGCGGGTCTGCTCGGCCGTGAGCGAGCGCAGGAAGGCCAGCAGGTCGGCCCGCTCCTCGCCGGTCAGACTGATCGGCTTCATCAGCGGCGATTTCGAGGGGCGCGCCAGGCCGCCGGTCTCGTAGAACGCGACGATCGCCTCGAGGTCGGGGAACTGGCCGGCATGGCCGAAGGGCGCGCGGTAGGTCAGGTTGCGCAGGCCCGGCGTCTTGAAGGCGTGCTTGGCCAGGGGATTGTCGGGCTCGAAGGCGGCGCGGCCGATGTCGCGGGTCGGGATGCCGAGATCGTGGAACTTGTTGTCGGTGAAGTTCCAGCCGCTGTGGCAGCTGGCGCAGGCCGCCTTGCCGGTGAACAGCGCGAAGCCGCGCTGCGCGGCCGGGGAGATCGCCGTCGCGTCCCCCTCGATCCAGCGGTCGAAGGGGGCCCAGCCCGAGACGATCGTGCGCTCGTAGGTGGCGATCGCCGTCAGGATGTTGGCCTGCGTGACGCCGTCCCGCGGGAACAGCCGGCCGAACCAGGCGGCGTATTCGGGCGTGGCCTTGAGGCGGGCGACGATCTCGGGGAACTTGCCGTCCATCTCGGCATCGGCGGTGATCGGCCCCGCCGCCTGCGTCTCGAGGTCGGGGGCGCGGCCGTCCCAGAACAGCACCGGCGTCCAGGCCGCGTTGAGCACGGTCGGCGCCTTGCGCGGCAGCGGCTTGTTGGTCGCCCCGATCGCGCCGGGCACCGGCACCTCGAAGCCGAAGGAGGGGTTGTGGCAGCTCGCGCAGCTGAGGTTCTGCTTGCCGCTCAGGCGGGGGTCGAAGAACAGCATCTTGCCGAGCGTCGCCATCTGGGGCGCGTAGGGCGCCGACTCGGGGAACGGGATCGCGCTCGGGCGCCTGTACGGCTCCTTGAGCGTGTCCGAGATCTGAGCCTCCGCCCGCGCCGTCCCGAGGCAGACGAGCAGGGCGCAGCAGGAAGACAATAGAGCGCGGCGAAACCACATTTTCTTGACCCCCGTATAGGGACATCACTTACTTTTGATTGATTGAGCAATGATTAAACCCGTTATATCGCATAAATTGTTCTGCATCATATCCCGCAACTTTCGATAGAGATTGGGCGAGGGCCACGCGCAGCACCCGGGGGCGGGCAGGCGTCCTGACGGGAAGGGTCCCTGACCCGGCCAGGCGCGCGTATCGGCGACCCGGAACACCCGCACCCCCACCTTGTTGACGGTGCAGTTTTGCAGTGCGGTCCCCTGCCCGGCCGCGCGTGCGGGAGCCCGACCATGCCCGAACCCGAGAACGAGGCCGAACTGAAGGACGATGCCGCCTGCGGCGTCGCACCGGCACCACCCTGCACCCTGGTGATCTTCGGCGCGATGGGCGACCTGACCAAGCGCCTGCTGATGCCCTCGCTCTACAATCTCGCGGGCGGCGGCCTGCTCGACCAGGACTTCAGCATCCTCGGCGTCGACCACAACGACAACACCGACGCGGGCCTGCGCAGCGCGCTCTCCGAGGCGCTGGAGGATTTTGCCAAGGACCCAGATTCGGAGTTCCACGCCGACCGCATCGACCCGGAGAGCTGGGGCTTCGTGCGCGAGCGCATCCACTTCCTGAAAGGCGACTTCGAGGATCCGGCCCTGTTCGCGGCGCTCGGCGAGCGGCTGCAGGACAACGTGGTGTTCTACCTCGCGGTCGCCGCGCGCTTCTTCGGCAGCGTGGTGGAGGGCTTGGGCAAGGCCGGCCTGCTACGCCAGACGGACGGCGCCTTCCGCCGGGTGGTGATCGAGAAGCCCTTCGGCCAGGATCTCGACTCCGCGAAGGCCCTCAACGCCCGCATCCTGAAATGCGCCGACGAGAGCCAGTTCTACCGGATCGACCACTTCCTCGGAAAGGAGACGGTGCAGTCGATCATGGCGATGCGCTTCGCCAACGGCATGCTGGAGCCGATCTGGCGGCGCGAATACGTCGACAGCGTGCAAATCACCGCCGCCGAGACGGTGGGCGTCGAGGAGCGGGGCGGCTTCTACGAGCCCACCGGGGCGCTGCGCGACATGGTGCCGAACCACCTGTTCCAGCTGCTCTGCATGGTGGCGATGGAGCCGCCGAACTCCTTCGACGCGGAGGCGGTGCGCAACGAGAAGGCGAAGCTCGCCGAGGCCGTGAAGCCGATCCCGCCGACGGATGCGGTGCGCGGCCAGTACACGGCCGGGCGGCTCGACGGGCACGATCTCCCGGCCTACCGCGACGAGCACAACGTGGCGCGCGATTCCGTGACCGAGACCTACGTCGCGCTGAAGCTGGAGATCGACAATTGGCGCTGGGCCGGGGTGCCGTTCTACCTGCGCACCGGCAAGCGCATGGCGAGCCGGCGCACCGAGATCGCGGTGCTGTTCAAGCCCGCGCCCTTCCGGCTGTTCGAGGGCCACGGCATCGACCCGCTGACGCCGAACGTGATGCGCATCACCATCGACCCGCAGCACGGCGCGGCGACCGAGCTCAACGTGAAGGTGCCGGGCCCGAAGATGCGCATCGGCCGGGTGCGCACCAGCTTCCGCTACGCCGACTTCTTCAAGAACCAGCCGAATGTCGGCTACGAGACGCTGCTCTACGACTGCATGACCGGCGACGCGACCCTGTTCCAGCGCGCCGACAACATCGAGGCGGGCTGGGCGGCGGTCGATCCGCTGCTGAAGGGCTGGCCGCAGGCCGACGTCGCCTTCTACCCCGTCGGCAGCGACGGGCCCGAGGAGGCGGACGCGCTGCTGGCCCGCGACGGGCGCCACTGGCTCGGGCTCGACGGCGAGACGGATTGAGGTTCCGGGATCCCGAAGGGACGAGTCCCTTCGGCGGGGTGCCGGGGCGGCGCCCCGGCCGACCTCACGCCTCCGCCAGCAGATCTTCTTCCGCCAGCGTCCCGAGCGCGTCGTGGTGCAGCAGCGCGACGCCCGTGGCGGCGGCGAGCTTGCGGGCGGCGGGCGTGAAGCCCGCGTTCGAGACCACCGCGGCGGCCTGCGCCTCCCAGTAGCGGCGAGCGGCGGCGGCCTCCTGCACCGCGGCGTTGCCGACGGGCTTGCCGTAGCGCTTGCACTGCACGACGAGGCGGGTGCGCCCGCGCGTCGCCACGATGTCGGCGCCCTGGTCGCCGCTCGCGGGCGTCGGGTGGGCGCGCCAGCCCGCCGCCTTCAGCCGCCCCAGGCAGAAAAGCTCGTAGCCGATCCCGTCCTCGGGCGGGCCGTCCTCCTCGGGGACGTCGGCGGCCTCGGCCACCGCCTCGACGATCGCCAGCGCCTCGGCCCGGCGCGTGGCGACATAGTCGGGAAAGCGCGCCTCCAGCTGAGGCATGACCGTGCGGTCGAGGAAGTAGTCGCACTCGCGCAGCCAGCCGTCGCGGATCTCGTTGCCGTAGGCGTCCACGAAGCATTCCTGGCGGCGGCGCAGCGCCAGGGTCTCGGCGTGCCGGCGCGCGATCCGGCGCACCCGGGAGCGGAAGCGGCCGGGCCGGCCGAGATGGCGCAGCACGACGAGGCCCAGCCCGGCCACGGTCGCGGCCAGAGCGGGCGGGCCGTAGACGAGGCCGAGGCCGAGGCCCGCCACGCTCGTCCAGAACAGGCGGGCGACGAGGCTGGGCTGGCCGGGCATGAACCCTCACGGGAGAGCGGGCGGGAGAACGGGTAGGAGAGCAGGCAAGACCGCGGCGGACCGCGCGACCGGACGGTCTTCGCAGCCGGGGCTTGCCCGATCTCTAACGGCCGCGGGCCCAGTGCCGCGGATGCCCCCGATCCCTGTGGATCGCGCGCTAGGCCCCGCTGCCGCCCCGGCCCTTGCGGCGCTGCTGGCCGAGCCCCATAGCGCGGGCGAGGTCCGAGCGGGCGGCGGCGTAGTTCGGCGCCACCATGGGATAGTCGGGCGACAGGTTCCAGCGCTCCCGATACTGCTCCGGGGTGAGGTTGTAGCGCGCGCGCAGGTGGCGCTTCAGGGATTTGAACTTCTTTCCGTCCTCGAGACAGATCAGGTATTCGGGCCGGATCGAACGGTTGACCGGCACGGCCGGGACGAGGGCCGGCGCGGTCCCGGCCTCCGACCCGCGGGCAAGCTGACTCAGGGTTGCGTGGACCGTGCCGATCAGGGCCGTCAGCTCGGCCGGCGCGACCGCGTTTCTGCTGATAAAGGCCGAGACGATCTCTGTTGTCAGAACGACGTAATCCGGCTCCAAGCCGGTCTCGGTACGCATTCCCGGGCTCTCCCCCCTCGAAGACAACACGTGGCCCGCCACGCGGCGGCGGGCCGCCCTGAAACAGGCGCTACATTCAAGGTTGTCCCACGCGGGGTACTATGGTTTCGGCTCTATTAAAGCAACCATGAAAAGCGGGAGGCGCTCTAAAGAGGCCTCGACTGTTGCAGGAACAACAGGATCCGGCCGCGGACGCGCCCGGCACCGGCAACCGCGGGCGACCGGGCACAGGTGCATCCGGGGCGGCGATGGGCTAAGCATCCTGCGCCGGAGCGGTCACAGGTCCGGCGAGAGAAACGACGTAAAAACAAGGCCTAAGCCGCGTTGCCTCCGCAGCTCGGCCTGGCACGGGAAGCGGGCTCCGGCCCGCGGACGGGAGCGGCCGCCTTGAGCACCTATCGGTTCGACGCGTTGCTGAACCCGCGCACCGTCGCCCTGGTGGGTGCGGGCGAGCGCGAGGGCTCGCTCGGGCGGGCCGTGCTGGAGAACCTGCGGGCGGCGGGCTTCCCGGGCCGCGTCCTTCCGGTCAACCCGAGCCACGCGAGCGTGGCGGGCTACCCCTGCGTCGCCCAGGTCTCGGACCTCGCCGAGACGCCCGACCTCGTGGTGATCGCCGCGCCCCCCGCCGCCGTGCCGGAGATCGTGGCGGATGCGGGCCGGATCGGGGCTCGTGCGGCCGCGATCCTGACCGCGCATCTCGGCACAGGCCCGGACGACCCGGGCCCGCGCGCGCGGCGACTCGCCCGCGCCCACGGGCTGCGCCTGCTCGGGCCCGACAGCGCCGGGCTGGTGGTGCCCTCGGCCCGCCTCAACGTCAGCCTGTTCGCCCACATGCCGCAGGCGGGGGACCTCGCGCTGGTCTCGACCTCCGGCACCGTGGCGGCGGCGATCGTCGCCTGGGCGAGCCGGCACGGGATCGGGCTCTCGGCGGCTTTGGCGCTCGGCAGCGCCTGCGACGTGGACGTCGCCGACTGCCTCGACCATTTCGCGGGCGATTACCGCACCCGGGCGATCCTGCTCTGCCTCGACCAGATCGACAACGCCCGCCGCTTCATGTCGGCCGCCCGCGCGGCGGCGCGCTCGAAGCCCGTGGTCGTGCTCCGCAGCGGGCGCCACCTGCCCGACCGCACGGCCGCCGGCGGCCACGCGCCCGAGACCCATACGGGCGCGCTCGCCAAGCCCGACGCCGTCTACGCCGCCGCCTTCCGGCGGGCGGGGCTGCTCGCCGTGCAGGATCTCGACGAGATGTTCTCGGCGGTCGAGACGCTGGGGCGCCAGCGGCCCTTCCCGGGCCGGCGGCTCGCCATCCTGACGAACGGGCGGGGCGTCGGCCAGCTCGCCGCCGACAGGCTGGCCGAGCGCGGCGGCACGCTCGCCGCGGTGACGCCGGCGGCCGGGTTCAGGGCCGAGAACCCGATCGATCTCGGCATCGACGCCGACGGGCCGGCCTTCGCGGCGGCGCTGACGCCGCTGCTGGCCGACCGGGAGAACGATGCGGTGCTGGCGATCCACGTGCCGACCGCCCGCTCGAACGCCGCCGCGGTGGCCGAGGCGGTGGCCGGGACGGTGCGGACGGCGCGCGCCGGCACGACGCGGAAGAAGCCGGTCTTCGCGGTCTCGCTGGGCGCGGACGAGGCGGAGGGCGCGGCGCTCTCGGCCGCCGGCATCCCGCGCTTCTCGACGGATTCCGAGGCGATCGAGGGCTTCCTCCACCTCGTGCGCTACCGCGAGGCGCAGGACGACCTGATGCGCACGCCGGACTCGCTGCCGCGCGACTTCCACGCGGACACCCAGGCCGCCCGCGGTATCGTCGCCAGGGCGCTGCGCCAGGGCGCGACCTGGCTCGACCCGATCTCGGTGATGGAGCTCTTGGAGGCCTACGACATCGCCTCGGTGCCCCTGACGCTCGCCCCCGACATCGACGCGGCGGCCGCCGCCGCCTGGCCGGTGATCGCCGCCGGCGGCGCGGTGGCGCTGAAGGTCGTCTCGCCCGACGTGGTGCACAAATCCGATATCGGCGGCGTGCATCTCGACCTCGTGAGCGAGGCCGACGTGCGGGGCGCGGCGCGGGCGATCCTGGCCCGGGCGCGCCGCGAGCGGCCGGAGGCGCGCATCACGGGCTTCGCCGTGCAGCCGATGGTGCGGCGGGGGCGCCGCCGCGAGCTGATCGCGGGGCTCGCCGAGGACCCGACCTTCGGGCCCGTGGTGGTGTTCGGGCGCGGCGGCACCGCGGTCGAGGTGATCGACGACCGGGCGCTCGGCCTGCCGCCCCTCGATCTGGGGCTTGCCGAGGACCTGATCTCGCGCACCCGCGTGGCGCGCCGCCTCGAGGCCTACCGCGACGTGCCGGCCGCAGACACGCGCGCCATCGCGCTGACGCTCGTCAAGCTCTCGCAGCTCGCCGCCGACCTGCCGCAGGTGCGCGAGCTCGACATCAACCCGCTCCTGGCCGACGAGACCGGCGTCGTGGCCCTCGACGCGCGGGTGCGGATCGGGCGCGGCTACCCTGATCGCCGGGTCGGGCGCGGCCATCCGCGCTTCGCCATCCGCCCCTACCCGACCGCCTGGATGCGGACGATGTCGCTGAAAGGCCGCGCCATCCACGTGCGCCCAGTCCGGCCCGAGGACGAGCCGCTGTTCCGCGCCTTCTTCGCCACGATCGATCCGGAGGACGTGCGCCTGCGCTTCTTCGCGCCGGTGCGCGAGTTCAGCCACGCCTTCCTGGCTCGGCTGACGCAGCTCGACTACGCCCGCGCCATCGCGTTCGTGGCACTCGATGAATCGGCCACCGACGAGGGCCGCCGGATGCTCGGCGCGGTGCGGCTCCACGCCGACGCCAACGGCGAGAGCGGCGAGTTCGCCATCCTGGTCCGGACGGAGGCCCGCGGCACGGGTCTGGCCTACGCGCTGATGCGGCTGATGATCGACTGGGCGCGCTCGGAGGGCATCGCCTGCGTGGAGGGCTCGGTGCTTGCCGAGAACCGCCCGATGCTCGCGGTCTGCCGTCGCCTCGGCTTCGGCCAGCACCCGGACCCGGAGGATGCCGGGATGGTCAAGGTGAAGCTGCCGCTGGCGCAGGGGGGATGAACGCGATCTCCCTCCTCTGGCAGAGGCAGGGCGACCGCGCATGGCGCCTCCCGCTTCCGCACCGTCATCCCGGGGCCGCCAAGGCTTCCTTGGTCGCGGAGCCCGGGATCGATGAACACCCGAGCGGCAAGTCCTGATACTGCGGTGTTCTTGGATTGCACGCTCCGCACGCCCCTGCAGGTCCGTGCTCGCTCGGCGAGCGCCCCGGAACGACGGCGGAGAGGATCAGACCGCCAGATGCCATCATCCTGCCCGTGCGGCAGTGGGTCGGGGGCGCCAGGGTCCAAACGCCATCAGCTTGGCCGTGCGAAGGGATGTTCGAGGTGAGTCGCGGGCATTGAGCTCCGCGACGGCAGCAGGCCGTCGGATGGTCGATCACAGGATCGCGCAACATCAATGGCTTGTTGCACATGTTAATGAAAATATCGAATCCGTGCGAAACAAAGACTGTCGTTAACGAGCAAGGCGCTGTGCCGTACGACGAAAATTGACGTTGTGGTCCGCGGTGTCTGCGCGCCGGAGCGATGCACCTCAAAGCCGGGCCGGACGCCGCGGTGCGGTCGACCGCTGGAGAGGTCTCGATGTCGATCGTGATGTCCATCGTTCCGCATCGCTGGGATGCGCGCAGGATCCGCCTACCGATCGCTCTGATTGCCTTTCATGCCTGTGCGGGGAGCGTCCCGGGGGTACGCGCCCAGACTCCCGCGCCCGTCCGGGTGGACGAGGTGAGGCCGGGAGCTGCCGACCTAGCCGAGCCGCGCGTCTTCGCAAGGGACGTGGCCGGCGAGCAGGGCGCGGCCATTCCCCTTCTCGTCGAGGTGCACCACCGCGCTGGTCGGCCCCACGGGAGCACCTACATCCTGGGCTTACCAAAGGGCGCGCGACTCAGCGATGCGGCCCATATGGTCACCGCCACCGAGGAGCGATCCCTTGTAGAGGTGACGGACTGGAACCTCGCCGAACTCACCGTCACGCTGCAGCCAGAACAGACCGGCGCTTTCACGCTGGCGGTCGCGGCCCTTTCGCTCACGGAATCGGGGCGCCCGCTGCCAATCGCGCGATCGGTCTTCACGCTACGGGTCCAGCCGAGACCGGCGCGCGCCGTGCCGGAGCCCTCGCCTGGACCCTCTGCCGACATCCGACCCGCGGTGGCGAGCGCCGAGGCGCCCAACCTCGCACCGGCCGCGCGCCACCAGGCGGCGATCGCCCTGCCGGAGCCACAGCCCCTCCGGCCGCTCCAGCGGCAGGCGCACGAGACCGGGTCTCCCGCTCCGGTGCGGGAGGCCATCGCCGGTAGTCCCGCCGTCGCACCCGCCGGCGCAGCCGAGCGCGCGCCAACCCCTGGCGGACCACTCTCGGCGGCCCCACAGGCGGCAAGCCCGTCCGCACCACCCCAGAGCGCGGCTCTGCTGGCACGGGCGGAGCGGCTCATCCGATCGGGCGACATCAGCGGCGCCCGACTCGTGCTCGAACATCTGGTCGAGCGGGGCGACGCGCGCGCGACCTTCCTCCTCGCCCAGACCTGCGATCCGCGAATGCTTCGCGCTTGGCGGGTCCACGGCCTGCGACCCGATCCAGAGCGCGCAAGCGCGCTCTACGCCCGTGCGGCCGAGGCCGGACTTCGCGATCCGAAGAGCGTCGCCGAGTCGGCGCGCTGAGCCATCAAGTCGAGGGAGCAGGGCGATGGGGACGAGGGGCATGGGGATGAGGAGCATGAGGGCAGTCCAATCCTGCGCGATGGCCTGGATCGGGGCTTGTGTGATGAGCTTCGGCCTGCTCCTGGCTGGAGAGCAGGCCGGGCAGGCGCGAGAAGCCGCTGCGCAGAAGCGGTCCGCAGCCCAGGACTCGGCGACCGAGGCAACGCTCAGCGAGACGCTGAACGCCAACACAGTCTCGATCGTCACCGGGACGCCGGGTGGGACCTACTTCCGCACCGGTGCCGATCTCGCCTTCGTCCTCGACGACGGCGACAAGCTCCGCATCCTGCCCATTCTGGGCCGTGGGGCAGGAGCCAACGCCTACGACCTCCGCTTCTTGAAAGGGGTCGATCTCGGCTTCGTGCGCACCGACACCCTCGATCAGCTACGCCAGGACAAGCGCCTCAAGGAGATCGAGAAGCGGATCCACTACGTCGCCAAGCTCTTCAACGACGAGCTCCACGTGATCGCCCCGAAGGAGATCAGTGCGATCAGTGATCTCGCGGGCAAGCGCGTCAGTTTCGACGTGAAGGGCAGCGGCACGGATTACAGCGGCCGCGCCATGTTCCGCGAGCTCGGCCTCGCGGTAGAGGCTGTCAATGTGGACCAGCCGACGGCTCTCGAGATGCTCCGCCGCGGCGAGCTTGAGGCGGTCGTCTCAGTGGCTGCCAGACCCGTCGGGATCATCGCGGGCTTCGAGCCGGCCGGCAGGTTCCACCTCGTAACGGTGCCCTATAGTGACCGGATCGGCGAGGCCTACGTGCCCGCCACGCTGACCGGTGCCGACTATCCGAAACTCGTTGACGGCTCCAAACCCGTCGAGACGCTCGCGGTCGGCACGATCCTTGGCGTCTACAATCATCCGAAGAGCTCGGAGCGGTACAGGAAGCTGGAGCGCTTCACGACCGCCTTCTTCGATCGGTTCGAGCGGTTCCTGGCGCCCCAGCACCACCCGAAATGGCGGGAGGTGAACCTCGCGGCCTCCGTCCCGGGCTGGACCCGCTTCCAGCCGGCGCAGGACTGGCTCGACAGCCACCGTGAGGACACGCCATCCCAGACAGAGGTCGAGCGGTTCCTCAGCGAGCAGCCGCAGGGCGCCGCCGCCGACAAGGAGGAAGTCTACCAGGCCTATCTGCGCTGGCGCCGCGCCCAGCGTCCCGAATACGGGATGGTGCGCCGCTAGCACGGGTTACAATTCCGCTGCGTCCGGGAGCGGCCCTAAGCCCTTGCCGTAAGGCACACACGCGTCGAACCGGCCCGCCTCACGTCGCGGACGATGACATAGCGACCATGGCGGTCGCATGCATGAGCGGTACGATCCTGACCCTCGCCAACCGTTCCCCGCACAGCCGTCGACTCGGCGGTGCGCTCTGCTTCAGTAATCAGCCTGAAAGCGGACCTTCCCAGGGTCCGCAACGGGTCGATTGTTGAACAACCCCCAGGCGGCACGCCAAGCGTCGCTCAGCAGACGTCGCCGGAGAATGCTTGCCGCTCGTCGTTGAAGCGATGCCGCGATTACAACGTATCTTGAGCGATACAGTAACAGGACTTTCTCCGGTAGGCGCGGCTCCCGGTGCAACTTCGGGCCAGTCCCGAGTTGTTCAACGAGATCGGTCGCAAGCAGCCCCTCGCACAGTTGAACGGATCGGGCTCCGGACCCTAGAACGGCCGCGAATCCGGCAGGCGCGCCGCCGCGATCTCCTCAGGGCTTGGCAGGCGGCGCAGGACCAGCGTCTCGCTCCGGTCCGCCTCGACCAGCCCCAGCCCCGCGAAGGCGTCGAGCCAGCCGTCCATCGGCCAGAAGCCGTGGCGGGCGTGGAAGCGGTTGGCGTTGCGCACGATGTCGGCGACGTGCTGCACCGGCGGGTCGTAGGCCGGGTGGTGCTGGTGCCAGGCGCGGCCCTCGGCGGCGAACAGCACCGGCACCCCGGCCTCCGCCGCCCGGAAGGCCAGATCGGTGTCCTCGGCACCGTAGCCGTCGAAGCCCTCGTCGAAGCCGCCGAGTCGGTCGTAGGTCGCGGCCCGCACCGCGAAGGCCAGCGACCAGAACAGGCCGGGCTGCGGCGCCGGCACGATACCGGTCTCGGGAAAGCTGCGCACCGGGTGGAGTTGCCCCGCCGCGTCGAGATCCGCCGCCCGCCAGCCATCCCGCACGGCGCCCGCCGGCAGGTAGGAGACCGCGCAGCAGATCAGCGCGTCGTGCGCGGCCGCGCGGGCCCCGAGGCCGGCGACGAGGTCGGCCGAGGGAATGCAGTCCACGTCGAGGAAGATCAGGATCTCGGCGGATGCCGCCCGCCGCCCTGCGTTGCGGGCAGCGGCGAGCGGCAGGCCGTCGCCGTCGAGCATGATCCGCCGCAGCGGGAAGCCGTGATCGGGCAGGGGCGCGTCGTCGCCGCCCATCTCGACCACCACGCACTCGGCCGGGTGGTCGCCGCGCCCGAGCCCTTCGAGCAGGCGCACGAGGTGGGCCCGGCGGCCCTTGTTCAGGGTGATGACGCTGGTGCGCATGGGAACCCGCTCCGCCCTCAGACCACGACGAAGCGCTCGTGCGGGCCGCAGAGCCGCTCGATCATCTGCGGCTCCAGGCGAAAACCCTCGGGATCGTCGGAGATCAGGTCGGTCGTCTGCGAGGCGTGGGCGTTGACCGCCCGCACCTTGGCCGCCCGGTGCGCGGAGACGTCGAGGCGGTAGCCCCGCGGCTCGGGGCCCACCTCGGTCTCGGGCGCCAGGGTCCAGCCCCAGACCGGGTACTCGTAGAGGCGGGCCGTCCCGAGCCGGGGCCGGGCCAGCGCCACGATCGCCGCCGAGGCCTGGTGGTCGCAGTGGGGGTCGTGCCGCCAGGTCACGAAGACCGCGCCCGCCCCGCAGGCCCGGGCGGCCTCGGCCACCGCGTCAGCGGCGGCCTGGGCTGTCGGGCCGTCGCTCGGCACGTGCGCGTCGGGCAGGCGCAGGAAGGTCACGTCTTCCGGGCCCATGCCGAGCTGGGCCACGGCGCGCCGGGTCTCGTCCTCGCGCAAGGCGCGCAGGCGCTCCGGCGGGTAGAGCTTCGAGTGGGTGTGCGAGCCGCAACCGTCGCTGACCACGACGAGGCGGACGGGCCGGCCGAGCCGGCGCGCCTCCGCGATCAGGCCGCCGCAGCCGAGGCTCTCGTCGTCCGGATGCGGCGCCACCACCACGATCCCGCCCGCGCCCACCAGGGTGGCGAGATCCGCGACGGGGAGTCGATCGGCGGCGGAGAGGAAGTCGTCGACACGCATGGCGCACCCTCGGAGGCGAGATGCGCCGTCCTTAGGAGCGGCCAGATGAATGCGGCCTGAGGGGCCCGCGCGACGGGCCTGTCCCTAGCGGTCGTTCTCGGTGGTCAGGTCCTGCAGCCGCGTGCCCTCGCCCTGGCCCCTGGCGTCGAGGCGTACGCCCGGCGAGGGCAGGTCGGTGAAGACGGCCCCCGCGCTCGCGAGCGCGCTGCGCAGGGCCTCGATCTGCCCGGCCGGCGGGTCGCCGTAGCCCGCCTCGAAGTCGCGCACGAGCCGCTCGTCGAGGCCGACCTTGCGGGCGAGATCCGCCTCCGACCAGCCGAGCAGGCCGCGGGCCGCGCGCGACTGCTCGGGCGCCATCGGCCGATTCGTCGCCCCGCTCTGACCGCCCTCGTCCGATCCCGCCACGACCCGTCTCCCGCATCTCGCTCCTCGCACAACGCCGATGCGGCGCGGTTCGGTTCCGCGCCGGGCGGCGCAGCGCGCGGAAGCCGGGGACGGCGCCCCGCCCAGGCTCCGGCGCGCCTTGACCATAATTGTGCTGAAATTCTATCGGATTGGCGCTGGCGCACGTCCCGAATCCGAACCGGCCATCTGGCATCCGATCCACGGTGGCGTGCAGTGGGCCCGCGCGGCCCGCTTGGCGAGCCACGTGTTGGCGGACCACCTGGCGAAACCACGTGCGGCTCGGCCCGCAGACCGCTGATGCAGGCGGAGAGGCGGCCGAGCGAGAGGGGCGTGAACGATGAGAACGATCCGGACCGCCGCGCTGGCCTGCGCGGCTCTTGCCGCCGGCCTATCCGCCGTCGCGGTCCAGGCCCAGAGCCCGAACATCTCGGGCTTCGGCCGCGCCAACCGCACGCCGGGCGGCGAGGAGAAGAAGCCCCAGTACGTGCCGCCGACGAAGCAGACGGAGAAGATCTTTCCGCTCGACTCCACCTGGACGGCGGTGAGCATCAACGGCAAGCCCTTCGCGGGCGGCGACCGGCCGAGCTTCATCATCGACAAGCAGTACCGCGCCCGCGGCTACGGCGGCTGCAACACCTTCGCGGCCACCGCCTTCCCGCTGCGCGACCAGCACCTCGCGGTCGGCCCGCTCGCGCTGACCAAGAAGCCCTGCGACAAGGGGCTGGCCGCCACCGAGCAGGCCTTCTTCGTCGCCCTGCGCACCGCCGCCCAGTGGGACATGGTCGGCTCGCAGCTCGTGCTGAAGAGCCCGAACGGCGAGCTGCGCTTCGACCGGGCGCTTTAACGCTTCGCTGACCATGCGGCCGGCTCGTCCGGCCCGATTCAGCCCCCGTTGACCGCTGAGACCGCCTTCTCCCGCCCGTGATCCACGGGCGGAGTTGCGTGCATGGACAGGATCTCGGCCGGCAGGATCGGGTTCGGGAGCGAGGCCCCCCTGCGCGTCGGCGCGGCGCGCGATCCGCGCTTCGTCGCCCCCCGCAGCACGCATCCCGGCGCGCTCTGGCTCGCCGCCGCCGCCCCGCTCGCCGCGACGCTGCTGCTCCTCGCCGCGCGGATCTCCGGCTGAAGCACCGGCCGGCGCCGGAGAACGAAATTCCAGCCTCGATGGCGCGCACAGCAATACTCTTCCCCGCATCGCGAGATCTCGCCGCGCCGGGGAAAAGATTTGTCGAATCCTCAAGTTAGCCCGATTGCCCGGCGCGAGGCGACGCGATATCGCCTGCCTTCGCGGCGGGCGGCCCGGGGACGAGATCCGGCGCGCCCGCCTCCGAGACGGTTCGACAGAGGGAGATCGCAATGGCCGGCAGCGCAGAGACCACCGGGACACGACAGGTCGGGCACGGCCGGGTCTACGGCTCGATCACCGAGACGATCGGCAACACCCCGCTGGTGCGCCTGAACCGGCTGCCCCAGGCGCGGGGCGTCGAGGCCGAGATCCTGCTGAAGCTCGAGTTCTTCAACCCGATCTCCAGCGTGAAGGACCGCATCGGCGTCAACATGATCGACGCGCTCGAGGCCTCCGGTCAGCTCAAGCCCGGCGGCACGCTGGTCGAGCCGACCTCGGGCAACACCGGCATCGCGCTGGCCTTCGTGGCCGCCGCCCGCGGCTACCGCCTGATCCTGGTCATGCCCGAGACGATGTCGCTGGAGCGCCGCAAGATGCTGGCCTTCCTGGGCGCCGAGCTCGAGCTCACCCCCGGCCCGCAGGGCATGAAGGGCGCGATCGCCAAGGCCGAGGAACTGCTGAACACGATCCCCGGCGCGGTGATGCCGCAGCAGTTCCAGAACCCGGCCAACCCGGAGATCCACCGCAAGACCACCGCCGAGGAGATCTGGGCCGACACCAACGGCCAGCTCGACGCCTTCGTGGCGGGCGTGGGCACCGGCGGTACCGTGACGGGCGTCGGCGAGGTGCTGAAGCCGCGCCTGCCGAACCTGAAGGTCTTCGCGGTCGAGCCCGAGGATTCCCCGGTCATCTCCGGCGGCCAGCCCGGCCCCCACAAGATCCAGGGCATCGGCGCGGGCTTCATCCCGGGCAACCTGCACACCGACATCCTCGACGGCGTGCTCAAGGTCTCGAACCAGACCGCCTTCGAGACCGCGCGCGACCTTGCCAAGCTCGAGGGCATCCCGGGCGGCATCTCGACCGGCGGCAACGTCGCGGCCGCGCTGGAGCTGGCGAGCCGGCCCGAGTTCAAGGGCAAGCGCATCGTCACCGTCGCCTGCTCGTTCGCCGAGCGCTACATCTCCTCGGCGCTCTTCGAGGGCATCGGCCAGTAAGGATCGGCCAGGAGGCAAGCCCGCGTCCGCGGCGGCACCCTGCCGCGGACGCAACCTCGCTGCGCGGCGCCTGTTGTCCCGGCCAGAGACATGCAGGAGCCGCGATGACGGAAGCGAGCAGCGAGCGCCCGACGCTCAAGGAATTCGACGCCTACGCCGACCGAAACGGCCAGGACCTCGGTCAGGTCTCGCCCCGCGACGTCGGCGTGCCGGAGCGAACGCAGAACGACCTGAAGCGCGACCCGCAGGGGCAGGCCGAGACCGCCCGCATCGCCTCGGGCACGCCGGGCCAGGACGCCACCGACGCGACGGAGGCGGAGACGCCGGAGGCGAACCTCGACCGCCTGCGCGGCGCGGGACAGTCGGATGCCACCCAGGAGGCGATCGAGCGCGCGACCGCCGCGGTCGGCCAGGACGACGGGAAGCGCTGATGAGCCCGCGCGAGCCCGAGACCGTCACCCGCAAGCCCGACGACGCTGTCGGCACGCCCGGCACGCCCCCGGCGGGCGGCGGCCGCCAGACCCCGGATCAGGCCGCGATCACCGACATGGAGTCGGGCGGCCGCAGCGACGCCGAGCGCAACGCCGGCTGGGACGCGGGCGCCGCCGGCCAGTCCCCGCCGGCGCTCGGCGGCTCGTCCGGAGGCCATTCCGACCAGAAAGCCGCCCGCGGCCCCGATGCCGACCGCAAGGTCGCCGGGGGCCTGAGCAAGCCCGAGCGCGAGGAGGGTGCATGAGCGACGACGCCAAGAAGCCCGACGACAAGCCCGCCAACATCGCCCCGGACGCGGTGAAGGACCCGAACGAGAAGACGGAAGGCCACCCGGGCAAGGGCCCGCAGGGCGGTGGCACGCAGCGCGACGAGACGGATCCGGGCAGCAGCTGAGGTCTTCTTCAGGGCCCGGCTTTGCGCCCCAAAGGCTCCCGGTTCCTCACACTCGGTCCTGACATTCGGGCTAGTCAGCTCGCCGCTTCCGTTCCCCTCTGCGGGGGAAGGAGAGTGCATGGCCCGGACCGATCAGCCCGACAGCTCGCCCGCCCGGCGCTTGGCCGCCGCGACGGCCTCGCGCATCAGGCCGCCGAGGCCGTCGGCGCGCATCAGCACCTCCAGCGCGGCGGCCGTGGTGCCGCCGGGCGAGGTGACGTTCCGGCGCAGTTGCGCCGCCTCCTCGGGGCTCGCCTCCAAGAGGGCGCCCGCGCCGGTGACCGTGGCCCGCGCGAGCCGGCCCGCGATGTCCGGCGCGAGCCCGGCCGCGACGCCGGCCTCGGCCAGCGCCTCGACCAGCAGGAAAACGTAGGCCGGGCCCGAGCCGGAGACGGCCGTGACCGCGTCGATCGCGGCCTCCGCCTCGAGCCACTCGGTGAGCCCAGCGGCCGAGAGCAGCGCCTCCGCGACGGCGCGCTGATCGGCAGAGACCTCCGGGCTCGCCACCGCCCCGGTCGCCCCGCGCCCGATGCTCGCCGGCAGGTTCGGCATCGCCCGCACCACGGCCCGGGCCCCGGGCAGGCGCGCCTTCAGGTCCGCGATGGTCTTGCCGGCCAGGATCGAGAGGACGAGCGTGTCCGGGCCCACGAGCGGCGCCAGCGCCGCCGAGGCCGCCTCCAGCCCCTGCGGCTTGATGCCGAGCACCAGCACCGCGGCCGGCGCGGGCTCGGCCGGATTCAGCGCGATGCCCCGCTCCGCGCAGAGCGCGGTGATCGCCTCCGAGGGCGCCGGATCGAGGATCGTGGTGGCGCGCGGGTCGAGCCCGGCCTCTAGCCAGCCGGTCAGCATCGCGCCGCCCATCTTGCCGGCGCCGACGAGGGTGAGGGAGGCGGGCAGACGTGCAGGGGCGGTCATCGCGGGTGACGGATCCTTAGGCCTCGCCCTCGGTCTCGAACAGCACGGCGTCGAGGGCCTCGCGGGCCGTCTTGCCCGCCCAGAGCACGAACTGGAAGGCCTGATAGTAGCGCTCGCAGGCATCGACCGCCGACTTCATCAGGGTCGCGCATTGCGGGTGGGTCGGGATGACGCCGCCCGTGAGCAGCAGCGCGTGGCGGAACATCACCACGTTGTCGCTCGACCAGAGGTCGAAATGGCCGATCCAGAGCTGCTCGTTGACGAGCGCGATCAGCCGCAGCACCTCGACGCGCTGGCGCTCCGGCACCTTCAGGTCGAAGGCGCAGGCGACGTGCAGCGCCTCCATGTCCTCGATCCAGGTGAAGGCGAGGTGGTAGTCCGTCCAGCGCCCGGGGCTGGTGACCGACATCTCGTCGGTCTCGGCCCGGTCGAAGATCCAGTCGCGCAGGGATGCCAGGCGCTCGACCACGTCGAGCGGGTGCTCGATCCGGTCCTGGTCTTCGATGTCGACGTGAAGCTGGGGCATGACGATCCGGACTGGCGGCCGGAGACCGACCGCAGTGGCATGATGTTGGTAAAGCAACCGAGCGTCCAAACGCGCCCCAACGCAGTAAAGCTCGACCATTCGGGGTCTTGAGCGATGATGCGGCGGGTCACGTGCTGGCGGTCATCGGTGCGCTCGGGCGAATCAGAACCTGACCGACTATAGACCGGGCGGGACTCGCGACACAAAGCGGGCCGCCCGCCCGGTGAACAGGAAACGGAACCGGCGGCTCCGCTTCCCTGTGCAAAAGCCGAAGCGCCCGGCAGCCCGCCTCAGACGCCCTCGCTCGCCCCCGCGCCCGCGCTCCCGGCCCTGTCTCCGAGCTTGCCCTCGAGCACCGCGACGCGGGCGGCGAGCGCCTCGTTCTGGGTGCGCAGCGTGCTCACGAGATCGCGCAGCACGTCGACCTCCTCCCGCGAGGCGATGTCCATGTCGCGGATCAGGCGCTCGAACTGGGCCCGGACCACGGTCTCGGCCTCCCGGCGCACGCCCTGCGCGGCGCCGGCCGCGTCGGTCATCATCCGGGCGAAGTCGTCGAACAGGCGGTTGGAGGGGGGCATGGTCGTCTCCCAGGAAACCAGATCTGCGGCATGATCGGCCGCTCGGCATCTCACGCGCGCGGCCCTGAAGGGAATCCCGCCCGGCCGCGGCAATCTGCCTGCACCCACAGGCGCGGGTCCGCCAGCCCCAAATGTCGGGCCGATCGCGGATGCCGGACATCCGAGGCCGTCAGCGACGCTCCCCGGACGAGGCGCACCCCTCTTCCGGGCCGGCTGCCGGGCTCGCGCGCCGGCTTCTGCCATCCCCGGCGTCATTCCGGGGCGCGCAGCGGAACCCGGGATCCATGAACACCGAAGCCTCAGGATCTGTAACGGCGGTGTTCATGGATTTCGGGCTCGCCTGCGGCGCCCCGGAATGACGGCGCGTGGGTCGGAAGATCCCAGGACCGGCGTTCCGACCCGCCGGTACAGTCCCGAAACCGATCCGCCGGCCCATCCGCGGGTTCCCCAGCCCGAAACGGAAACGGGGCCCCGCGGGGCCCCGAACCGTCCCGGATGGGACGGGCTGCTCACATGTTGCGCATCATGTGCCGGCGCATCATCCGGCGCTCCATGTGGCGGCGCATCATCCGGCGCTCCATCCGGCGCTCCATGTGCCGGCGCATCGCGCGGCGCTCCATCCGGCGCTCCATCGGCGTCATCTGGACGTGGGTCACGGCGTCGGGCGCGCTCACGCCCGCGGGCATGCCGGGAGCGGCGGAAGCCGGGCCGGCAAGGGCGGCGGCACCCAGCGCAGCGGCGACGGCGAAGGCGAAGGTCAGTTTCCTCACGAGAGATTCCTGGTCTCGAATTGCCGGGCGCGGAACCCGGTTCATCCTCCCATTCGGGAGGTTCGGAGCAGTTTCTCGTGCCCGAGCGGGCACGACGGACCACCGCAGAGATCCGTCGTGCCCAACCCTTCAATCAGAGATTGGTTTCCTCGAAGGCCTTCACCCATTCGGCGCAGATGCCGGAGCGGACGATGTCGTCGCGGGTGAACTCCACCACCGGGATCGGCATCATCCGGCTCTTCACGAGGTGGATCACGGTGCGCAGGCCGGAGGTCTCGCGCAGGTCGGTCTGCGAGACGTCGCCGTTGATGATCACCTGGCAATCGTCGCCGATCCGGGTGAGGAACATCTTGATCTCGGCGGTGGTGGTATTCTGGGCCTCGTCGAGGATCACCAGGCAGTTCTTGAAGGTGCGCCCGCGCATCACCTCGAAGGGGACGATCTCGATGTCGCCGGTCTTGAGCGCGATCTCGAAGGCGGCCTGGCCCATCCGCTCCTTCATGGCCTCGGTGAGGGGCGCCACCCAGGGGGCGATCTTGTCCTCGAGCGTGCCGGGAAAGAAGCCGAGCGAGCGGCCCGAGGGCACGTTCGGGCGGGTGATGACGACCTTGGCGATCCGGCGTTGGCGGAGCTGGTCGGCGGCGCGGGTGCCGGCGATGAAGGTCTTGCCGGTTCCGGCGGGGCCCAGGACGATGACTTGCGCGTGCTTGGCGAGAGCGTCGAGATATTCGCCCTGTCGGTCGGTCAGTGGTTGGATCGGGCTTAAACAACGTTCCTCGTCGAACCGGGTCCGGTGCACCCGGGCACCGCGATCTTCTACCAGCTCAAGTCGTGCGCGCCGTCTTTTCATCGATCAACACTCCACCTGGACTTGCCAATCTGGAACTGTCACTGCGCTTTAGAGGTAAACCTTTTATTCAGACCCACTTCGCCCCTTGCACCTCAATGGTGGACCCGGTTGGCGGGTTCCATCGTGGCCTCAGATGCCTGTGCAAACCGGCAGGATTCCGGCAAGCAACGGCCGCACCAAACCGGCGCCGGCGCGCAAGCTCGAGGGCGACTGTTGCAATTCGGAGACGATCTTGCGGGAGGCGTCGGATCAGGCGCCTGGGCGCCCCGGGGTGGTCACGGGATGGCACCGCATCCGTCACGCCCTCGATCCTGACTCGCCCGAAGGCGATTCCGGCCGGTCCTGCCGCCCTGAAAAGTCCGGGCTTGAGCCGGCGGGACAGCTCACCCCGGCTGGAGGAAGCTGTCGAGCACCATCTTCCGGCCGGCCTTGTCGAAGTCAACGGTCAGCTTGTTGCCGTCGACGCCCGCGACGGTGCCGGGGCCGAACTTGGTGTGGAAGACCCGCTGGCCGCCCTGGAAGGCGGAGGGGCTGCCGGTGGATTTGGCCACCAGCTCGCCCTCGATCTGGCGGGGACCGCCGGAAGGTCCCCCGGAGCGGCCGCCGCCGGCCGAGGCGCCGAAGCCGCGCCCGCTGATCGCGGCCTGCGCCCGCTGCCAGCCGGGCGTGCCGTAGGAGGAGCCGAACGGCGCCGGGTTGCGGCCGAAGCGGGAGGCGCCGGCCGAGAAGTGGGCCGGCGCCTCGACCACGTCGACGGAGGCTTCCGGCAACTCGTCGATGAAGCGCGAGGGAATGGTCGAGGACCACAGCCCGTGGATGCGGCGGTTGACCGCGAAGGACAGCTTGGCGCGCTTGCGCGCCCGGGTGAGCCCCACATGGGCCAGCCGGCGCTCCTCCTCCAGGCCGGCGCGCCCGCTCTCGTCGAGCGCCCGCTGGTTCGGGAAGAGGCCGTCCTCCCAGCCGGGCAGGAAGACGGTGTCGAATTCGAGCCCCTTGGCGGCGTGCAGCGTCATCAGGGAGACGCGCTCGGCCCCCTCCGCCTCCGAGGCCTCCATCACCAGCGAGACGTGCTCCAGGAAGCCCGCCAGATCCGGGAACTCCTCCATGGAACGGACGAACTCCTTCAGGTTCTCCAGGCGCCCGGCCGCATCCGCCGAGCGGTCCTTCTGCCACATCTCGGTGTAGCCCGATTCCTCCAGGATGGTCTGGGCGACCTCGGAATGGGGCTGGGTCTCCACGGAGCGGGCCCAGCGGGAGAAGCTCTCGGTCAGCGCCCGCAGCGTCGAGCGCACGCGCGGCTTCAGCTCGTCGGTCTCGCAGAGGCGGCGGGCGGCGAGCAGCAAGGGCACGCGCTCGGCGCGGGCGTAGGCGTGGAGCTGCTGGAGCGTCGCGTCGCCGAGGCCGCGCTTGGGCGTGTTGACGATGCGCTCGAAGGCGAGGTCGTCGGCGGGGTTGGCGGTGACCCGCAGATAGGCCAGCGCGTCGCGGATCTCGGCCCGCTCGTAGAAGCGCGGGCCGCCGATCACCCGGTAGGGCAGTCCGAGCTGGACGAAGCGGTCCTCGATCTCGCGCATCTGGGCCGAGATGCGCACCAGCACGGCGATCTCGGAGAGCGGGTGCTTCTTGCCCTGCAGCCGCTCGATCGCCTCGGCGATCTGGCGCGCCTCCTCCTCCGAATCCCAGGCGCCCGTCACGGTGACGCGCTCGCCCGGCTCGTCGTCGGTGCGGAGCGTCTTGCCGAGCCGCCCCTCGTTCCGCGCGATCAGCCCCGAGGCGGCGGCGAGGATGTGGCCGGTCGAGCGGTAGTTGCGCTCCAGCCGCACCACCACGGCGCCCGGGAAGTCGTGCTCGAAGCGCAGGATGTTGTCGACCTCGGCGCCGCGCCAGCCGTAGATCGACTGGTCGTCGTCGCCCACGCAGGCGACGTTGCGGTGCCCCTGCGCCAGCAGCCGCAGCCAGAGGTACTGGGCGACGTTGGTGTCCTGGTACTCGTCCACCAGGATGTAGCGGAAGCGGCTCTGATAGGTCTGCAGGATGTCCGGGTTCTCGCGCCAGAGCTTCAGGCAGAGCAGCAGGAGGTCGCCGAAATCGACGGCGTTGAGGGTGGCGAGCCGGGCCTGGTAGGCGGTGTAGAGCGCGGCCCCCTTGCCGAAGGCGAAGGCCTGCGCCTCGCCGGCCGGCACCTGCTCGGGACCGAGGCCCCGGTTCTTCCAGCCGTCGATGGCGTGGCTAAGCGCGCGGGCGGGCCAGCGCTTCTCGTCCACGTTCTGGTCGAGGATGACCTGCTTCATCAGGCGAAGCTGGTCGTCGGTGCCGAGGATCGTGAAGTCGGATTTCAGCCCGACGAGCTCGGCGTGGCGGCGCAGGATCTTGGTGCCGATGGCGTGGAAGGTGCCGAGCCAGGGCATGCCCTCGCCGGCCGGCCCGATCAGCGCGCCGATCCGGTGCTTCATCTCCCGGGCGGCCTTGTTGGTGAAGGTCACCGCCAGGATGTCGTAGGGCCGCGCCCGGTTCGTCGCGATGAGATGCGCGATGCGGGTGGTGAGCACCCGGGTCTTGCCGGTGCCGGCGCCCGCCAGCACGAGGACGGGCCCCTCCGTGGTCTCGACGGCGCGGCGCTGCTCCGGGTTCAGCCCCTCCAGATAGGCGGCCGCGTCCGGCCGCAGGGCCCCCATGGCGCGGGCCGAGATCGAGGTGCCGGCACCCTGGGACCCGGCGGGCCCGTCGGCTCTGGAGGCGGCGTGCGGAGGGTTCTGCATGGGATCCTCCCTGGACCAAAACGCGAACGGCGTCGAGGGCTGCGGCCGGGTCGTCGCGGGTGGGCCGGCGCGTCCTGCGGGATTTCGCGGGCGGCCCGCGGGTAGCCCGTCGGCAAACGCGCCGGAACCCGGCCGGGGCTCGCACGTCGTTTCCGCATACGATCACGGCAACAGGAGGATCGCCATGCGTCTCGCACACGTCACCCTCGCCACCGCCCTGGCGCTCGGAACCGCCGGACCGGCCGCCGCGCAGGTCCTGTCGAACCCGAGCTCGACCAACCAAGCGCTCACCAACCAGAGCAACAGCCGCAGCAATCAGCTCGGTACCACGAGCCAGAACAACGCCGCCCGCATGGAGATGCAGCGGAGTCAGAGCGCCCAGCCGCCCGCCCCGCCCAGCGGCGTCGTCGGCGTCCCGCGGCGCTAGGCCCGCCGCACCACCCCTGGCGCGGGCCGGCCCGCACCGTGCTATGTCCCCGCCGGGGCAAACGACGCGCCCGCCTCGTGCGGTGCGCGCACGGCTGTCCCTGAACCCGCCGCCGCGGGCGGATCGAGAGCGGGGCCAGATCGGTGCGTGACCTCCTGACCGCGCTCGCGGGCGCCGTCATCCTCGTCCTCGTGGCGGCGCTCGCCGCGCCGCCCCTGATCGACTGGACGGCGCACCGCGCCCTGGTCGACCGGGCGATCGGCCGCTCGCTGGGCCTGCCCGCCCGCAGCGAGGGGCGGCTCGACGTGCGCCTCCTCCCCTCCCCGCGCCTGCGCCTCGACCGGCTGCGGATCGGCGGCGCGGACGAAGCGCCCGGCCTGGACGCCCGCTTCGTCAAGGCCGAGATCGCGCTGACGCCGCTGCTCGGCGGCGAGATCCGCTTCACCGAGACCCGGGTCGGCCGGGCGGAGGTCAGGCTGCCGGTGACCGGCGGCGAGGCGCTGCTGCTGCCGCCTGGGCTGGGCGAGGCAGGGCCGGGGCGCGACCTCGCGATCGAGGATCTGCAGATCCAGCAGTTCCTGCTCACCACCACCGTGCCGGCGACCGGGCGGACCGATCAGCTCTACGCCGAGGACCTGCGCCTCCAGGCGCCTGCGCTGGCCGGCCCCTGGCGCGTGGAGGGGACGAGCGCCGGAGTGCCCTTCCGGCTGGCGAGCGGCGAAGTCGGCGCCGACGGCAGCCTACCGGTCAAGCTCTCGGGGGGCGGCGACACGCGCCCGCGCTTCGAGGCCGACGCGCGCCTCAGCCTCGTGCCCGCGCCCGGCCGCAGCGCCGGCTCCGGCGGCCGGCAGGCGCTCGCGGTGCAGGCGGAGGGCTCCGCCCGCCTCGTCGTCGGGCCGCCGACGCAGGCCGCGGGCGACTATCTGCCGTTCACGCTCGGCGGACGCTTCAGGGCGCAGGGGTCGCAGGTCCGGTTCGAGACGGTGACCGCCGAGATCGATCCGGCCGGACGCCCGCTGCGCCTCTCCGGCAGCGGCCGGCTCGACCTGCGCCAGTGGCGCGCCGGCCTGAGCCTGGAGGCGCGCCGGCTCGACCTCGACGCCTTCCTGCTCTCCGGCGCGGGCCGGGCGCTGATCGCCCGCGGCCTGCCGAAGAAGGCGCCGGGCCTTCCGGTGCTGCTCGACCTCGATCTCGCGGTCGAAAGCCTCGCACTCGGACTGGAGGAATGGTCGGACCTCGCGCTCGTCGGCACGCTCGACCGCGCGGGCGGGCTCGTCCTGCGCAGCTTCCGCGCGACCGCGCCGGGTGCTGCCGCCCTCACGGCGAGCGGGACGCTGGAGGTGGCACCCGCGCCCCATTTCAACGGCCCCGTCACCCTGTCGGCGCCCCGCTCGGAGGGGTTCGGCCGCTATCTCGGCAAGCTCGGGCTGGATGGCCCGGCGGTGGCGGTGCTCGACGGGCGGCCGGTCGCGGCGAGCGCCACCGTCTCGGCCGCCGCCGCGACGCTGTCGTTGAGCAACCTCGACCTCACCCTCGGCACCGCCCGGCTCACCGGGCTCGCCCGCTACACCGCGCCCGAAGGCCCTGCCCGCGGCCGCTTCGAGGCACAGATCGCGGCCCGCGGGCTCGACATCGCCGCGTTGCCGCCGCTGGGCGGCACCGTGGCGGAGCTGCGCGGCCACGATCTCGGCCTGACCCTCGAGGCCCGGGACGTCCGCTACGGCCAGACCGGATCGGGCGCGGGCACGATCGCGGCCCGCATCGCCTCGGACGGACCGAGCCTCGTCGTGGACACCCTGGAGATCCGCGATCTGGCGGGCGCGAACGCCACGCTCGCCGGACGGATCGGCCCGGACGGTGCCGGCAAGGTCTCGGGCCGGCTCACCGCCCCGGTCGCGGCGCCGCTGATCGCACTGCTCGACCGGGTCTGGACCGGCGAGACCCGGCTGATCCCGGCCTTCCTGCGGGCGGGCGCCCTCGACCTGGCGGTCGCCCTGGAGCGCGAGGCCGGCAGCAGCGACGCCCTGCGGGCGAGCGCCCGCGGCAGCGTCGCCGGGAGCAATCTCGACCTCTCCCTGACAAGCCGTGCCGGCCGGATCGACCGGGCCGAGATCGGCCTGGTCACGCCCCGGGCCGGAAGCTGGTTCGAGCGGCCCGACATCGCCGGCCTCCAGCAGCCCGCGAGCCTGCGCATCCTCGCCACGCGCCAGCACGATTCGGCCTATGCCCAGGCGACCGGGGAGGACGCGCGCCTCGCACTGACCCTCGACGGCACGGTGGCCGGCCTGAAGCTGGCGACGGTCCGCCCGCTCCGGCTCGACCCGGAGGGCCGGCCGGACGAGGGCGAGCTCCGGGCGGCAGGGGCCGATCTCGGCCCCTTCCTGACGCTCGCGGGCGCCGCGGCGCTGGCACCCGGTCCGTGGCCTGCCGAGCTGACCCTGGCGCTGGCGCGCGCGGACAACGCGGCGGGCCTGCGGGCCAGCCTGAGGGGACAGATCGCCGGCGCGAGCCTCAGCGCCGACCTGCGGCGCGCCGACGACGGGCCGGTGACGGGCAGCGTCAGCCTCGCGCGGCTCTCATTGCCGCAACTCGCCGCCGCGCTGCCCGTGCCGGACCGTGCCGTGCCCGCGCCGCCCCTCGACCTCGACCTCAGGGTCGAGGCGCTCGATCTCGGCCGCGGCCTGAGCCTCACCGGAGCCGGGCTCAAGCTCGCCTACGCGGATGGCGACCTCGGCCTGCGCGACCTCGGCGGGCGCCTCGCCGAGGGACGGCTCACGGGCACCGCCTCCCTCGCGCGGCGCGCGGGCGGCCTCGCCGTCTCGGGCGAGGGCACGTTGGAGGATGCGAGCCTGCAGGCCTTGGCCCGCGGCCCGCTCAGCGGGCGGCTCTCGGCCAAGCTCCGCTTCGGCACGTCCGGCGCGGATGCGGCGGCGCTCGCGGCCAACCTCGCGGGATCCGGCACGCTGACGCTCACGGATCTCAGCGTGCCGGACGCCGACCCGGCCGCCCTCGGGCGGGCGCTCGGCCGGGCGCTTGAGGCGGACGACCCCCTGCGAGAGGGCCGCCTCCCCCAGATCGTCGGCGAGGAGCTGGGCCGCGCCGCCGCCCAGGCGCGCGGGTCGGTCTCCGCACCCGCGACGATCATCGGCGGCATCGTGCGGGCGGGTCCACTCGACCTCGATCTCGGACCGGCGCGCTGGAGCGGCAGCCTCGCGTACGACCTGGGCGCCGGCCGGCTCGACGCGCGCGGCACGCTCGCGGGCGGCGCGCCCCCCCGCGGCTGGAGCGCGGGCACGCCCGTGGCCGGGTTCGGGCTGGCCGGACCGCTCGGCGCACCGGAGCGCTCCCTCGATACCGGCCCGCTCGCGACCGGCCTCGCGGCCGTGGTGCTGCAGCGCGAGCTTGAGCGGATCGAGCTTCTGGAGGCCGATCAGGTCGAGCGCCAGCGCCGCCGCGCCCGCATCGAGTTGGATCAGGCCCGCGCCGCCGCCCTCAAGGCCGCAGCCGAGGCCGAGGAGGCCGCGCGCCAGGCCCGGGCGAAGGCGCAGCAGGCGGCCGCCGAGGAGGCCGCCCGGCAGGCGCGGGCCCGCGAGGCCGAAGAAGCAGCCCGGGAGGCCGCCCGGCGCAGCCAGGTGAGCCCGCCGGCCGAGGCCGTGCCGGAGGGCAGCCCGGCGCAGGTTCAGCCGTGACGGCTCACACCTTGCCGACCGCCATCAGCGCGAAGGCGTAGATCAGGCCGACCTCCTCCAGCCGGTCGAAGCGCCCGGCAGCCCCGCCGTGGCCGGCCTCCATGTTGATGCGCAGGATGACGGGACCGCCCCCCGTCATGGTCGCGCGCAGGCGCGCCACCCACTTGGCCGGCTCCCAGTAGGTCACGCGCGGGTCGGTCAGGCCGCCGAGTGCCAGGATCGCCGGATAGGCTTTCGGCTCGACGTTCTCGTAGGGCGAGTAGGACAGGATGGTGCGGAAGGCCTCCTCGCTCTCGGCCGGATTGCCCCATTCGGGCCATTCGGGCGGGGTCAGCGGCAGGTCGGCGTCGAGCATGGTGTTGAGGACGTCCACGAAGGGCACGTCGGCGACGATCCCGGCGAAGAGCTCGGGGGCGAGGTTCGCGACCGCCCCCATCAGCATGCCGCCCGCGCTACCCCCATGCGCCACAATGCTCTTTTCGGATGTGTAGCGGGCCTCGACCAGCGCGCGGGCGCAGGCGACGAAATCCGAGAAGGTGTTCGGCTTCTTCTCGCGCTTGCCGTCGAGATACCAGCGCCAGCCCTTCTCGGTGCCGCCGCGGACATGGGCGATGGCGTAGACGAAGCCGCGGTCGACCAGAGAGAGCAGGTTCGTGCGGAAGGCGGCCGGCATCAGCGTGCCGTAGGAGCCGTAGCCGTAGAGCAGCAGCGGCGCGCTGCCGTCGAGGGGGAGATCGCGCCGGTGCAGCAGCGAGATCGGCACCTGCGCGCCGTCCGGCGCGGTCGCGAAAAGGCGGCGCGTCACGTAGGCCGCCGGGTCGTGGCCGCTCGGCACGCTCTGGCGCTTGCGGAGCGTCCGTTCGCGGGTGGCGCAATCGTAGTCCCAGGTCTCGGCCGGCGTCGTCATCGAGGAGTAGACGAAGCGGATGACCGGCGTGGCGAAGGCGTGGCCGGACTGCAGCCCCAGCGAGTAGGCTTCCTCGGCGAAGGCGACGGCGTGCTCCTCGCCCGTCGTCACGTCGCGCACGATGATGCGGGGCCGGGCGTTCTCGATCTCCAGCCGGACAAGGTGGTCCGCCAGCAGGTGGAGATGGCGGATCATCACGCCGGCCCGGTAGGGCACGAGGTCGCGCCAGTGCGCGCGGCCGGGCGTGGCCAGCGGCGCGGTGACGATCTTGAAGTCCTCGGCCCCGTCCGCGTTGGTGAGGATGTAGAGCGCGTCCGCCCGGTGCTCGACCGAGTAGATCAGCAACGGCTCGCGCGGCTGCACCACCGTCAGGGGGGCGTGGGCGGCGTGCCGGTCGAGCAGGTGGACCTCCGAGGTCTCGTGGTCGCTCGCCGTCACCGCCAGATAGGCGCCGGATTGCGTCTGCCCGATATGGACGAAGTAGCCGGGATCCGGCTCGCTGTAGACGGTCTCGTCCTCGGACTGCGCCGTGCCGACCCGGTGGCGCATCACCTTGGCGGGGCGGTGGTTGGCATCGACCGCGACGTACCAGAAGCTTGCTCCGTCACCCGCCCACACGGCCTCGCCGGAGGTCGCCTCGACCCGGTCGTCGAGATCCCGGCCCGCCCCGAGGTCGCGCACGCGGATCGTGTAGAGCTCGGAGCCCTTGGTGTCGGCGCTCCAGGCGAGACGTCCGTGATCGTCGGCGTGGACGGCCGCCGCGATCTCGAAGAAGGCGAGCCCCGCCCCCTCGCGGTCGCCGTCGATCAGGATCACCTCGTCGGCCTCGGCGCCGAGATCGTCCGGCCGGGCCGGGTCTCGCGGGCGGCGGCAGACCAGCGGGTGCTGCCCGCCCTCGCGGTGGCGGGTGTAGTAGCTCCAGGGCCCGTCCGGGTCCGGCACGCCGCTGTCGTCCTCGCGGATGCGCCCGCGCATCTCGGCCACCAGCGTCTTCCGCAAGCCGGCGGCGTCCGCCAGCATCGCCTCCGCGTAGGCGTTCTCGGCGTTGAGATAGGCGGCGATGTCGGTGGGCAGCGCCCCCGGGTCCTTCAGCACCGCCTGCCAGTTCTCGGCCTTCAGCCACGCGTAGTCGTCGGTGATCTGGCGGCCGTGCACCGCGTAGGTGTGCGGCCGGCGCTCGGCGACGGGCGCGTCGGCGCGGTGCGGGAAGGCTGAGGTCGTCGGGGCCATGCTGGGCTGTCGCTCACCGGATCCGGATGCGGGAGCCCGAGAGGTGAACCCGTCCGCGCCCGAGGACAAGATGTGAGCGGGCGGTTGGGTTCAGGAAGGGGGCGGACGGAACACTGGTCGCCGCCGGACTCGCCGACCCCGATGGATGACGCACCACCTTTCCGGGGCGCATGGAGCGCGAGCGGAATGCGACCCGGGACCCAGAGGATGAAGGGCCGCGGAGCGGCGCGACCGTCGGCGCCGTCGCAGGATTTTGACGCTGCGTGCCATCGTGCTCTGGCTCCCGGATCACCCTCCGCCGGCGCTCCGGGCGTCCGGGAAAGCCTGCGCTGTGAACGGAGACGGAAAGCGGTCTGCCCTCAGGATTCCGTATCGCTGAGGTTGCCGGAGATCTGCACCTGAGAACGGCCGGGGCCGCCTCTGCTCCTCCATCCCTTCCCGGCCAAGTCCGGCAACTCCAGATCCCCCTTCGGCAGCGCGCCTGTGCATAACCGGAATGCGTCAAGTCTTGACTTGGGACGACCTTCCAGCAACCTACGGTCGCCCACACAGCGCGTTCTGCTTTGGAACAAAACATGAACAAAAGAACCGTCGATCGAGGCTGCCGGCCCGCCCGGGGCCCGGCCCTGCCGGCCGAGCGCCAGATCACCCGGGCGGCGGAACGGCTGCTCGCGGCACTCGCGCAGCCCGGCGCCTACGCCTTCGCGGACCCGATCGATGGATCCGCGCTGATCGTGCGGGCGGGGCGGGCCGGCATCTCGCTTGGCGGCGGGCGCTTTCCGGTCTCGGCCGGGGAGCAGCTCCTGGCCCAGGACCTGGTCCGGACCGAGCCGGGGGGCCGCCGCCATCTCGTGCTGAGCCCGGCCGGCCGCGCCCGCCTGCGGCGGCAGGCGGGCCCCGAGGGAAGCGCCTTCCTGGCCCAGCATCTCGATCTCGTGCCGGAGGAAGCACCCGAGAAGTCACCGGACGGCGCGGCGGACGGGACGCCCGAGGCGCCCCGCCTGCGCGACGCCTCCGAGAGCCCGGTCGCCTGGATGGCCCGGCGCCGCGGCAGCGACGGACGGCCGCTGATCGAGCCGGCCGCCTTCGAGGCGGGCGAGCGCCTGCGCCGCGACATCACAGTGGCCCGGATGACGCCGCGGCTCGGCGTGGCCTGGGGCTCGGAGCGGGTCGACGGATCCGGCCCGCGCGACCCGGCCTCGGCCTCCGACGCGGTGGTCGCGGCCCGCCAGCGGGTGCGCGGCGCGCTCGACGCGGTCGGGGGCGACCTCGCCAACCTGCTGATCGACCTCTGCGGCGAGCTGAAGGGCCTGGAGCGCATCGAGGCCGAGCGGCGCTGGCCGGCCCGCTCCGCCAAGGTGGTGGCGCGCATCGCTCTCGGCCGGCTTGCCGAGCATTACGGCCTGGAGCGCGCCGCCACCGGCCCGGACCGCGCCCGGATGCGCCTGTGGCGGGAGACCGCCTGAGGATCCTCAAGGGCCGGCGGACAGAGCGTGCCCCTCCCCCCTCTGCGGCCAGGGCAATCGCGGATGTGGGCCACTGGCCGCGGATTGCACCTGAGCCGCGCCGCGCCCCCTCTCCCGACAGGAGAGGGGACCCGCGCCTTCTACGGTGTCCGGACTGCCCTCAGCGCAATCCGGCCTGTTCGGCCAGATGAGATCGCCTCTCTCTCCACCGGATGCGCCATGACGTGTTTTCCATCTCACGCGGCCGCGAGCCGCGCCGCGTCGCGGTTGATGCGCTCGACCATCGCGCGCACGCCGTTCGAGCGCTTCGAGGTCACGTGGGCGCCGAAATGCAGCTGCCGGAACAGGTCGAACCCGTCCATCTCGGCGGCCTCCCGCGGGCTCTTGCCGGTGTAGAGGGCGACCATCAGCGCCACGAAGCCCTTCACCACGAAGGAATCGCTCGAGCCGTGCAGGACGAGGCGCGACCCCTCCGGCGTGTCCGCGACCGCCGTGTCGATCCAGACCTGACTCTCGCAGCCGTGGACGCGGTTCTCCTCCCGGCGCAACTCGTCCGGCATGTCGGGCAGGGCACGACCGAGCTCGATCAGGTATTCGAGGCGCATGTAGTCGTCCTCGATGAACTCGAAATTCTCGATGATCGTCGCGATCGGGGGAAGCATCCGGGCCTGCGTCGTCCTGCGGGGGTCGGGACCTATATAGGCGGCCCGCGTCCGCTGCGAACCGGGTCAGGTCACCACGCGCGCCTCGGGCAGTTGCAGGAGCAGGGGATCCTGTGCCGTCGCGCTGCCCGTGACGGCGATCTCGGCCTGGGCCGCGTAGGCGGTGATCAGGCGCGGCCCGAGCTTGGGCACGTTGGGCCGCCCGGGCTCGTCCCCCTCGCCGGCGCCCGAGACGATCGAGAGCCGCACCGGCCCGCCGGCCTCCGCGTGAATGTCGATGGCGATCGCGCAGGCGACCGATTCCGCCGTCGCGTCCAGGCACTCGGCCACGATCTCGGCCACGATCATGCCGAGCGCGTTGGCGGTGCGCGGCTCGACGAGGCCGGTCCCGGCGCCGCCGACCTGCACGCCGATCCGCCCCGCGCGCCGCAATTGCCCGAGGCCCGAGGCCAGTCGGTGGAGGTAGTCCCGGAGATCGATGCTCGCGATGTGCGGCGCCTCGTGCAGGTGCTGCTGCACCAGCGCGATCGCGCGGACGCGCTGGCCGAGCGCCTCGAACGAGCCGCGGCAGGGATCGGGCGCGGCCCGGCCGTAGAGGCCGATCAAGCTCACCATCACCTGAAGGTTGTTGCGCACCCGGTGGTAGACCTCCGCCAGCAGCGTCTCCTTCTCGGCGAGCGCGTGCTCGATATGCTCCTCGGCGTGCTTGCGGTCGGTGATGTCGAAGCAGGAGCCGAGATAGCCCCGGAAACCGCCCTCCTCCACGAGCGGGCGCGCCGTGTCGAGCAGCCAGCGGTAGGCTCCGTCGTGTCGGCGCAGGCGGAACTCCACCGTGAACGGTTTTCGCGACGCGAAGGCGTCCGCCACCACCCGGGCATGGCGCTCGAAATCGTCCGGGTGCAGGCCCTGGCGCCAGTCCCGCGCCAGCTCCTCGTCGAGGCTGCGCCCGGTGAATTCCAGCCAGCACTCGTTGTGATGGATCGCCCGGCCATCGGCGTCGGAGCGCCACATCATCAGCGGCACCGAATCGGCGAAGCGCCGAAAGCTGTCGCTCAGAGCGACGGCCTCGCCGGACCCCGCGCCTCCTGATGTCTCGACCGTCATGCTGTTCCCGACTCGGACGCCCGCGCCCAGACCGGCATGAGCGGGGTGGGCGCCGGTCAACGTCCCGGGGGGAGCCCCGTTCCCCGCACCGCCCGCGCCGGCACAAGCGGCACTCATCCTAACATAGGTTGAGGCTTCCTGTCCCCCCTGCGCCACCAGACGCACCTGCGCCTCTGGCTTTAAGACCTATTATTAGAAAATAGTCATTGACAGCGCGACGCTCCCAGGGTAGGGTTCAGGCATTCTCCAGAAGTGTGACAAGAGGCGGGGATGCGCTTGGACAGCCCCTACGCGCCGGAGCTTCGCGCCGAGGCCGAGCGCCTCATGCGGGAGACCGACCGGACGCAGCTCTCGATCGCGCGCGAACTCGGCCTCCCGCCCAGCACCCTGGGGCGCTGGAACGTCTGCGGGGGTTGGCGCACGGTGCCGCCGCGGCTCGCGCACCTGAACCCGACGAACTGGCCGCAGGCCCGCCGCGAAGCGGTGGCGCGCCTCTACGACGAGCCCCGCGTGGCCCCTGCGGATCTGGCGCGGGCGCTGGGAGTCGGGCGAAATTCGGCCGCCGCATTCTTCCGGACGCTGGGCTTCGGCGTTCGGCGCCGGAGGGCCGGGGCGGCGCCCCCCGTCCCGCTCGATCCGACCTCGGCGGTCGATGGGCCGGCCCTGCGGGCCGCCCTGCGCGGCCACGTCGCCCGCCAGATCGCGGCCTTCGATGCCGCGCTCTCCGGGGAAGGCGCGGCGGTGGTCGATTCGGCCCGGGTCCTGCGCGACCTCGGCGGGCTGAAGCGGCTCCTCGACGAACTGAGCCTTGAGCGGGAGGACGGCGATGGCGGCGAGCGTGGCGCCGACGACCTGCCGGCCCTGCGCGCGGCACTGGCGCGCCGCTTGGCCGGCGCATCTCGGCGAGGCGGACCTCGCCCGCGCGCTCGGGGCCCTGCCGCCCCCGGCGCTGCGGGCGCTGGCGCGTGACTGGCTGTTCCAGGCCCGACCCGACCAGCTCCCCCCCTGCCTGCCTCCCTGTGGCCATCACGGGCCCTCGGCCGCGCCCTGGACACTCTGGGCGGTCGTCGGCGGGCGCGGCTGCGGCAAGACCCGCACGGGGGCGGAGTGGGTCGACGCGCTGGCCCGGGGCGATCCGGCCTTCACGGCGGAGCCCGTCGGGCGCATCGCTCTGGTGGCCGAGACCTTCGCGGACCTGCGCGAGGTGATGGTCGAGGGGCCGTCGGGGCTGCTCGGCATCCCGGCCAGGGGCCCGCGCCCGCGCTGGCAGCCGAGCCGGCGCCGGCTCACCTGGCCGAACGGCGCGGTGGCGCAGGGCTTCTCCGCGGAAGATCCCGATTCCCTGCGCGGGCCGCAATTTGGCGCCGCGTGGTGCGACGAGCTGGCGAAGTGGCCCGATCCGGAGGCCGCCTTCGACATGCTGCAGTTCGGCCTGCGCCTCGGGACCCACCCGCGCACCCTCGTCACCACCACGCCGCGGCCGATCCCCCTGCTGCGGCGCCTGCTCGCCGATCCGCGCACGGCGGTGAGCCGCGCCCGGACCCACGACAATGCCGAGAACCTCGCCCCCGCCTTCCTGGAGACGGTGGTCGCGCGCTACGCCGGCACCCGGCTCGGCCGGCAGGAACTCGACGGCGAGCTGATTGAGGACCGGCCCGACGCCCTCTGGAGCCGGCCCAGGATCGAGGCCGCCCGGGTGACGGAGGCGCCGGAACTCGCCCGGATCGTGGTGGCGGTCGATCCGCCGGCCACCTCGGGCGCGCGCTCGGACGCCTGTGGGATCGTCGCCGCAGGGGTGGCCTCAGGCTCCGCGAACGGCCACGCCTACGTGCTGGCCGACGCGAGCCTGCGGCGGGCCACGCCCGAAGCCTGGGCAGGCGCCGCGCTGGCGCTCTACCACCGCCTCGCGGCGGATGCCCTCGTGGTCGAGGTGAATCAGGGCGGCGAGATGGCGGCAGCCGTGCTGCGCCAGTGCGACCCAGCCGTCCCGATCACGCCCGTGCGGGCGATGCGGGGCAAGTTCCTGCGTGCCGAGCCCGTCTCGCTGCTCTACGGCCAGGGCCGCGTCCACCATGTGGGCGCGCTTCCGGCGCTCGAGGACGAACTCTGCGATTTCGGACCGCAGGGCCTGGGCGGGGGCCGCTCGCCCGACAGGCTCGACGCCCTGGTCTGGGCGGTGACGGCGCTGCTGCTGTCCGGCACGGATTCACCGCGAATCCGGCGCCTGTGAGGGGCGTACGGCCTCCAAGTATGCAACCGATGATTGCTATTCGCCAATACAACAATCACAAGATCTTCGTCAGAACGTACATCATTAACCATGCCTTCAGGAGGGATCGATACCACCCATCCCAATAACGGTCCGGCAGAGGCGATATCGCCGCGATACACGCCGGCCACCACATGGGCCCACAACCATGCCGTCCTGCCCGCACCTGGCCTGCTCCATTCCCGCCTCGGAAACGATCGAGCCGCTCTCGTTCGAGACCATGCTGGAGGTGCTGCCGGTCGGCGCGATGACCTGCGACCTGCGCACCTTCACGATCGACTACGCGAATACCTGCTCGATCCGCCTGCTCCACTCCATCCGCGACAGCCTGGGCATCGATCCGGAACGGATCGTCGGCACCTCGATCGACGTGTTCCACCGCCACCCGGGCTACCAGCGCGGCCTGCTCTCGGACCCGGCGAGCCTGCCCCACAAGGCGCGCATCCGCTTCGGCGACGAGTGGCTCGACCTGCACATCCACGCGCTGCCGGATTCGCAGGGCCGCGTGGTGCGCGCGCTCCTGGTCTGGGCGATCGCGACCGCGGAGGTGGCCAAGGAGAACGAGGAGTACAAGCTCCTGCGCATGATCGACGACATGCCGGTGGCGGTGATGACGGTCGATCCCACGACCTTTGCGATCACCTACCTGAACGAGACCTCGAAGCGCACGCTCTCGCAGATCGAGACCCTGCTGCCGGCCAAGCCGGAGGCGCTGCTCGGCGCGTCGATCGACATCTTCCACCGCAACCCGGAGCATCAGCGCCGGCTGCTCGCCTCCCCGGAGAACCTGCCCCACCGCGCCCGGATCAAGCTTGGGCCGGAGGTGCTGGACCTTCAGGTCTCGGCGGTCACCGGGACGGAGGGCGACTATATCGGCCCGATGCTGACATGGTCGGTGATCACCCAGCAGGTGGCCGCCGAGGCGCGCATCCAGCAGCTCGCCCACTACGACACGCTCACCGGGCTCGCCAACCGGGCGACATTCCGCGAGCACCTCGAGGCCGTCCTGGAGCGGGCGCAGCCCCGCCTCGGCCTGCTCTTCATCGACCTCGACGGGTTCAAGCTCGTCAACGACGCCAACGGCCACCTCGTCGGCGACGCCCTGCTCCAGCGGGTCGCCGAGCGCCTGCGCGACCGTTGCGGCGCCCCGGACGTGATGGTGGCGCGGCTCGGCGGGGACGAGTTCGCGATCCTGATCGAGGACGGTGACGGCGCGGCCGCGACCCGGCTCGCCGGAGACCTCGTCGAGGCCCTGGTGGAGCCGTTCCACGTCGCGGACGAGCGGCGCCTGCAGGTGGGAGCGAGCATCGGCGTCGCCGTGGCGCCCCTGCACGGGAGCGATTCCGAGACGCTGCTGTCGCGGGCCGACATGGCGCTCTACGCCGCCAAGGCCGCCGGCAAGAACACCTTCCGGCTGTTCGAGCCCGAGATGGAGCGGCGGATGACGCAGCGCGTGCGCCTGGAGGCGAAGCTGCGCCGGGCCCTGGAGCGCGAGGACGAGCTGTTCCTGTTCTACCAGCCGATCACCGACATCCGCACCGGCCGGGTCACGGCACGCGAGGGGCTGATCCGCTGGCACCACCCGGTACGCTCTTGGATCCCGCCCGGCGACTTCATCCCGATCGCCGAGGAGAGCGGGCTGATCGAGGAGATGGGCACTTGGGTCCTGCAGCGGGCCTGCGCGGACGCGATGGGCTGGGAGGACGGGGCACGGGTCGCCGTGAACGTCTCCCCGCGCCAGCTCGGCAGCGGCCGGCTGACCCAGGCGGTGCTCTCCGCTCTGGTGGCGAGCGGCCTGCCGCCGCAGCGCCTGGAGCTGGAGGTGACCGAGAGCGCGCTGCTCAGCGAGCACGTCGACTGCCTGGGCGAGCTGCGCCGGATCCGCGGCTTCGGCGTGCGCATCGCGCTCGACGATTTCGGCACCGGCTTCTCGTCGCTGGCGCATCTGCGCGCCTTTCCATTCGACAAGATCAAGATCGACGGATCCTTCGTGCGCGACGCGACGAGCCGCCCGGACTGCGCGGCGATCGTCGGCGTGGTCGCCGATCTCGGCCGCCGCCTCGGCGTGACCACGGTGGCCGAGGGCGTCGAGACGGAGGCGCACCTCGCCCTCGTCACCGCGGAGGGCTGCAGCGAGGTCCAGGGCTACCTGCTCGGCCGCCCTCAACCGCACCCGCGCGACGCGGAGCGGGTGGCGCGGCTCTCGGCGCGGGCCGCTGCGGGGTTTGCGGCCGCAGGAACGGCCGACGACCGGAGCGACTGCGCCGCGGCCTGACCCCGGCCGGCGGCCCCGCGTCGTTCAGCCGCCCAGACGCGCCGCCGCGGCCTGCGTCGCGGCCAAGCGCTGCTCCTGGCGCGCTCTTGCCCGCGCCTCCGCTTCCGCAACCAGGGCCGGGCCAGCGCCCTCCGGGGAACCCGCCGCGAAGGGCGGGGCCGGATCGTATTCCAGCCCGAGCTGCACGAGCTTGGCGGTCTCGGGCCCGCAGAGTTCGGCGACGACGGCGAGGCCGAAATCGATGCCCGCCGTCACGCCGCCGCCGGTGATCCGGTCGCGGTCGCGCACGACGCGCTCGGCCACCGGAACGGCGCCGAGCAGAGCGAGCTGGTCGCGCGACATCCAGTGGCAGGCCGCCCGGTAGCCGCGCAGCAAGCCGGCGGCGCCGAGAACCAGCGAGCCGGTGCAGACCGACGTGGTAAAACGCGCCTCCGCCGACTGGCGTCGCAGGAAGCCGAGCGTCTCGTCGTCGTCCATCAGCGCGACCTGGCCGCGCCCGCCCGGCACGCAGATCACGTCGAGGGGCGGGCAATCGGCGAAGGTCGTCGTCGGCACCATGCCCCAGCCCGCGCTGTTCGTGACGGGCGCGAGCGTCTTCCAGATCAGGTGCAGCTCGGCGCCCGGCACTGCGCCGAACACCTCGGCCGGCCCCGCCAGATCGAGCTGCATCAGGTCCGGAAACATCAGAATGCCGAAGCGCAGGGGTGCCGCCATGGTCGTTCCCATCCCGCAGGTTCGCGAGGCCGCACGATGGATCGGACCCGCCACGGCGGCAAGGACCCGCCACGGCGGCAAAGGACCCCGCGCCCCGCTCAGGCGGCGCGGACGCTCGCGAGGAAGCGGCTGACCTCGGCCGAGAGGTGCTCGGACTGGCGCGACAGCTCGGACGCCGCGCCGAGCACCTGGGAGGCGGCCGCACCCGTCTCCTCGACCGCGCCCGCCACGCCCGCGATGCTGCGCGTCACCTCGCCCGTGCCGGCCGAGGCCTGGGAGACGTTGCGCACGATCTCCTGGGTCGCCGCCCTCTGCTCCTCCACCGCCGCCGCGATCGAGGCCGCCACACCCGCGATCTCCCGGATGCGCGTGCCGATCCCGCCGATCGCGCCGACCGCCTGATCCGTCGAGCCCTGGATCCGGCCGATCTGCGTCGTGATCTCCTCCGTCGCCCGCGCCGTCTGGGCGGCCAGCTCCTTCACCTCGGCCGCCACCACCGCAAAGCCCCGCCCCGCCTCGCCGGCGCGCGCCGCCTCGATCGTGGCGTTGAGCGCCAGCAGGTTGGTCTGACCGGCGATCTGCGAGATCAGCGCCACCACGTCACCGATGCGGCTGGCCGCCTGCGCGAGATCCTGTACCAGGCCCGCCGTGGCGTTGGCCTCCGCCACCGCCGCCTGCGCCAGATCGGCCGAGCCCGAGACCTGCCGGCCGATCTCCTGGACCGACGAGCCGAGCTCCTCGGCCGCGGCCGCCACCGTGTTGACGTTGGCCGCCGCCTGGGCGGCGGCGGCCGCCACGCTGGTGGACTGGGAGGCCGTCTGGCCGGCGGTGGCGCTCATGCTCTGGGCGGTGGCCTGCAGCTCGCTGGCTGCCGAGGAGACCATGCCGACGATGCCGCCGACCGCCGCCTCGAAGCCGTCGGCCATCTGCCGCATGCCGGCCTTGCGCTGCTCCTCCGCCGAGGCCCGCGCCAGCGCGTGTAGGCGTCGTACAGGTCACGATAGCTCGTGAAGAGAGCGAAGGCGCCCCGAACGGAAATGATCGCGATCAACCGCGCCCTCACCGACACGATACGCATCTTGCATAATCTGATATTGATGAACCTCTATACGCTTCGATATTTAACACCGAAACCTATACAGGTTCAGCAGATCCTGAAAGATATTCTTACACCGTGCGATGAAGTGTTCTATATTTACACAACTTTATTTTAAAAGGCGCACGGCACGGTCGTTCTCACGGCATCGCCTGCGCTCGCTATCAACTCTCGGCCAGAACAGGTCAGGGGGCGCGGCGCAGCGGCCGCGCCCGCCTGGATCTCAGCGCCCGCCGCCGCCGCCCTGCGGCGCGACGCGGGAGGGCTGACCGGCATTGCCGGCCGCTGCCGAGTCGTTCGAGATCACGTCCGCCGGCTGGCCGGTCGGCGAGACGTTGATCACGCCCGGCTCGCCGGTCGAGCCGGTCTGCCGTGTCACCACGCCCGGCGCACCGGGCGGGACGACAACCGCGGTGCCGGTCGGGGTCTCGATCACCGCCTGCGCCGAGGCGGGCGTGGCGAGAGAGGCCGCGGCGACGGCGGCCAGGAGAATCATCTTCATCGGTGGGTCTTTCACGTCTGCGGCCGCGGAGGAATTCAGTCTCCGCGCGCGCCCGGACCGAGAACATCGATCGCGCGCAAAGGATCCGGCCGGTCAGCGCGGCAACCCGTCACGGTTGCGCGATCGGCGGCCCGCCCAGCGCCTCGCTCCGCCCAACCGAAGAGGTCGAGACCCGCATGCCTACCCTGCTCACCCGGCTGGCGCGGGCCGCCGGCTACGTCCCCGCACGCGCCGCGCCCGACACCCTCGTCACGAAGGGGGCCGCCCTCGCAGGCCCGCAGGTCGCTCTCTACGGCGGCGGCCGGCCCTCATGGACCGCCCGCGACGCCACGGCCCTCGCCCGGGCCGGCTACGGCCGCAACGCTGTGGTGCACCGCGCGGTGCGGCTCGTCGCCGAGAGCGCCGCGAGCGTGCCGCTGGTGCCGACGGGCGAAGGGGGCGACGCGCTCGCCGCCCTCGTCGCACGGCCGAACCCGCGCGAGGGCGGCACCCGGCTCCTGGAGACGCTCTACGCCCGGCTGCTGCTCGGCGGGAACGCCTATCTGGAGCAGGTCAGCCTCGACGGGAGCCCACGCGCCTTGTTCGGCCTGCGGCCCGAGCGAGTGCGGGCGCTGCCGGGTCCGGACGGCTGGCCGGCGGCCTACCTCTACGGCGACGGGGCCCGGGCCCGCCGCTACGAGCAGACGGGGCCCGTGCCGCCGATCCTGCACCTCGCCCTGTTCAACCCGGAGGATGACCTCCTGGGCCTTGCGCCGATCGAGGCGGCGGCGACCGCGCTGGACATCCACAACGCCGCGGGCGCCTGGAACAAAGCGCTCCTCGACAACGCCGCCCGGCCCTCCGGCGCGCTGGTCTTCGGCGGCCAGGCCCATCTCTCCGAGACGCAGTTCGACCGGCTCAAGGGCGAGTTGGAGGCGAACTACCAGGGCGCCGCCAATGCCGGCCGGCCGCTCCTGCTGGAGGGCGGGCTCGACTGGAAGCCGCTCGCGCTCTCGCCCAAGGAGATGGACTTCGTCGAGGCCAAGCACGCCGCCGCCCGCGAGATCGCACTCGCCTTCGGGGTGCCCCCGCTCCTGCTGGGGCTGCCCGGCGACAACACCCACGCGAACTACGCCGAGGCCAACCGTGCCTTCTACCGCCAGACCCTGATCCCGCTGGTGCGCCGCACGGCCGAGAGCCTCGCGCACTGGCTCGCGCCCGCCTTCGGTGCGGCCGGCCTGGAGCCCGACCTCGACCGGATCGAGGCCCTCGCCGCCGAGCGGGAATCGCTCTGGCGGCGGGTGGGTGCGGCCGCGTTCCTCTCGGCCGAGGAGAAGCGCGAGGCAGTCGGCTACGGGCCGGCCGCCGGCGGGGAGGCGCCGTGATGAGGCTGCACGCCGACGGCCACGTCACCGGCTATGCCAGCCTGTTCGGTCAGCCCGATCTCGGCCGCGACATCGTTGCGCCGGGCGCCTTCGCGGAGAGCCTGCGGGCGCGCGGGCCTGCCGGCGTGCGCATGCTGTTCCAGCACGATCCGGCCGAGCCCGTCGGAATCTGGCTCGCAATCCGGGAGGATGCGCGGGGCCTGCGCGTCGCCGGCCGGCTCAACCCGGCGGTGCGGCGCGCCCGCGAGCTCGACGCGCTGATCCGCCAGGGAGCGCTGGACGGGCTCTCGATCGGCTTCCGCACGCGGAGCGCCGCGCCGGACCGGGCCGGCTTCCGGCACCTGCGAGCGGTCGATCTCTGGGAGATCTCGCTCGTCACCTTCCCGCTTCAGCCGGGGGCGCGGCTCGACGCCCCCCTCGGTCTCAAGATGCGCGACCTCGCCCGGCGGATCGCGCCCGCCAGCCTCACCGGAGAGAGAGCATGACGCACGCCGAGACCAGCGCCCCGATGAACGTCCCGATGAACCCGTATGAGACCAAGGCCGTGCTCCCCGGTGCCGAGGCGCACGGCGCCCTCGACGACCTCGCCCGCGCCTTCGATGCCTTCAAGGCGGAGAACGACGCCCGCCTCGGTCAGATCGAGCGCCGCACCGGCGTCGACCCGCTGACCGAGGAGAAGCTCGCCCGCATCGACGCCGCCCTCGACCAGGCCCGCGCACGCCTCGACTGGCTCAGCCTCGACCGGGCGCGCCCCCCGCTGCTCGGCGGCGGCGCACCCCGCGGCGACGGCATCGCCGAGGAGCACAAGGCGGCCTTCGACCTCTACGTGCGGGCCGGCGAGAGCGGCGGCCTCAAGGGTCTGGAGGCGAAGGCGATGTCGGCGGGCTCGGGGCCCGACGGCGGCTACCTCGTGCCCGAGACGGTCGAGCGGGAGGTACTGCGGCGGCTCGCCGAGCGCTCGCCGATCCGGGCCATCGCCGGCCAGCGCACCATCTCGGGCGGCTCCTACCGGCGCGCGGTCGCGACCGCGGCGCCGGGCGCCGGCTGGGTCGCCGAGACCGCGCCGCGCCCCGAGACCGCCGGGGCGGGGCTCACCGAGATCGCCTTCCCGGCGATGGAGCTCTACGCCATGCCGGCGGCGACCCAGACCCTGCTGGACGACGCGGTGGTCGATCTCGACGCGTGGCTCGCCGACGAGGTCGAGACCGCCTTCGCCGAGCAGGAGAGCGCGGCCTTCATCACCGGCAACGGGGTGAGCCGGCCGAAGGGCTTCCTCGCCTACGATACGGTCGCCAACGCCGCCTGGGTTCCGGGCAAGCTCGGCCTCGTCGGCACCGGCTCGTCCGGCGCCTTCCCGAGCGCCAACCCGGCCGACGTGCTGATCGACCTCGTCTACGCGCTCAGAGGCGGCTACCGCCAGAACGCGGGCTTCGTGATGAACCGGCGCACGCAAGCCGCGATCCGCAAGCTGAAGGACGGGGACGGCAACTACCTCTGGCAGCCGCCCGCCACCGCTGGCACGCCGGCGACCCTGATGGGCTTTCCCGTCACGGAGGCCGAGGCGATGCCCGACATCGCGGCCAACAGCCTCGCGGTGGCCTTCGGCGACTTCCGGCGCGGCTACCTCGTGGTCGACCGGGCCGGCCTCCGGGTGCTGCGCGACCCCTACTCCGCCAAGCCCTACGTGCTGTTCTACACCACGAAGCGGGTCGGCGGCGGGGTGCAGGACTTCGCGGCGATCAAGCTCCTGAAGTTCGCCTGAGGGCGCGGCGCCGCCGCGGAACCGCTCAGTGCGAGCGGCGGCGCACCAGGTGGCGGCCGATCTCGAGGAGCAGCGCGTCGATGAGGAGGCGCAGGAACGGCTTGCCGCTCCGGTCGATCGCCTCGCGCGCGGCGATGCAGTGGTCGGCCGCGACCTCCAGCCAGTCGCGCCTCTCCCCGCCCGGCGCCTCGGCGGGATCCCGGTGGCGGTGCGTGGTGTCGATGTAGGTGCCGTAGCCGAACCCGCCCGCTCCCTCTTCGGGCAGGCGGCCCTGGTTCAGCACCCAGCGCACGGAGCCTCCCGGTGCCTGCACGCGGAACTCCGCGGCGAAGGGGCCGCCCGCGCGCCGGGCCCGCCGGATCTGCGCGAACACCCAGTCCCGGTCGTCCGGGTGGATGCGGCCGAGCGCGACGTCGAGGGTGAGCGGCTTGCCCGCCAAGCCCGCATCGCCCGCCATCAGCGCGGCGGCCCCGTCGTCGAGGATCGACCGGCCGGCCGCGACGTCGGTCTGCCATGTGCCGATGATGCCCGCCGCCTCCAGAGCGGGGGGAAAGGATCGGTCGGTCATCGGGGCACGTCGTCCGGGACTGCTCAAGCCGCCCGGAGAAGCCGGGTCCGCACGCTAAGGTAACGTAGCTCCGCAGCAACGAACAGCCCAAACTCAGCACCTACCGCCGGCTTCGAAGGACGGTGTATTGCAATACGCTCTTCAGTCTGGAATTGATCCAGCCTGAGGGATTAGCCTGACCGGGCGGCGACATAACTTCTTGCCCGAGGTTCAATCCGGCTGTGGCATCGGCACGGATCGGCGGCAGCACGGCTGACGCACCGGCCTTGTGCTGCTCTCGGGCGATGGCCGTAAGGGGAGGCACCTGCGCTCCGGCGGCCACACCCGAACCTTCACGCGATCGATCGAGCCAGAAATCCTACCTTTTCCGATCCAGACGGCAACCTGAAGCTTCTCAACGGCGTTCAAACCGCCGATAAATATCGTTCAGGTTTAAAAGGGGGGGCGGATATGGACAGGGACGGCGCCGAGAACGCGAAGGCGGAGATTTTCCAGCGCGCCTTCGGCTACGCGGAGGTGCCGGGCGCGCAGGACGCGCAGGACGGCGCGCCGATCTTCGAGGCCGCGCCGGACAGTGCCGCGGGCGAGCGGATCCGTGAGGCCCGGCGGCAGAGAACGCTGGCGCGGTCCGAGCAGATCGCGGTCGGCATCCTGCGTCCACGGGATGCCGACCGGCGAGGCCGGGCGGCCGAGATCGGAATCTTCGTCCAACGCAAGAGGCTGATCGATCACCGCATTGTGGAAGCGGCCCGGCGGATCGCACGCGACGAGGTCCGCATCATCGTCACCGGACCGGTGCGTGGCCAAGCCGCCAATACCGGCCGCTGCCGCCCGCTGCGCATCGGCGCCTCGGTCGGTCATCACCGGGCGACGGCCGGCACGATCGGCTGCTTCGCGATCTGCCGGAAGAGCGGGATGGTGGGCCTCGTCTCGAACAACCACGTGCTGGCCCGTTCCAACCAGGCCGCCGCGGGCGACGACGTGCTGCAGCCGGGCCGGATCGACGGCGTCCGCGACGGCCGCAGCCTGAACCGCATCGCGAGCCTGGGCGCGTTCGTGCCGATCGACTTTACTCCGAATGCGCCGAACTACGTCGATTGCGCCTTCGCGCCGCTGGCCGGATCACCCGGGCACGACGGGAGCACGATCGGGCCACTCGACCGGTCGGAGCCGGACCAGCCCATGGGCGCTTGCGAAGAACTGATCTTCGACCGAGTCGAAGTCCGCAAGGTGGGCCGCACGACCGGCCCGACAAAAGGTTTCGTCCAGGCGATCAGCGTGGATAACCTCACCGTCCAAATGGAATCCGGCCCGAGATCACGCTACGCTCTGTTTCATAGGCAGATCGCCATCAGCGGCGTCGAGCGGCGTTTCTCGAAGCCTGGCGACAGCGGCTCGTTGATCTACATCAAGGACGGCAATCCGGTCGGCCTCCTGTTTGCCGGTGCTTCGTCCGGCGGCGATTTTGGACACGGAATAACCTTCGCCAACCCGATCCAGGCGGTCCTTGATGCGCTTGAGATCGACCTCTACACTGGTTCCTCAGGAGGTTCGCATGTCTGAACAGCGCGAACGTTTGCTGGCCTCCAAACCAGCGGCCCTGGCCGCCAAAGAGGCCTTCACCTCGCAATACGCGACGGGCCGCCCGGACAGATCGGTCGGGCTAGGCCTCGACGAGACGGGCGAGCACTGGGCGGTCAAGGTCTTCGCGCACTCGCCGAGCGCGGCCGAGAATCTTCCGGCCAAGTTCCAGAACTTCGACGTCGAAGTCAGCGTCGCGACGGCGGCCGTCAGCTACTGACGCGGCGTCCGGGGCGGAGCGGCCTCGGCGCCCCGCGCGTCGGGGGTGCAGCGCGGCGTCGAGCCTTGCGTCAGCGCCGCCGCGGCGGCCGGGCTGCCCAGTCGGACCGGTTGCCGCGCGCCGGCTCGGCGGCTCCGACCTGCACCTGCGAGAGCTCGGCCGAGCGGGCGGAGATCCAGCCCGTGTGCTCGGCCACGGGCGTCACCGCCGTGAAGCCGCCGCAGGCGGTGCGGCGGCGGCCGTTCTGCTGCAGCGCGCCGCTCGACCAGCTCACCACGCCGACGATGCGGTAGCCGCCGGGGCCGCCGCTGAGAATCGGCCCGCCGGAATCGCCCAGGCACGCCCCCGCGCCCGCCGTCTCGGCGAAGCGGCGCCGGTCGGTCACCACCGTGACCCGGTTGGCAACCTGCAGCGAGCCGATCGAGACGAGATGCGCCTGGCGCAGCGTCCGGGCGGTGTTGCGCCGGTTCTCGGCGACGACGCCGAAGCCCGCGATGTCGACCGCGTCCCCGGTGCCGATCGAGCCGGCACCGCGCGGATCGAGCGGCATGAAGTCGGCCCCGAGCGGCTGGGCGAGCTTCACCAGCGCGAGATCGACGCCGGGCTGCTCCTCCGGCGTGGTGCCGGGCACGAATTCGGGATGCATCGTGGCGGCCACGACGCCGATGCGGCGCTGCCGGAAGGCGCGATCGACCGCGATCACGCTGTAGCCCGCCCGGTGCATCACGCAGTGGGCGGCGGTGAGCACGAGGTCGGGCGCGATGAGGGTGCCGGAGCAGATCTCGCCCTGCGTGCTCTCGATCCGAACCACGAAGGCGCGGGCGCCGTTCGGGTCGCGCGAGACCTCGCCCTGGATCACCGCCTGGGCCGTGCCCGGGAGCAGACCGAGCAGGGCGCCGAGCGCGGCCGTGCGGAGGGTGGTGGCGAGCATCAGGCGTTCCCCGGGGATCGGTCGTCGAGCCTAGCCCAAGCCAATTCCCCGGCCAAGCTGGGGTTCCGCACCGCAGCGCTCACGCCTGCCAGCGCGCGGCGAGCCCCCAGCCCGTGAGCGTGCGGTCGATCCAGTCGCGCTGGGGACCGAGCAGCACGCCCTGCGTGAGACCGCCGCAGGCGCCGCCGATCCAGGCGCTCACCGCCACGACCGCGCCGCCGGACACCGCGATCGGCCCGCCGGAATCGCCCGCGCAGGCGCCGGCCCGCGCGCCCGCCGCCTTGAGCCAGACCAGGATGCGGCTCGGCCCGTGGGGCTCGACCACCGGCAGGGCTACGCTGCGGAAGGTGCCGGTGGAGCGCGGATCGCCGGCCTTGGCGGCGCCGTAGCCCGCCAGATCCAGGCTCTCGCCGGCCCGCGGCATCGCGGCGCTCAAGGTGGCGGGCACGAAGCGCGCGGGCAGGGGCGCGGCCGTTCGCACGAGCGCGAGGTCGATCGAGCGGCGCCGGCCCGCGATGGCGCCCGCATCGTAGCCCGGGTGGACCGCGCGGGCCTTCAGCTCGGCGAGGACCGGCTGCCCGGCCTCGTCCCGGTAATGCACCCGCTGCTCCAGCCCGGGCGCCGCGCAGTGGCCGGCGGTCAGCACCGCGTCCGGCGCCACGACCACGCCGGTGCAGAGGCTGCCGTTCGAGGACAGCACCATCACGGCGCTCCCCGTCGGCACCTCGGCGCCGCCGACCACCGCCCCGGCGGGCACCGAGGCCAGCGCCGCGATCACGAATCCCGTGCTGAGCGGCGGCGCGAGGCGGCGCGTGGTCCGGGCCATTCGACAAACCCTTAAGCAAGCTGAACCGAGGAGCGGCCCGATGGTGCCGATACGCGTGGAGGCCGGCGGCGTCGAGGCGCCGGAGCCGGTGACGCTCGCCGAGATGCGGCTCTACCTGCGGCTCGACCCCGACGACGCGAGCGAGGACGCCCTCGTGGCATCCCTGATCGCTGCCGCGCGGGCGAGCCTGGAGGCCGAGACGTGGCGCCTCCTCAAGCCCGCCCGCTTCCGGGTGGTGCTCGCCGCCTGGCCGCGCGACCGGCGGATCGCGCTGCCGCTGAGCCCCCTCGTCGGCATCGTCCGCCTCGGCCTCGCGGGCCCGAACGGCGCGGTCGAGGCGCTGGAATCCGGGCTGCTGCGCCTCGGGCCCGATCCGGTCGAGGCGCCCTGCCTCGCTGTCGATGCGGCCGCGCCCGAGCCCGGCGGGCGGACCATCCTGATCGAGGTCGCGGCGGGCTACGGGGGCGACGGCCCGGCGCTGCCCGAACCGCTCCGTCTCGCGATCCTGCGGCTCGCCGCCGCCCGCTACGAGCACCGCGGCGACGAGGCCGACCCGCCCGACCCGGCCGGGCTCGCCGCTCCCTTCCGCCGCCTGCGCCTCTGACGTTCCCCGGAGAGATCCATGGCTCACGCTGACGCCCGTCCGCCCCTCGGGGCGCGGCGGCGACGCTTCGTGCTCGAACTCCCGGTCGAGGAGCCCGACGGGTTCGGCGGCGTGCTCCGGCGCTACGTCGCCGGGCCGGTGCTCTGGGGGGCGATCAGCCCGGTCGGCGCGGCGGAGCGCCTGCGGGGCGGCAGAGCCGATCGGCTGCCGACCCACCGCATCACCCTGCGTGCGCGCCTGGGCGTCTCCCCGGCGGCGCGGCTCGCGGCAGGCCCCCGCCGCTTCGCCGTACGGCATGTGGAGACCGGCGCGCGCGACCTCGTCTGCCACGTCGAGGAGCTGGTCGAGGACCGGACCGCGATCGGGAGCGCCCCGTGAGCGGCCCGCTGCTCGCGCTGCGCGCCGCCCTGATCGGGCTGTTCGCGGCCGACGCGGAGCTCGCCCGCCTGATGGGCGGCCGGGTCCGCATCCACGACGAGCCGCCTCCCGGGGCGCCGCCGGTCTACGCCCTGTTCGGGGAGGCCGCGGTGCGGGACGATTCCGCCGACGGCGCTCTGCGCCACCGGCACAGCCACGCGCTGATCCTCGTCGCCCGTCCGGGCTCGGCCCGCACCGCCCTCGACGTCGCCGACCGCATGGCGGCCCTCGTCGCGGAGCGCCCACCCCGGCCTGCCGGCCACACGCTGGTGCTCCTGCACGCCACCGGCATCGCGGTGCGCCGCGACGAGCGCTCGGGCGAGGCCCGCGCGACGCTGACGCTCGAGGCCGTCACGGAAACGCCCTGAGGACCACCCGTCCCGGTTTCGAAAGGCCTGAGGCCTTTCGCGGGTGCAGGGCAGAGCCCTGCTGTCGGCTCCCGAGCCTCGTCCACAGCGCCCTTGGGCGCCGAAAGGGCCTGAGGCCCGTGGGGGTCCCCATCACCTGGAGAGATCGATGAGTGCGCAGAAGGGGAAGGACCTGCTGATCCGGGCCGGGGACGGCGCGGGCGGGTTCGCGGCGGTGGCGGGCCTGCGCGCCCGGCAGATCGCCTTCAACGCCGAGACGGTGGACGTCACGAACGCGGATTCCGCCGGGCGCTGGCGCGAGTTGCTCGCCGGCGCGGGCGTGCGGCGCGCCGCGATCTCGGGCGCTGGCGTGTTCCGCGATCAGGCCTCGGACCTGCGCCTGCGCCAGCTCTTCTTCGAGGGGCTGATCGAGGCGTTCCAAGTCGTGGTGCCGGGCTTCGGCACGATCGAGGGTCCGTTCCAGATCACGGCTCTGGAGTACCGCGGCGACCATGCGGGTGAGGTCACCTTCGACATGAGCCTGGATTCGGCAGGCCTTCTCGCCTTCTCGGCGGCCTGACCGATGGCCAACCGACGCCGCGGCGAGGTGCCGCTCGATCTCGGGGGTGAGCGCTACACCCTCTGCCTCACGCTCGGGGCCCTCGCCGAGCTTGAGGACGCCCTGCAGGCCGGCGACCTCGCCGGCCTCGCCGAGCGCTTCTCCGGCGGACGGCTCGCCGCCCGCGATCTGATCGCGCTGCTGGGCGCGGCGCTCCGCGGCGGCGGCCACGACCTCGACGACCGCGCGGTCGCCCGCCTTCCGCTCGCCGGGCGTCTGGAGGCCGTCACCGGGGCCCTCGGCGAGGCCCTGGTGGCGGCCTTCGGAGAGCCGGAGGAGGGTCCGCCCCGCCCCTGACCCCCACGGGCGGGAGCGCGCCGGGCCCCGGGTCCGCCCCTTGGCCCGCCTTCCCGTGGGACGCGGCGCTGGCGCTGGGGCTCGGACGCCTCGGCTGGCGCCCGCGCGACTTCTGGGCGGCCACCCCCCGCGAGCTGGCCGCCACCCTGCCGCGCCCCCCGGCGGCCCTCGACCGGGGCGCCCTCGACCGGCTGATCGCCGCCCATCCCGACACGTCCAGCGATTGAGGAGGCTGAGCCATGGCCGAGGACGACACCGACCGGGCGAATGCGAGCCGCATCCGGCAACTCGAAAAACTCGACGGGCTGGCCAAGAGCTTCGGGCGCAGCCTCTCGACGGCGCTCGCCGGCAGCCTCGGCTCGGGGCGCCAGCTCGACAGCCTGCTGGGCTCGCTCGGCTCCAAGCTCGCGGGCGCGGCCGTGAAGGCGGCGCTGAAGCCGGTCGAGAGCGGCCTCGCCAGCCTCGTCAGCCAGTTGCTCAGCACGTCCACGACGGCCTTCGCCCGGGGCGGCGTGGTGCAGGCAGGACGGGTCCGCCCCTTCGCGGAGGGCGGGATCGTGGCCGCGCCCACCTACTTCCCGATGCGCGGCGGCACCGGCCTGATGGGCGAGGCCGGACCCGAGGCCATCCTGCCGCTCCGCCGGGGGCCCGACGGGCGTCTCGGCGTCGCGGGGGGCGGCTCCGCCCGGCCGGTCTCGGTCACCGTCACCATCGCGACGCCCGACCCGAACGCCTTCCGCCGCTCCGAGGCGCAGGTCGCCGCCCAGCTCGCCCGCGCGGTCGCCCGCGGCCAGCGCGCGCTCTGAAGGGGACGCCCATGCCCGCCGAGTTCCACGAGGTGCTGTTCCCCCTCGACGTCAGTGTGCGCGGCAGCGGCGGCCCGGTGCGGCTCACCGAGATCGTCGCGCTGGCCTCAGGGCGCGAGCACCGCAACAGCCGCTGGGCGGATTCGCGTCGCCGCTACGATGCCGGGTTCGGGGTGCGCAGCCTCGACGCGCTGCACGCGGTGCTGGCCTTCTTCGAGGAGCGCCGGGGTCGGCTCCACGGCTTCCGCTACCGCGACCGGGTCGATGGGCGCTCCGGCCCGCCGAGCCGGGAGCCCGGCCCCACCGACCAGCCCCTCGGTCTCGGCGACGGGGCCCGCACGGCGTTCCCCCTTGCCAAGACCTACGGCACCGGCGCGTCCGCCTACCGGCGGCTCATCGCCAAGCCGGTCGCCGGCAGCGTGCGGGTGGCGGTGGCGGGGCGCGCGCTCGCGGCCGGGGACTTCACCTGCGATCCCATGACAGGCCTCGTCACCCTGACGGCGGCCCCGGCGCCGGGCGCCGCCGTCACGGCCGGCTTCGCCTTCGACGTGCCGGTCCGCTTCGACACCGACGATCTCACGGTGAACCTCGAAGCCTTCACGGCGGGCGAGATCCCGCGGGTGCCGCTGGTCGAGATCGTGCCCTGAAGGAGGTTCCGTTGCGCGACCTGCCCCCCGCCTTCGCGGCCCACCTCGCGGAGGGCGTCACCACCCTCTGCCGCTGCTGGACGCTCGCCCGCCGCGACGGGATGCGCCTCGGCTTCACCGACCACGACCGCGACCTCGTCCTCAACGGCCTGACCCACGCGGCCCGCACCGGCCTGGAGGCCGCCGAGGCCAGCGCCGAGCTGGGCTTCGCCGTCTCGGGCGGGGACGTGGCGGGCGCGCTGACCGCGCTGGGCCTCACCGAGGCGGACATCGCGGGCGGCCTCTACGACGGCGCCTCCGTCGAGACCTGGCTGGTCGACTGGCGCGCGCCGGAGACGCGCCTCCTCCTCGACGTGGCGACGTTGGGCGAGATCCGGCGCGCGGGCGACGCCTTCGTGGCGGAGCTCCGGGGCTTGGCCGACCGCCTCGACGCCGAGCGCGGCCGCAGCTTCCGGGCGACCTGCGGCGCGGAGCTCGGCGACGCGCGCTGCCGCGTCGATCTCGTGGCGTTCGGCACCCGCGGCACGGTGGCGGCGCTGGCGGAACCCGGCACCCTCGCGGTGGCGCTCGACGGCGCCTTCGCGGAGGGCCTGTTCACGGGCGGGCGCCTCGCCTGGACGTCGGGCGCCAACGGGGGCGCGGTCGCGGACGTGCGGCTCCAGGCCGGCGCCCGCCTCGAACTCTGGGAGGCGCCGGCCCGCCCGGTCGCGCCCGGCGACGCCTTCCGGCTCACCGCCGGCTGCGACAAGCACCTCGCCACCTGCCGCGACCGCTTCGCCAACGCGGTCAATTTCCAGGGCTTCCCCCACATGCCGGGCAACGATTTCGTGGTGGCGGGCACCCTTCAGGCCGGCCTCGACGGCGGGAGCCTGTTCCGATGAGCCCGACGATCGCGGGCGCGGAAATCGCGGGCGCGGACGTCGCCGCCGAGGCGCGGCTCTGGCTCGGCACGCCCTACCGCCATCAGGCCGCCCTGCGGGGCGTGGGCTGCGACTGCCTCGGGCTGGTGCGGGGCGTCTGGCAGGGCATGCTCGGGCCCGAGCCGGAGGCGCCGCCCCCCTATTCGGGCACCTGGGCCGAGTCGACCCCGGTCGGCGGCGAGCCGCTTCTGGAGGCGGCCGCCCGCCACCTCGTCCCCGTGCCGGGGCCGCTCGCCGATTACCGGGCGGCGCCGGGCGACGTGCTGCTCTTCCGCTTCCGCGCCCACCTGCCCGCCCGGCACTGCGCCATCGCGACCGGGCCGGACCGGATGATCCACGCCCACGACCGCGCCCGCGTCGCTGAGGTCGCGCTCACGCCCTGGTGGCGGCGCCACCTCGCGGGCGTGTTTCGCTTCCCGGCACGCCGCGGGCTCACGCCGCCCTGACGGTGGCGAGGAAGCGCGCGACCTCGCCGGTGAGATGCTCGGACTGGCGCGACAGCTCGGAGGCCGCGGCGAGAACTTGGCTCGCCGCCGCGCCCGTCTCCTCGGCGGCGCCCGCCACGCCCGCGATGTTCTGCGTCACCGCGCCGGTGCCGGCCGAGGCCTGGGAGACGTTGCGCACGATCTCCTGGGTCGCCGCCCCCTGCTCCTCTACCGCCGCCGCGATCGAGGTCGCCACGCCCGAGATCTCGCGGATCCGGCCCGTGATGTCGCCGATGGCACCGACCGCCTGACCGGTCGCTCCCTGAATCCGGCCGATCTGCTGGGTGATCTCCTCCGTCGCCCGCGCCGTCTGGGCGGCCAGCTCCTTCACCTCGGCCGCCACCACCGCAAAGCCCCGGCCCGCCTCGCCGGCGCGCGCCGCCTCGATCGTGGCGTTCAAGGCCAGCAGGTTGGTCTGGCCCGCGATCGAGGAGATCAGCGCCACCACGTCGCCGATCCGCGCGACAGAGCCGTTGAGGGCCTGCACCAGGGCGGCGGTCTGATCGGCCTCGCCGACGGCCCGCCGGGCGAGGTCCGCAGAGCCGTCGACCTGCCGGCCGATCTCGCCGACCGAGGCACCGAGCTCCTCGGCCGCCGCCGCCACGGTGTTCACGTTCACGGAGGCCTCCTCGGCCGCGGTCGCGGCCGTCATCGACCGCCCGGCCGTCTCGGCGGCCGTCGCGCTCATGGTCTGGGCGGTGGCCTGCAATTCGGTGGCGGAGGCGGAGACGGTGCCGACGATGCCGCCGACCGCGCGCTCGAAGCCGTCGGCGAGCTCGACCATGGTGCGGCGGCGTTCCGCGGCGGCGGCCGCATCCGCGATGCGCCGGATCTCGGCCTGCTCGGCGGCCTTCTGCGCCACCATCGCCTTGATGCCCTCGACGGCGCGGCCCACCGCGCCGATCTCGTCCCCGCGCCGCGCCTCCGCGATCTCCGCCTCGATCTCGCCGCGGGCCATCCGCTGCAGCACCGCGACCAGACGGCCGAGCGGCCGGCTGATGCCGAGGATTGCCACCAGGGCCGCCGCGACGATGCCGGCGAGGAGCCCGAGCCCGCTGAAGAGCCAGAGGCTGAGGCGCGTCGACGCGCTCTCCCGGGCAAGGGTCTGCGCGCCGGCCTCCATGCTGGCCGCGATGTCGGCGCCGAGCTTCGAGGCGCTGCCGGTGAGCGCCGTGAAGCTCGGATCGACGTCCCGGTGGATGAGGGCGAGCGCCTCCGCGTTGAGGTTGGCCTCGCCGAGGGAGCGCGCCTCCGAGACGTTGGACACGAAGCTCTCCGCCCGGGCGCGGACCTCCTCGATCCGCCCGGCGAAGGCCGGCATGTCGGCCGCGATCTCGGCGAAGAGCTGGCGCAGGCCCGGCACCGTCCCCTCGAACTGCGCCGACGCCTTCCGGATCTCCTCGGCGTCGGTCTCGGCGATCGTGCGGTAGACCGCGTAGTACATCTCGTAGATGTGCCGGTTGATGCGCCGCGCATTCGCCGCCGCCCGCGCGTCGTGCGCGATGAAGCGGTCGTAGCTCTCGCCGATCGCGCCCATGCGGGCGCTCGCGTGCCAGATGCAGGCGCCGACGATGACGCCGATCAGGGCAACGACTGCCGCAATCTTATGCAAGATCCGAACGCGTGAAAGCAGGTTCATCGAAGGTAGCCGGCGATGTTCTGACAGAGCCTAAAAGCTACAGCATCCTGCGTTAACGCCGGCTTTAGCCTGAGATTTCTGGTTCAGTACTCGATCCTGCCTACCCTGGATTGTGCCTGCTCCTTGTGGTGGCGCATCCGGATACGGCCGGTCTCGTCTCTCATTGCCCGGAGCGCCCCATGGCAACGCTGATCCTGTCCACGGCCGGGTCGGTCGTCGGCACCGCGCTCGGCGGGCCGATCGGCGGCGTCATCGGGCAGACGCTCGGCGCCGCGGCGGGTGGGGCGATCGACGGGGCGCTGCTCGGCGGCCGGTCCGGACCGCGCCACGTCGCGGGCCCGCGGCTCGCCGACGTGGCGGGCCTCGGCTCGACCGAGGGCGATCCGGTGCCCCGGGTCTACGGCCGCGCCCGCATCGGCGGCACCCTGATCTGGGCGACGCGGCCGCTCGAGGTCGCCAACACCGCGGTCGAGCGCGCCGGTGCCGGTGCCAAGGGCGGTGGCGGGCAGCGCACGGTGCGCACCGCCTACGCCTATTTCGCCAACCTCGCGGTCGGCCTCTGCGAGGGCGAGATCGCCTGCATCCGCCGGATCTGGGCGGACGGGCGCGAACTCGACCAGACCGGCCTGACGCTGCGCGTCCACCGGGGCGGGACGGACCAGGCGCCCGACCCGCTCGTCGTCGCCAAGGAGGGGCCGGAGAACGCGCCCGGCTATCGCGGCCTCGCCTACGTGGTGTTCGAGGGCCTGCCCCTCGCCGATTTCGGCAACCGCATCCCGCAATTCGCCTTCGAGGTGGTGCGGCCGGTCAACGGGCTGGCGCCGCTGGTGCGCGCGGTCGACCTGATTCCGGGGGCGAGCGAGTTCGCGCTCGATCCGAACCTCGTCACGGTCGATCTCGGCCTCGGCCGCACGCGGCCCGCCAACCGCCATCAGGTCCAGGCGGCGACCGACGTCACCGCCTCGCTCGACGCGCTCCAGGCGCTCTGCCCGAATCTCGCCCGCGTCGCCGTGGTGGTGTCCTGGTTCGGAGACGACCTGCGGGCGGGCACCTGCCGGGTGGTGCCGAAGGTCGAGGACGGCGGCAGGGCGACGACCGGCGACCTCTGGCAGGTGGCGGGCATCCCCCGCGCGGGCGCCGCCGTGATGAGCCGGGCCCCGGACGGCACGCCGGCCTTCGGCGGTACCCCCTCGGATGCCGGCCTGACCCGGCTGGTGGCGGAACTGGCCCGCCGCGGCCTGGCGGTGGTGCTCTACCCCTTCGTGATGATGGACATCCCCCACGGCAACGGCCTGCCGGACCCGCACGACGCGGCCGCCGCCGGGCAGCCGCCCTATCCCTGGCGCGGGCGCATCACCTGCCACCCGGCCCCGGGCGCGCCGGGGAGCCCGGACGGCACCGCGGCGGCCTCGGCCCAGGTGGCGGCCTTCTTCGGGGGCCCCGAGGGCTACCGGCGGCAGGTGCTGCACTACGCGACCCTCGCCGCCGGCTGGGCCGCCGCCGGCACGCCGCTCGCGGGGCTGGTGATCGGCAGCGAACTCGTCGGGCTGACCCGAGTGCGGGGCGCCGCCGGCTACCCGGCGGTCGACGCGCTGCGGGGCCTCGCGGCGGACGCGCGGGCGATCCTCGGGCCTGCCGTGCCCCTGGTCTACGCCGCCGACTGGACCGAGTACGGCGCCCATGTCCGCGACGGCGGCGCGGAGATCCGCTTCCCCCTCGACCCGCTCTTCGCCGACCCGAACATCGCGGCGGTGGGCATCGACTACTACCCGCCGCTGACCGACTGGCGCAACGCCCCCGGGCACGCCGACGCCGCCCTCGCCGACACGATCCACGACCGCGCCTACCTCACCGGATCCTGCGGCCGGGGCGAGGCCTTCGACTGGTACTATCCCGATGCGGAGGCCCGCGCCGCACAGAGCCGTGTCCCGATCACGGACGGCCGCTACGGGAAGCCGTGGCTCTACCGGGCCAAGGACCTCGTCGGCTGGTGGTCGAACCGCCATGTCGAGCGCGTCGGCGGCGTCGAGACCGGGCCGACGCCGTGGGTGCCGCGAGGAAAGCCGATCTGGCTCACCGAGATCGGCGTGCCGGCGGTCGACAAGGGCACCAACGGGCCGAACGTCTTCCCCGACCCGAAATCCTCCGAGAGCGCCGCCCCGCCGGGCTCGGCGGGCACGCGCGACGAGCTGATCCAGTTGCGCGGCCTGGAGGCGATCCTGACGCGCTTCGACCCGGCGGCGCCGGGGTTCTCCGAGGCGCACAACCCGGTCTCGCCGCTCTACGGCGGGCGCATGGTCGATCCGGCCGCGATCTTCGTCTGGGCCTGGGACGCGCGGCCCTTCCCGGCCTTTCCGGAGACCGACGCGGTCTGGGCCGACACCGGCAACTGGCGGGTCGGGCACTGGATCACCGGCCGGATCGAGGGCTGCGACCTCGACCGGCTGGTCGCCGCGATCCTGGCCGATCTCGGCGTGGACGCGACCGCCCGGATCGAGGCGGCCGCCTTCCTCGACGGCTACGTGATCGACCGCCCGCTCTCGGCCCGCGCCGCGCTGGAGCCGCTGGCCCAGCTCTACGGGCTCGACGTCTCGGCGGTCGCCGGCACCCTGCGCCTGCGGGGCCCGCGCCGCGAGACCGCGCTGGCGCTGTCGGAGGACGATCTGGTGCGCCTCGCCGAGACCGAGGCGCCCCTCGCCCAGGTCCGGGCGGAGGAGAGCGCCCTGCCCCGCAGCGTCGAGCTCGGCTTCACCGACTCGGAGAGCCCCGGCTACCGGCGCGCCACCGCCGCCGCGTCGCGCCCGGCCGGCGGGCGGCGCCGGGAGAGCCGGATCGAGGCGGCGATCGTCACCCGGCGCGCGAGCGCGGAGGCGCTGACGGAGGCCCTGCTCGACCGCACCATCGCGGGCCGCGACACCGCCCGCCTCACGCTGAGCCCCCGCCTCGTCGCGCTGGAGCCCGGCGATCTCGTGGCGCTGCCGGCCGCGCGGGCGGCCGGGCCGGCGCTCCAGCGCGTCACCCGCATCGACGATGGCCCGGCGGGCCGCCGCCTCGAGACGCGGGGCGTGCCGCTGCACGGTGCCGGCCCGGCCCGGCGCGCAGCGGTGCGCCTCGGCGGCAGCGTGCCGGCCCCGGCGCTCCCGGGGCGGCCCTTCTGCGCGGTGCTCGACCTGCCGGCGGAGCGCGGCGAGCCCGCCGCCCTGCAATGGCTCGCCGTCGCGGCCGATCCCTGGCCCGGCGCGGTCGCGGTCTGGCGCGGCGCGGGCGCGGACGGCCCGCTCGCCCTCCACCGCACCCTCGACCATCCGGCCTGCCTCGGGCGCACCCTGTCCGCGCTCCCGCCGGGGCCACTCTGGCGCATCGACCGGGCGGCGCGCCTCGACGTCACGCTCCGCCACGCGGGCGCGCTGGCGAGCCTGGACGAGGCCGCGTGGCTCTCCGGCGGCAACACCTTCGCGGTTGTGGCGCCGGACGGCACAGTGGAGATCCTGTCGGCGGCCGAGGCGCCCCTGACCGGCCCTGAGACCTGGCGGCTCGCCCGAATGCTGCGCGGGCTCGGCAACAGCGAGGCCGCGGCCGCGCGCGGCGCGCCCGCGGGCAGCCTCATCGTGCGCCTCGACGGCGGCGCCGTGGTCCCGCTGGTCGACCGGCTCGACGAGGCGGGGCGCAGCTTCCGCTACCGGATCGGACCGGCCGCGCGCGATCCCGGCGACCCGGCCTTCGCGGAGGTTTCGGCGAGCGCGGGACTCGGCGCGTTCCGACCGCTCAGCCCCGTCCATCTCCGGGCGCGGCGGGAGGCGGCGGGCATCCGCCTCACCTGGATCCGCCGGGCGCGGGGCGCCTCCGACAGCTGGGAGCCCGCCGAGATCCCGCTGGACGAGCCGGAGGCCTACCGCGTCGCGATCCTCGGGCCGGACGGCCGCACCCTGCGCGCGGTTGCGACCGCCGAGCCGGCGCTGCTCTACCCGGCCGCCGACGAGAGCGCGGATTTCGGCGCAGCCCAGGCGGCGCTCACGGTCGCGGTGGAGCAGGCCGGCGCACTCGCCGGGCCGGGCGCGCCGGCCCAAGCGCGGGTGCCGGTGCGCGCGGGCTGAACCGCCCTCGCCCGGCCCGGTCCGACGCCCCCGCATCGGCGCGGAGGTCGACGCACCCCATGCATCCGGTCACCCCCAGGAGCCCCCGATGTCCACCCCGATGTCCACGACCCGCAACCTCGCGCTGCCGCTGATCGCGGCGGCGCAGGCGCAGAAGCACGTCACCCACAACGAGGCGCTGGGGCTCCTCGACGCCCTGGTGCAGATCGCCTGCCTCGACAAGGACAGGTCGGAACCTCCATCGGCCCCGGCGGAGGGGGACCGATACCTCGTGCCGGCCGATCCCGGCGGCGCCTGGACCGGCCTTGGCGGACAGATCGCCTGTTTCCAGGGCGGCGTGTGGATCGGGCTCGCGCCGCGCCCCGGCTGGCTCGCCTGGCTCGTGGACGAAGGCGAGGCCTACCTGTTCACCGGCTCAGGGTGGACGCCGCTCGCGGCGACGCTGCGCACCCTGCGGGATCTCGCCGGGCTCGGCGTCAACACCGTGCCGGACGCGGAGAACCGCCTCGCCGTGAAGGCGGACGGCGCCCTGTTCTCCTGGGACGAGACCCGGGCGGAGGCGGGCGACGTCCGGCTCGCGCTGAACAAGCGGGCGGCGGGGCGCGACGCCGCGCTGAGCTTCCAGGCCGGGTTCTCGGCCCGGGCGCTGCTGGGCCTCCTCGGGGACGACGACCTCGCCCTGAAGGTCTCCGCGGACGGTGCCGCCTTCGTCACCGCGCTCACCGTCGCGGCGGCGAGCGGGCGCGTGCGCCTGCCCGCGGGGCTCGACGGCACGCCCGTCGGCGCCGCCGACCCGGCCGCCGGGCGCTTCTCGGCCCTCGCGCTGGTGCCGGAGGCCGCCGACCCGGCGGGCGGCGCGCTCGGGCAGGTCGCGGTCAACGGCACCGACGGCGCGCTGAAGTGGTTCGACGGCGCACGGTGGGCGCGGATCGCCAACCTCGCGAAGTTCACCGCCCGCACGAACTACGACAACTACGTCCCGGCCGGGACCTGGACCCGAATCGCCTTCAACGAGGCCGTCAGCAACGACCAGGGCGCGTTCCGGGCGGCGCAGAACCGCTTCGTCGCGCCGGAGGCCGGGCTCTACCGGCTCGGGGCGGCCCTCACCTACCGCCGCAACGGCACGGGCCAGCCGAGCCTGTTCGAGGCGCGCTTCCACCGCGGCGGCACTCCCGCCGGGCACGGCCGGGCCGCGGCGGCCGGCCCCCTCGCGGACGGCGTGACCGGGCTCCGGCTCGACGCCGTGCTGCCGCTGGCGGCGGGCGAGACGGTCGAGGTCTTCGCCCGCCTCACCGGCGCGGACGGCTACGCGGCCGCGGCCGAGTCCGCCTTCCACGGCGCCCAGTTGCCCTGATCCCCCGGTCCAGATCTCCGGAGAGACCGATGAACCTCAGCCCCATCGGCGAGGCCGTCCTCGTCGCGCGCGAGGGCCGGCGCCTCGCCGCCTACCGCGACAGCGTCGGCGTCTGGACGATCGGCATCGGCCACACCTCCTCGGCCGGGCCGCCGCGCGTCGTGCCGGGCCTCACCATCACGGCGGCGGAGAGCGACGCCCTCTTCGCGCGCGACGTCGAGGCCTACGTCGCGGCCGTACGGGAGGGCCTGACCGGCGCGGTCGGCCAGCACGCCTTCGACGCCCTGGTCTCGGTCTGCTTCAACATCGGCCCGGCGGCCTTCGCCCGCTCCACCTTCCTGAAGCGGCTCAACGCGGGCGACCTCCCGGGCGCCCGCGCGGCGCTGCTCTGGTGGGACAAGCCCGCCGCGATCCGCGGCCGGCGCGCGGCGGAAGCCGAGCAGCTCGTCACGCCCTACGCGCAGGCGCTGCCCCGGCCGGTGGCGGGCGCCCGTCCGGTCGCGGCAGCGGCGGTGTCGGATCCCGCGATGCCGACGCCCGCCCTCCGGCCGGTCGCCGCCCCACCCGGCCTGCTCGCGCGCCTCATGGCCCGGCTCGACGCGCTCCGGATCGGTCCGCGCCGCGCCTGACACGTCTCCCGAGCCGGCCGGGCCCGCCGCGCACCCCATCACAGCCGAGGATTCCATGCCCCGCACGCTCACGCTCGCGGCGACCGCGCTCGCCGGCCTGTCCGCCCCGCTCGTCCTCTTGCCCACGGCCGCCCTGGCGGCCGACGCCGCGGTGATCCTGCCCTGGGGCGACTGGCTCATCGCCCTCGCCCAGACGCTGCAGGCGGTGCTGACGCCGATGCTCATCGGCCTCGTCACCGGCCTAATCGCCCGCTTCGCGCCGCTCCTCAGCTACGTCGTCTCGCGCGGCATGGTCGAGGGCATGGTCGCCCGCGTCACCGACTACGCCCTGAACGCCGTCGCGGGCGCCGCCAAGGGGCGGGTGCTGACTGTGCCGGTGGGCTCGGCGGTGATCGCCGCAGCCGTGCAGCGGGCCGCCGATCAGGTGCCGGGCTTCGTGATCCGGGCCGCGGGCGGCCTGCCGGGCCTCGCCGAGCGGGTGTTCCGCCGCCTCGACTTGGAGGAGGGCGCCACCGCCGCCAACACCCTGGCGCCCGCCCTCGACGCCGTGGACCGCGGGCGGGCGCGGCGCTAGGCGCGCGGCGGTCGCGGATCCGAACACCCGGCCCGGAGGAGCGCCATGCAGACCACGCGAACGCCGCCGGGCCCCGCCTGCCCCCGGGCGGCCCTCGACGCGCTCGGCCGCGAGGTCGGGCGCGCCCTGCCCCCGCCCGCGGACGGGCTCGGCGAGAGCCTCGTCCGGCGCGCGCTGGGGGAGAAGCCCGGCGAGGAGACCGAGGAGGACCGCCTCGTCGTGCGCTTCGGTACGGAGTGGCGGACCTTCATCCGGCGCCAGAATCCGGACCGGCTCGCCGCCCTCGACGCGCTGATCGACGGGCAGATCGAGCGCCGGGCGCTCGCCCGCTTCTACCGGCGGGTGCGCAACGCGGCGGTGGCGATCACGGTCGCGGGCTTCGCCGTGGCCCAGTTCGGGATCGACCGGCTGCCGGTCGTGCGCCAGGTCTGGCGCCTGCTACGGGGGGAGCTGCGATGAGGGCTGCGATCAGGGCTGCGATGCGGACGAGTCCGGCCCCCGTCCCGTGCCGCCGGGCCATCCGGCGCCGGCTGGCCCATCTCTGCCGTCTCGTCGCGGCCGGGCTGTTCCTGGCCACCTGCGGCGTCGCCTCCTACACGGCCGGGGCGCGCCACCGGGCGGAGCCGGGCCCGGAACGGGCGGCGAATCCGATCTGTCCCGGCTGAACCGGCGGCCGCGCGGGAACCGCGGGGCCGCTCGCATGTAAGGGCTCGCCACACCCGCTCCGAACCCCGCCCGCGCCACCCTGTCGCGTTCCGCCGCACCACCGATGACGAACCGCCGCGATACCAGCCTCCCGGACCGCGCCCGCAGCGTGGCCGCCCCGCCCGGACGGCGGTCGGCAGCGTTGCCCGGCGATGGTATTCAGGGCGCATTCAGTGCCCCCGGACCACAAGTCCTGCCCATGCGCCACGCCCTCGCCCTTCTCGCCCTGAGCCTGACCGCGGCGGCGCTCGTCGCGGGCGGCCCGGGCACGATGGCCGAGGAACCCGCGGAGAGCGCCCCGCGCCTCGCACAGGCCACCGCCGGACCGCCGCCGCGGCTCGACGCCTGCCTCTCGGCCGCCGACCTGCGCGAGGAGGTCTCGGAGAAGCGCGTCATCGAACCGGTCGCGGCGATCCGCGCCGCCCGCACGGTGATTCCCCGCGCCGAGATCCAGCGCGCCAGCCTGTGCCGCCACGAGGACGGGCTCGTCTACATGCTGACGGCCTTGCGCCGGGACGGGCACTTCGTGCACGTGATGGTGGATGCCAAGACTGGCCAGGTTGCAGGCCAATATTGAGGGAGTCGCGTCGTGCGCCTGCTCGTCGTGGAGGATGACAAGGACATCAACCGGCAGGTCGTCGCCGCGCTGGAGGAGGCCGGCTACGTCGCCGACAAGGCCTACGACGGCGAGGAGGGCGGCTATCTCGGCGAGAGCGAGCCCTACGACGCGATCATCCTCGACATGGGCCTGCCCAAGGCCGACGGCGTCAGCGTCCTGCAGAAGTGGCGCCGCGCGGGCGTGAAGACCCCCGTGATCATCCTCACCGCCCGCGACCGCTGGTCGGACAAGGTCGACGGCTTCGACGCGGGCGCAGACGACTACGTGACCAAGCCCTTCCACATGGAGGAGTTGCTGGCCCGGGTGCGCGCGCTGCTGCGCCGCGCGGCCGGCCACGCCTCCAGCCAGATCGCCTGCGGGCCGGTCACGCTCGACACCCGCTCCGGCAAGGTGTTCGTGGACGGCGCGCAGGTGAAGCTGACGAGCCACGAGTACCGGCTGCTCTCCTACCTGATGCACCATACCGGCCGCGTGGTCTCCCGCGCCGAGCTCACCGAGCACCTCTACGACCAGGATTTCGACCGGGACTCGAACACGATCGAGGTCTTCGTCGGACGGCTCCGGAAGAAGCTCGCCGTGGACCTGATCCAGACCGTGCGGGGATTGGGCTATCTGGTGGATCCGAACCAGCCGCCCGCGCGGGTGTAGGGCACCGCATCAGGCGGAGCCGGCATTCACGTCGGTCCGCGAGAAGTCGTCACCCGTGAACAAGAGTGGGACACGGTACCGCCTCGCGACTGCGTAGGCGAAGCAATCGCCCAGGTTAAGCTGTGCCGGATGGCCCTGCCCTTTGCCGTAGCGCCCGAAGGCTTCGAGGGCCGCGTCGCCGTCCTCCGGCACGATGGGCACACACCGGATGCGTGCTTCGGTGAGAAGGAACTGAATGTCGGCGCGTGCGGCCTGCGGGCCACCTTGTCGCTTTCGGGCGACCGCCAGGACAGCCTCGTAGATGGCCAGCGGCGTCGTGATCGGGTCGGTGGCTGCATCCAGCTCGGCTGCCAGCGCCGCGCCCTCCGGCTCGTTGAGCGTGATGGCGACGAGGGCGGAGGCGGCGATGAACATCACTCGTCGTTCAGGCCGTCGTAGAAGGCTTTGTCGGCAGGAAGGCCTGTCTCGGGACGGGCGGCCACACGCTCGTGGAGCGGTTTCAAGCGCTCCCACAGACTCTTCTTCTCGTCCTCGCGACGGAGTTCGTTGCGGACCGCCAACTTGATCGCTTCGGTCAGAGGGATGCGCTTGCGGTCGGCCAAGTCTCGAACGAGGCGATCCGCTTCTGCGTCCCGAATATGCAAAGCCATCGCTGTTCTGCCCGCCTGAAGCGTGTACACGGCATGTCCGGTCATTCTACACAGATCATCTGCCCTCCGAAAGACAGATGCAGTCCACGCGTGGCTCTTCATCCATGACCGCCCTCCTCCGGCTCCTCTCCCTGCGCCGCCGCTCGATCGCGGTGCGGCTCGCCGTCTCGGCCTTCCTAGCCTCCTCGGCGATCCTGCTGATCGCGGCCTGGATCCTGACGACGCTCTACCGGGAGAACACCGAGCGCGCCTTCGACAGCCGGCTGCTCGTCTTCGCCAACAACCTCGCCACCGACCTTGTCTCGCCGAGCGACCCGGAGAGCCGCTCCTTCTCGCTCGGCGACCCGCGCTTCGATCTGCCCCTCTCGGGCTGGTACTGGCAGGTCGGCCGGCCGGACGCGCGCCCGCGGGACCTGCGTACCTCGCGCTCGCTCGTCGGCGTGCCGCTGAAGCCCGCGACCGACCCGGACAACAAGGCCGGAATCGGCCAGATCCGCCAGGGCTACGGCAAGGGACAGGACGACCGGCTGCTGCGCATCATCGAGCGCGACGTCGATCTCGGCGAGGAGGGCCGCTACACCGTTCGGGTGGCGGGGCCGGCGGACGAGATCGTCAACGACGTCGACCGCTTCCGCTTCTCCCTCTACGTCACCTTCGGGCTGCTCGGGCTCTCGCTGGCGCTCACCACCCTGCTGCAGATCCGCTTCGGCCTCTTGCCCCTGAAGAAGATGCGGGCGGCGCTCGGCACCGTGCGGCGCGGCGAGGCCGACCGGATCACCGGGGCCTATCCCAGCGACATCGCGCCGCTCGCGGGCGAGATCAACCTGTTGATCGAGACCAACCGCGAGATCTTGGAACGCGCCCGCACCCAGGTCGGCAACCTCGCCCACGCCCTGAAGACTCCGCTCTCGATCATCGTGAACGAGGTCGGCGCCGCCGACGCGCCGGAGGATCTCAGCCAGAAGATCCGCGAACAGGCCGCGGTGATGCGCGACCAGGTGAACTACCACCTCGACCGGGCGCGCGCCGCCGCGCTCGCGGGCACGCTCGGCACCTCGACCGAGGTCGAGCCGGCGCTGGCCGGGCTGGTGCGCACCTTCGGCAAGATCTACCGCGACAAGGACATCGCCTACGAGGTCCACGTGCCGCCGGGCCTGCGCTTCCGCGGCGAGCGGCAGGATTTCGAGGAGATGGTCGGCAACCTCGTCGACAACGCCTCGAAATGGGCGCACGGCCGCGTCGCGATCCGGGCCGAGGCAGTCGCCAAGGACGACTACCCGCATCTCCTCCTGTCGATCGAGGATGACGGGCCGGGCCTGCCGCCGGATGCCCGCAAGGCGGTGCTCGGGCGCGGGCGCCGCCTCGACGAGTCGAAGCCTGGCTCGGGTCTCGGGCTGTCGATCGTGGCCGATCTCGCCGCGCTCTACCGGGGGCGCTTCAGCCTTGAGGAGGCGGCGCTCGGCGGCCTGCGCGCGGTGCTGGAGGTGCCGGGCGACGCGCCGGCGGGCGCGGCGGGCCACTGAGCACGGGGGCTCCGCCCAGGACGGTGCCGAGGGCCCCGCTCTTGTCATGGGCCCGAACTTGCGTGACACCGTGCCGCCAGAACAGGGGATCGTGCCGGGGCCTACCCGACCGTACGTACCCTTGAAGAGGGGCCCGATCGGGGCCCGGTCGACAGGGTCCGATGACGCCGATCTGGTTCATAATGGCGGGCATGACCGCCGCGGCGGTGCTCGCGCTGCTCTGGCCGATGTCCCGACGCATCCGGACCGGGCAGGGCGAGGCCGGCACCGCGTCGACCGAGACCGGGTTCTACGAGGACCAGCTCGCCGAGATCGAGCGGGACCTCGCCCGCGGGCTGATCGCGCCCGACGAGGCCGAGGCCGCCCGCACCGAGGCCGCGCGCCGGCTCCTGCGCGCCAACCGGGCCGCGCAGGCGGGCGATGACCCGGGCGTGGCCGAGCCCCGCCTGCGCCAGCGCCGCGCGGCCTCCGCCTTCGCCCTCTCCATGATCCCCCTCGTCGCGCTGCTGGCCTACGGGCTCTACGGCTCGCCCGACCTGCCCGCCCAGACACAGGCCGAGCGCCACGCCCAACAGGCCGGCAACCAGGATCTGATGAAGGCGATCGGCCAGATCGAGGCGAAGCTCGCGAGCAATCCGGGCGATGCACGCGGATGGGCGGTGCTCGCCCCCGTCTACATGCGGCTGGGCCGCTTCACCGACGCCGCCCACGCCTACGAAGCCGTGGCCCGCCTCAAGGGCGAGACGTCCGGGACCCTTTCCGACTGGGGCGAGGCGCTGGTTGCGGCCGCCAACGGCACCGTGACACCGGAGGCCAAGCCGATCTTCGAGCGGGCGCTGGCCCTCGACTCGAAGACGCCGAAACCCCGCTTCTATCTCGCCCGGGCCGCCGAGCAGGCGGGCGACACGGACGAGGCGATCCGCCAGCTCACCGCGATCGAGGAGGCGAGCCCCGCCGACGCGCCCTGGCTCGGCCTCGTGCGCGAGAGCCTCGCCCGTCTCAAGGGCGAGCCGGCCCCTCCGAAAGAGGCCGCCGCGCCGAAGGGCGCCCGGCCCGAGGACCAGCAGGCGGCGATCCGCGGCATGGTCGACGGGCTCGACCGGCGCCTCTCCGAGACGGGCGGCACGCCGGAGGAGTGGCTGCGCCTCGCCCGGTCCCGCGCCGTGCTGGGCGAAGGCGACCGCGCCCACGAGGCCTTAGAGCGCGCCCGCAAGGCGCTGAAGGACGATCCTGCCGCGCTGGAGCGCCTGGAGGCGGGCGCGCGCGATCTCGGGCCGCGGGCTGCGGTGCCCGAGCCCGCGGCCCGGGCCGACACCGAGTCCACCATCGCCGCCGTCACGGCGATGCCGCCGGCCGAGCGCGATGCGGCGATTCGCGCCATGGTGGCCGGGCTCGACCGGCGGCTCGCCGCCAAGGGCGGCAGCGCCGACGAGTGGATGCGGCTGGTGCGCTCCTACAGCGCGCTCGGCGACCGCGACCACGCTGCACAGGCTCTGGAGCGCGCCCGCATGGCGCTCGCCGCCGATGCGGGGAGTACGGGGCGGCTCGACGGGCTCGCCCGGGAACTCGGGCTGCCGGTGCGCGGCAAGCCCTGAACCCGTTCCGGGCGGCCCCCACTCCCCCTGACAATCGGTCCCGGCAGGCGGGCTTGACCCCGGCGGCGCCGGAGCCGACACCGTTTAGAGCAATTCAGAACGGCCGCGGTCGCGCCGGGCGTCGGAGCCCGGCCGAAGCCCGGCCACGCGAGGGGATGGAGCCGTGACCCGCAAGAGCCGCCGCCTGATCCTGATCTGCGTCTGCGGCGGCGTCCTCGTGCTCGCCGTGGGCCTGATCCTCACCGCGATGAGCGGGTCGATCGTGTTCTTCCGCTCCCCCTCGGACGTGGCGGCGCAGGGCGTCGGCCCCGGCGTGCGCTTCCGCCTCGGCGGCCTGATCGAGGCGGGCTCGGTCCGGCGCGGACCCGACCAGACGGTCGACTTCACGGTCACCGACACCAACGCGACGGTGCCCGTGCACTACAAGGGCCTGCTGCCCGACCTGTTCCGCGAGGGCCAGGGCGTGGTGGCAGAGGGGCGCCTCGAGCCCGGCGGCCTGTTCCGGGCCGACACCGTGCTCGCCAAGCACGACGAATCCTACATGCCGCGCGAAGTCGCCGACGCGCTGAAGGCGCAGGGGCGCTGGCAGGAGGGGGGCGGCAAGGCGGCTCCGGACACGAAGACCGTTCCGCAGGCGGCCACGACCACCGACAAGACGCTCGGACCGCGCAGCGAGCGCTGAGCGGGCCGCGACACAACAGAAGGTTTTAGAAGCCCGTGCTCGTCGAGACCGGTCACTTCGCGCTGGCGCTGGCGCTGGCGCTCTCCCTCGTCCAGGCGGTGATGCCGCTCTGGGCGGCCCGCGTGTGCGAGCCCGCGCTGCGGCAGGTCGCCGTGCAGGCCGCGCTCGGCAGCTTCGCCTGCGTGCTCTTCGCCTTCGCGGCGCTGACCTACGCCCACGCCACCTCGGACTTCTCGGTCCTGAACGTGGTGCAGAACTCGCACACCGCCAAGCCCTTCATCTACAAACTCTCCGGCGTCTGGGGGAACCACGAGGGCTCGATGCTCCTCTGGATCCTGATCCTCACGCTGTTCGGGGCCCTGGTGGCGGTGGCGCGGAACGCCGTGCCGCCGGTGCTGCGCGCCAACACGCTGGGCGTGCAGGGCTTCGTCACCTTCGTGTTCGTGCTCTTCCTGATCACGACCTCGAACCCGTTCACGCGGGTCACTCCTGCGCCGCTGGAGGGCAACGACCTCAACCCGCTGCTGCAGGATCCCGGCCTCGCGATCCACCCGCCGCTGCTCTACGTCGGCTATGTCGGCTTCTCGATCACCTTCGCGTTCGCGGTGGCCGCCCTCATCGACGGACGCATCGACGCGGTCTGGGCGCGGGCCGTGCGGCCCTGGACGCTCATCGCCTGGAGCTTCCTGACTCTCGGCATCGCGATGGGCTCGTACTGGGCCTATTACGAGCTCGGCTGGGGCGGCTGGTGGTTCTGGGACCCGGTCGAGAACGCCTCGCTGATGCCGTGGATCGCCGGCACGGCGCTGCTGCACTCGACCGTCGTGATGGAGAAGCGCGACGCCCTGAAGGTCTGGACGGTCCTGCTCGCCATCCTCACCTTCTCGCTCTCGCTGCTCGGCACCTTCATCGTGCGCTCGGGCGTGCTGACCTCGGTGCACTCCTTCGCCACCGACCCGACCCGCGGCGTCTTCATCCTCGCCATCTTGGTCCTGTTCATCGGCGGCTCGCTGACCCTGTTCGCGTGGCGGGCGCCGCTGCTGCGCCAGGGCGGCCTGTTCGCGCCGATCTCGCGCGAGGGCAGCCTCGTCCTCAACAACCTGTTCCTGGTGGCCGCCTGCGCGACCGTCTTCGTCGGCACGCTCTACCCGCTGCTCCTTGAGATGCTGACTGGCGAGAAGATCTCGGTCGGTCCGCCCTTCTTCAACGCCACTTTCATCCCGCTGGCGATCCCGCTCCTCCTGATCGTGCCTTTCGGGCAGGCGCTCGCCTGGAAGCGCGGCGACGTGCTCGCAGCCAGCCAGCGCCTGTTCGTCGCGATGGCCGCCGCCCTCGTGGTCGGGCTCGCGGCGCTGGCGCTGACCTGGGGCGGGCCGGTCCTCGCCCCGGTCGGGGTCGGGCTCGGCGCCTACCTGATCGTCGGGTCGGCGCTGGAGATCGTCGCCCGCGCCCGCGGCTACGGCGCGAACCGGGTGCGCGGCGCCGGCCTGATCTGGCGGCGCGCCGCCGGCCTGCCGCGCTCGGCCTGGGGCACGGCGCTGGCGCACGCGGGCGTCGGCGTCGCGGTGCTGGGCATCGCCGCGCAGGGCTGGGCGACCGAGGGGCTCGCGACGCTGAAGCCCGGCGGCACCCTCGCCACCGGTCCCTACGTCGCGACCCTCGACCGGGTCGCCCCCCGGCCTGGCCCGAACTACGAGGAGACCGCGGCCTTCCTGACCATCCGCAACAGGGCCGGTGACGTGATCGGCCATGTCGATACCGGCAAGCGCTTCTACCCGAGCCGGCAGATGGCGGTGACCGAGTCGGGCCTGCTCACGGTCGGCGCGAGTCAGGTCTATGCCAGCCTCGGCGAGATCCAACCGGACGGCGTCGGCCTGCGGCTCTACTACAAGCCTTTCGTGCTGCTGATCTGGATCGGTGCCGTGATCATGGCGCTCGGCGGCGGCGTCTCGCTCACCGACCGGCGCATGCGCGTCGGCGCGCCGGTGCGGGCGAAGGCGAAGCCGCTCCCCAACGCGGTGCCGGCCGAATGAGGCGCGCGGCCCTCATCCTCGCGGCGCTTCTCGCGGCCAGCCCGGCGCTCGCCGTTCAGCCGGACGAGGTCCTGAAGGACCCCGCCCTGGAGCATCGCGCCCGCGAGATCTCGGCGGGCCTGCGCTGCCTCGTCTGCCAGAACCAGTCGATCGACGATTCCGACGCGCCGCTCGCCAAGGACCTGCGGGTGCTGGTGCGCGACCGGCTGAAGGCCGGCGACACCAACCAGGAGGCCGAGGACTTCATCGTCCGCCGCTACGGCGAGTTCGTGCTGCTGCGCCCGGTCTTCGGCCTGCACACGCTGCTGCTCTGGGCAACGCCGCTGCTGGCCGTGCTGCTCGGCGGCTTCGGCATCTGGCGCCTCGCCCGCCGTCGGGCGCCCCCGCCCGAGCGCCGCCTGAGCCCCGCCGAGGAGGCGGAGGTCGCCGCGCTGCTCAGGCGCGACTGATCCCGGGATCCCCAAGGGGCAAGCCCCTTGGGCGTGGTCCGGGGCGCGAAGCCCCGGGGTGGCGCAGCCACATCCTTGGCGCAGCCAAGCAGCAGGCTCTGCCCTGCACCCGCCAAAGGTCTCGACCTCTGGAATCCATGACATCTGCGCACAACGCGCCCGGCCCGCTTGCCCGGAGGGCCGCTCCGGCACGACTTTTGGATGCGGCGAATCGGACAGAACCGATCATCCGGGAGGCGACGATCATGACGGCGACGCTGACGATCTCCAGCCGCAACTACTCGTCCTGGTCGCTGCGCGGCTGGCTGGTCTGCCGGATGGCCGGACTCGACTTCGCGACCGAGATCCTGGCCGGCGACGACGCCGCCAGCCGGGCCGAACTGCTCCATCTCTCGCCCTCGTTCCTCGTGCCCCGTCTGCGCCACGAGGGCATCGTGGTCTGGGACACGCTCGCCATCGCCCAGTACCTCAACGAGACCTTCCCCGACGCGGGCTTCCTGCCGAAGGATCGGGCGGCGCGTGCCCATTGCCGCTCCATCGCGGGCGAGATGCACAGCGGCTTCATCAACCTGCGTTCGGCCCTGCCGATGAACCTGAAGGCCTTCCACCCGAACTTCCGGATCTTCAACGGCGCCAGGACCGACATCGAGCGCATCGTCACGATCTTCGACGATTGCCTGGCCCGCTACGACGGTCCCTTCCTGTTCGGCGAGCGTCCCACACTGGCCGACGCCATGTACGCCCCCGTCTGCACGCGCTTCCGCACCTACGATGTCGCCCTGCCGCCGCGCGCGAGCGCCTACCGCGACACGATCCTGCGCTGGCCCCTGATGATGGAGTGGGCCGAGGCCGCCGCCGAGGAGCCGGACGAGATCGAGGAACTCGACATGGAATTCTGATCGGGCGGCCGGTTCTGCCGGCCCCCGGGACCAACCTGCATTTTATTGCGCGATTGATCGACGCGCGAAGCTGAGGTGACGCGCATACGCATCGCCCAGCTCTGGCAGCAACCTTCCAGAGCGGCTCAGCAAATTGGGAAGTTACACCTCGACAGGCGTCCTTTGTCGGACCACCCGAGCGCTTGATTGAAGCCGACCTGCATTTCTGTTCCTCTCAGGGCTTAGAACAGGAACAATGTAGGTAGGAAACGATGCCGCGTTTCGAGCCCTGGAGCGCCCCGCGCGCCGCCGGGATCATCGCAGAGCACACCCATCTCGAAGGGGCGACGCTGCCGATCCTGCACGCCCTGCAGGAGACCTTCGGCTACGTCGATGCGGGTGCCGTGCCGCTCATCGCCGACGCGCTGAATCTGTCGCGGGCCGAGGTCCACGGCTGCATCACCTTCTACCACGATTTCCGCAGCGCACCGGCGGGCCGTCATACGGTGAAGCTCTGCCGCGCCGAGGCCTGTCAGGCGGTCGGATGCGACAGCCTTCACGCCGACATCCTCCGGCGGCTCGGCACCGGGTGGCACGGCACCACGGCGGACGGCTCCTGCACCGTCGAGCCGGTCTACTGCCTCGGCCTCTGCGCCAACGGTCCGGCCGCCCTCGTCGATGGCGAGCCGGTCGCCCACCTGACCGCCGACGCCCTCGAGGCCGCCCTGACGGAGGTGCGCCAGTGAGCGTCACGATCACCGTTCCGCGCGACGCCGTCGCGCTCGGGCTCGGCGCCAACAAGGTTGCCCGCACCCTCTTCGCCGGTGCCGAGCGCCGCGGCCTCGACGTCGCCATCAAGCGCACCGGCTCGCGCGGCCTGTTCTGGCTTGAGCCGATGGTGGAGGTCGAGACGCCGGAGGGCCGGGTCGCCTACGGACCGGTCACCCCCAAGGACGTTGATGCCCTGCTCGAGGCCGGCATCACGACGGGTGGGGAGCACGCCCTGCGCCTCGGCGATCCGGAAAAGATCCCCTACCTCGCCCGGCAGCAGCGCCTAACCTTCCACCGCTGCGGCGTGGTCGATCCCGTCTCGGTCGAGGATTACCGGGCCCATGGCGGCTATCGCGGGCTCGAGGCCGCGCTGAAGACAAACGCCGAGGGCATCGTCGCCGAGGTGCGCGAGTCGGGCCTGCGCGGCCGCGGCGGCGCGGGCTTCCCGGCCGGCATCAAGTGGAACACCGTGATGCTCGCCGAGGCGGACCAGAAATACGTGGTCTGCAACGCCGACGAGGGCGATTCCGGCACCTTCGCCGACCGGATGATGATGGAGGGCGACCCCTTCAACCTCATCGAGGGCATGACCATCGCGGGCATCGCGACGGGCGCCACGCGGGGCTACATCTACCTGCGCTCCGAGTACCCGCAAGCCTTCGAGACCCTGAAGGAGGCCATCGCCAACGGCGTGAAGGCCGGGGTGCTGGGCGACGACGTCATGGGCTCGGGCAAGGCCTTCCACCTGGACGTGCGGCTCGGCGCCGGCGCCTATATCTGCGGCGAGGAGACCTCGCTGCTGGAGAGCCTGGAGGGCCGCCGCGGCATCGTGCGGGCCAAGCCCCCGATCCCGGCGCTGAAGGGCTTCCTCGGCAGGCCGACGCTCGTCAACAACGTGATGACCTTCACGGCCGTGCCCTGGATCCTCGAGCACGGCGCCAAGGCCTACGCCGATTACGGCATGGGCCGCTCGCTCGGCACCCTGCCGATCCAGCTCGCCGGCAACATCCGGCACGGCGGCCTGATCGAGGTGGCCTTCGGCATCACGCTGCGCGAGGTGATCGAGGATTTCGGCGGCGGCACCCGCTCCGGCCGACCGGTCCGGGCCGTGCAGGTCGGCGGCCCGCTCGGCGCCTACTTCCCGGACGCGCTCCTCGACACGCCCCTCGACTACGAGGCGATGGCGGCGAAGAAAGGCCTCGTCGGCCACGGCGGCATCGTGGTCTTCGACGACACCGTCGACATGGCCAAACAGGCCCGCTTCGCCTTCGAGTTCTGCGCCGCGGAATCGTGCGGCAAGTGCACCCCCTGCCGCATCGGCGCGACCCGCGGCGTCGAGACGATGGACAAGGTGATCTCCGGCATCCGGCCGGACCAGAACCTGAAGCTGGTCGAGGATCTCTGCGAGGTCATGACCGATGGGTCGCTCTGCGCCATGGGCGGGCTGACCCCGATGCCCGTGATGAGCGCGATCACCCATTTCCCCGAGGATTTCAGGCGCGCCGGGGACTTCCCGGTGGCGGCCGAGTGAGGAGGCGTCGATGGGCCTGATCAAGGAAATCGACTACGGCACGCCGATCCGCGTCAGCGCGCAGACGGTGACGCTGACCATCGACGGCATGTCCGTGACGGTCCCGGCCGGCACCTCGGTGATGGCGGCCGCGATGAACGCGGGCACGCAGATCCCGAAGCTCTGCGCCACCGACTCGCTCGAGCCCTTCGGCTCCTGCCGCCTCTGCCTCGTCGAGATCGAGGGGCGGCGCGGCACGCCCGCCTCCTGCACCACGCCCGCCGAGAACGGCATGGTGGTGCGCACGCAGTCGGACAAGCTCGCGCGTCTGCGCAAGGGCGTGATGGAGCTCTACATCTCCGACCACCCGCTCGACTGCCTGACCTGCGCGGCGAACGGCGACTGCGAGTTGCAGACCCAGGCGGGAATCGTGGGCCTGCGCGACGTGCGCTACGGCTACGAGGGCGACAACCACGTCCGGCCGACCTCGGAGAAGTACCTGCCGAAGGACGAGTCCAACCCCTACTTCACCTACGATCCATCGAAGTGCATCGTCTGCAACCGCTGCGTCCGCGCCTGCGAGGAGGTGCAGGGCACCTTCGCGCTGACGATCAGTGGTCGCGGCTTCGACTCGCGCGTCGCCGCGGGTCCGACGAACTTCTTCGAATCCGAGTGCGTCTCCTGCGGCGCCTGCGTGCAGGCCTGCCCGACCGCGACGCTTCAGGAGAAGTCGATCCACGCGTTCGGCCAGCCCGAGCACGCCGAGGTGACGACCTGCGCCTATTGCGGCGTCGGCTGCTCCTTCAAGGCCGAGATGCAGGGCGACCGGGTCGTCCGCATGGTGCCCTACAAGGGGGGCAAGGCCAACGAGGGCCATAGCTGCGTCAAGGGCCGCTTCGCCTACGGCTACGCCACCCACAAGGACCGCATCACCAAGCCGATGATCCGCGAGAAGATCACGGATCCGTGGCGCGAGGTTTCTTGGGAGGAAGCGATCGAGCGCGCGGCCTCCGAGTTCAAGCGCATCCAGGCGAAGTACGGAAAAGACTCGGTCGGCGGCATCACCTCGTCGCGCTGCACCAACGAGGAGGCCTACCTCGTCCAGAAGCTCGTGCGCGCAGCCTTCGGCAACAACAACGTCGATACCTGCGCCCGCGTCTGCCACTCGCCGACCGGTTACGGCCTGATGTCGACGCTAGGCACCTCCGCCGGCACGCAGGACTTCGCCTCCGTGGCGCATTCCGACGTGATCCTGGTGATCGGCGCCAACCCGACCGACGGCCACCCGGTCTTCGGCTCGCGCATGAAGAAGCGCCTGCGCGAGGGCGCCAAGCTCATCGTCGCCGACCCGCGCAGGATCGACCTCGTGAAGTCGCCCCACATCAAGGCCGACTATCACCTGCCCCTGAAGCCCGGCTCCAACGTCGCCTTCATCAATTCGCTGGCGCACGTCATCGTCACCGAGGGGCTGATCGACGAGGCCTATGTGCGCGAGCGCTGCGACCTCGCCGAGTTCGAGTCCTGGGCGCGTTTCATCGCCGACGAGCGCCACGCACCGGAGAACCAGCAGCAATTCACCGGCCTCGATCCTGAGCAGGTGCGGGGTGCCGCCCGCCTCTACGCCACCGGGGGCGCGGCCGGCATCTACTACGGTCTCGGCGTCACCGAGCACAGCCAGGGCTCCACCATGGTGATGGGCATGGCCAACATCGCCATGGCCACCGGCAATATCGGCATGCTGGGCGCGGGCGTGAACCCGTTGCGCGGCCAGAACAACGTGCAGGGTTCCTGCGACATGGGCTCGTTCCCGCACGAGCTGCCGGGCTACCGCCACGTCTCGGACGACGCCACCCGCGAGAGCTTCGAGTCCCTCTGGGGCGCCAAGCTCGACAACGCGCCGGGGCTTCGCATCACCAACATGCTCGACGAGGCCGTCGATGGCGCCTTCAAGGGCCTGTACATCCAGGGCGAGGACATCGCGCAGTCCGACCCCGACACGCACCATGTCACCGCGGGCCTGATGGCGATGGAGTGCATCGTCGTGCAGGACCTGTTCCTGAACGAGACCGCCAAGTACGCCCACGTCTTCCTGCCGGGCGCCTCGTTCCTGGAGAAGGACGGCACCTTCACCAACGCCGAGCGCCGCATCAGCCGCGTTCGCAAGGTGATGTCCCCGATGGGCGGCTACGGAGACTGGGAGGGCACGGTGCTGCTCTCCAACGCGCTGGGCTACCCAATGAACTACAGCCACCCGTCCGAGATCATGGACGAGATCGCGGCGCTCACCCCGAGCTTCACGGGCGTGTCCTATGCCAAGCTCGAGGAGCTGGGTTCCGTGCAGTGGCCCTGCAACGAGCAGGCGCCGCTCGGCACCCCGATGATGCACGTGGACCGCTTCGTGCGCGGCAAGGGCCGGTTCATGATCACCGAGTTCGTGCCGACCGAGGAGCGCACGGGGGCGAAGTTCCCGCTCATCCTCACCACCGGCCGCATCCTCTCCCAGTACAATGTCGGCGCGCAGACAAGGCGGACCCACAATTCGCGCTGGCACGAGGAGGACGTGCTGGAGATCCACCCCTTCGACGCGGAGCTGCGCGGCATCGTGGACGGCGATCTCGTCGCCCTGGAGAGCCGCTCGGGCGACATCGCCCTGAAGGCCAAGGTCTCCGAGCGCATGCAGCCGGGCGTGGTCTACACCACCTTCCACCACGCCAAGACCGGCGCCAACGTCATTACCACCGACTACTCGGACTGGGCGACCAACTGCCCCGAATACAAGGTGACGGCGGTGCAGGTGCGGCGCACAAACCGGCCGTCCGACTGGCAGGCGAAGTTCTACGAGGAGGATTTCTCGCTGACGCGCATCGCCCAGTCGCTGAAGGCCGCGGAGTAAGCCCGGATGAGCGCCCTCACGCAGGCGGACAAGCTCGTCCGCATGGCCAACCAGATCGCCGCCTTCTTCCGCTCCTACCCGGAGGAGGAGGCGGTCGCCGGGATCGACAAGCACATCCGGGCCTTCTGGACGCCGAAGATGATCGCCCATCTGGAGAACGCCCTGCCCGATCAGGGCGAGCGGGTCGACGAGCTCGTGGTCCGGGCCCTCACCGGGGCGGAGCCGCGGGCGGAGAGCCCGGTCCGCGCAGCCACCCGCGACCCGCAGCTTCTCGGCGCGGGCGCCAGCGACGCCGGCTGACGCGCACGCGCGCCGCATCCGCCGACATCCGCAGCCCGGGCCCCGAGAGGAGCCCGGGCTTTGCCGTGTCCGCGTGCCCGCCGACCACGTCCGGGCGTCGCCGCAAGGGCCGGCACGGGCACGCAACGTCATGCCTCGGGGCGGCGGGTCGCGATGCCGATCACCGCATGGTCGCCCCCGCAGGCTGCGCGATACACTTGCGCAAGACCCATTCAACCAAAAGTAATGTCAACCCCTATGCATCGATCCGGTTGGCGGCACGGAATAATCCGCTCACCACGGCAGAATTTCCAGCCAAATTACTTCTATCTTGCTCGACGGAATCGCTCCGAATAAAGGGTCGTTAACGATTTGTTTGGATTTGCTTAACCATGATATAGGCTCGCCGAGAGGGGAAGGAGCCATGAACATCATCGAACTCGTCCGCCTGTTCGCGGAGCCGCTCGATGTCGCGGTGGTCCTGACCGATATCGATCTCGATCGCCCCGGGCCGACGGTCCTGTACACCAATCCGGCCTTCATCCGGATGACCGGCTACGGATCGGACGAGGTGCTCGGGCGCTCCCCACGCGTGCTGCAGGGGCCGGGCACCAGCCGCGAGGCAACCCGGCAGATCCAGCGGGCGCTGCGCCTCGAGGGCCGCTTCATGGGCTGCCTCCAGAACTACCGCAAGGACGGCGAGGCCTATCTCTGCGAGATCGACGTGCGCGCTCTGCGGCGGCGTGACGGGACGCCGGAAGCCTTCATCGCCTTCGAGCGCGAGGTGGTGCGGCGGCGCGGGCGGCCCGCGCGTGACGGTGGGCGCTACCGGCCGATCCACCCGGCCTCGCTCCCGCTCGCGAAGAACTTCGCGCCGCTCTTCGATTGAGGCCGTCCATGCCCTCCGGTTGAGGGCCAGGACTTGGCGGACTACCCTGCGTTCGGCGCCCCTCCGCGCGCCGGCCGGAAGACCCCGTGATCGACAAGCTCGACTTCCTGCTCGCCCTTGCCCGCGAGCAGCATTTCGGTCACGCCGCCGAGGTCTGCGGCGTGACCCAGCAGACCCTCTCGGCCGGGGTGAAGCAGCTCGAGAACCGCTTCGGGGTGCAGCTCGTGCTGCGCGGCTCGCGCTTCCAGGGCTTCACGCCGGAGGGCGAGCGGGTGCTCGAATGGGCCCGCCGGATCGTGGCCGACGCCCGCGCCATGCACGAGGACGTCTCGGCGCTGCGCAAGGGTCTGACCGGGCATCTCCGCATCGCCGCGATCCCGACGGCGCTGCCGATGGCGGCGAGCCTGACGACCCCCTACCGCGCCCGCCATCCGGACGTGCGGCTGACGGTCGAGTCAACCACCTCGACGGACATCTTCTCGCTGATCGAGAACCTGGAGGCCGATGCCGGCCTGACCTACCTCGACAACGAGCCCCTAGGACGCGTCATTGCGGTGCCGCTCTACCGCGAGCGCTACCGCCTGCTCACCTCCGCAGGCGGCCCCTACGCCGAGCGCGCCTCGGTGACCTGGGCGGAAGTCGGTCGCATCCCGCTCTGCCTGCTGACACCCAACATGCAGAACCGGCGCATCATCGACCAGCAGATCCGGGCCGCCGGCCAGGAGCCCTCGACCACCCTAGAATCGAACTCGATGATCGTCCTGATGACCCATGTGCGCACGCTGCGCTGGGCAAGCGTGCTGCCGGAAATCCTGATCGACGCGCTCGGGCCGATGGAGGGCGTGCGGGCGCTCCCCATCACCGCGCCGAGCCTGGAGCACACGATCGGCCTCGTGGCGGCCAAGCGTGAGCCCTCGACCCCGATGGTCACCGCCCTCGTGGCCATCGCCCGCGGCCTGACCCGGACGCTCGACCCGACGCTTGACGGCACAGTCTACGGGTTTCCGCAGGAGCTGTGACCTCGGAGCGCGGCCAAAAGGCCCGAGGTCCTTCGGGATCCCCGAACGAAGAGAGCCGCCCCGTGCCCGGAGCGGCTCTCGAAAGCGTCTGACGAAGAAGCCTGGATTACTTGATCTTGGCTTCCTTGAACTCGACGTGCTTGCGCGCGACGGGATCGTACTTGCGCATCGTCAGCTTCTCGGTCTGCGTGCGCGAGTTCTTCTTGGTGACGTAGAAGTAGCCCGTGTCCGCGGTGGAGACGAGCTTGATCTTGACGGTGACGGCCTTGGCCATGGGGAGGCGCTCCTGAGCTTCGCGGCATTCCGCGTAAGCGAAACGCGAAAACGAAAAGGGCCGGGCTTTGCCCCCGGCCGGAATACGCGCGGGTCAATGCCCGATCCGGCCCCTTGGGTCAAGACCCACAGCGTTCTACAGGGCCACCCGCTCCCGCTTCCCATGGCGCTCGAAGTGGAACGGGATCTGGCGATAGGGCGCGAAACCGACCGCGATCTGGGCCTCGAGCTCGTCGAGAATCGCGCGCGTGATGAAGGGCAGGTCGAGCTTGCGCGCCGCGTCGAGCCGCAGCCATTCGAGTTCGACGAGTTCGGCCTCCGGACCGATCCGCCCCGGCTCCTCGGCCGCGACGGCGCCGCGCTCGGCGGTGAAGAAGCGGGTATCGAAGCGCCGCACGCGCTTCGGGGGCGTGATCGCCCGGGCGACGAGGTGCAGCGCCTCCAGATCCGGCAGGACGCCGTGCCGGCCGAAGGCTTCCCAGCCCTGCGGCACCGTCTCGGGGGGCCCGTACTCGGTGGTGCCGACGACGAGGCCCGTCTCCTCGAAGGTCTCGCGGATGGCGGCGAGCGCCAGCATCCGCCCGAGATCCTGCGGCGGGCGCGAGACCTGCCGCACCAGTGCGGCCTCGGCGTAGTCCGGCAGCGCGTGCGCCACCGGCATGCGCCGGTCGCCGGGCTCCGTGCGCCCGCCCGGGAACACGAACTTGCCCGGCATGAAGGCGAGGCCGGGATTGCGCCGGCCCATCAGCACGCGGGGACCGCCCCGGCGGCGGTCGATGAGGATCAGCGTGGCGGCGTCGCGCGGGCGCAGCGCGCGCGGCTTGGCCGCCGGGGGCGCCTCCGCCGTTTCAGGCGCGGCCGAGATCGGCCCGTCCGTGTCCGCCCTGTCCGGCGCCGTTCTGTCCAATGGCTGGGCCTCCCTCCGTCGCGGAGCGCACTCCGGGTAGCCCGGCGAAACCGTGTAAGCCAAGTGCGTATTGCAGCCCGACCACCGCGCCCTTCACCGGCTGGAGCAGCCCGAGCGCCAGCCCGAGCGTCACAACCGGCCAGAAGCTGAGCTGGAACCACAGCGGCACGTCGTAGCCCATCTCCAGCTCCAGAATCAGGTAGCCGACGAGGTGGGCGACGATGAAGATCACCAGATAGGGCGGCAGGTCGTCGGCCCGATGGTGGTGCAATTCGAGCCCGCAGGCCTCGCAGGCGGGGCGCACCTTGAGGAAGCGGCCGAAGATCTTCCCCGCGCCGCAATGCGGGCAGCGCCCGAGAAAGCCACGGCCCATCGACCGGATCAGGCCGGTGCGGACCGGCTGACCGGTCTCGGCAAGATCGCTCGCACTCATCACCGCCTCACATCTTCCGCCCGAACAACGGGAACGCGGATTCGAGACCTCGGGACCGGCGCTGCGAGCGGGCTGGATATGGGATCGGATCCGCTCGATGGGAACGGGCGGGTCCTGCGCCCTACTGTCCCCGCCGCGCCTGCGCGGCGAAGCGCACCGCCTCCTCCGCCGCCCGGAACAGGGCCTTGGCCTTGTTGACGCATTCCTGCTGCTCGGAGGCCGGGTCCGAATCGTAGACGATGCCCGCGCCCGCTTGAACGTGCATGCGCCCGTCCTTCACGATCGCGGTGCGCAGCACGATACAGGTGTCCATCTCGCCGCGCGCGCCGAAATAGCCGATGCAGCCCCCGTAGGGCCCCCGCTTCTCGCGCTCCAACTCGTCGATGATCTCCATCGCCCGCACCTTCGGGGCGCCTGAGACCGTGCCGGCCGGGAATCCCGCGGCCAGCGCCGAGAGCGCGTCGTGGGCGGGATCCAGGTCGCCCTCGACGTTCGAGACGATGTGCATCACCTGGCTGTAGTACTCGAGGAAGAACGAGTCCGTGACCCGCACGCTGCCGATGCTGGAGACCCGGCCGACATCGTTGCGGCCGAGATCGAGCAGCATCAGGTGCTCGGAGCGCTCCTTCGGGTCGGCTAGAAGCTCCTCGGCAAGCGCCCGGTCCTCGGCGGGCGTGGCGCCGCGGCGGCGCGTGCCGGCGATCGGCCGGATCGTCACCGTACCGTCGCGCAGGCGCACCAGGATCTCGGGGCTGGAGCAGACGACCTGGAAGGCCTCGAAATCGAGGTAGCACAGGAACGGCGCCGGGTTCGTGCGGCGCAAGCTCCGGTAGAGCGCGAAGGCCGGCAGCGTGAACGGCGCCTCGAAGCGCTGCGAGAGCACCACCTGGAAAATGTCGCCCGCGACGATGTACTCCTTCGCCTTGGCGACCATCGCCGCGTAATCGGCCGGCGGCGTGTTCGAGACCGGCTCCGGAGGGGCTACCTCGGAGAGGTCGATCCGCGCCTCGATCGGCAGCGGCCCTTCGAGGGCCGCTGCCACCCGGTCGAGCCGGGCGAGAGCGTCCTCGTAGGCCGCGCGCGCGGGCACGCCCTCGGCGGGCCGCACCGGGCAGACCACGGTGATCAGATCGCGCACCGCGTCGAACACCACCATGGTGCGCGGGCGGATCATCACCGCGTCCGGCACGCCGAGCGGGTCGGGGTTCGGCTCGGGGAGCCGCTCCATCGCCCGGACCATGTCGTAGCCGAGATAGCCGAACAGGCCGGCCGCCATCGGCGGCAGATCCGCGCCCTCGTCGGAGATGGCGCTCTCGGCGATCAGCGCCCGGAGGCTCGCCAGCGGCGCCCGCTCGTCGGGCTCGAACCGGGCGAGGTCGGGGCCAGTGGTGCGCTCCGGCCGGCCGTCCCGGCAGCGCCAGATCAAGTCGGGGTCGAGGCCGATCATCGAGTAGCGCCCGCGCACCGCGCCGCCCTCGACGGATTCGAGCAGGAAGGCCGGACCCGGATGCCCGGCCCGGAGCTTCAGGAAGGCGGCGACCGGGGTCTCTAGGTCCGCCACAAGGGTCAGGCTGAGGAGCGTCGGGCGTCCCGCCTCGTAGGCCGCCCGGACGGTGTCGAAGTCGCTGGGCGAGGACATCAGTACTCGCCGCCGATGGCCCGGCGGAGCGCCGCCTGGTTGACGCTCACGCCCGCGCTCTTCTGCACCTCGGCGATGTAGGCGCCGAGCACGTCGTCGGCGATCGCCGTGCGGAAGTTGCCCTCCACGGTCTTGTCGCTCGGGCTGCCCGGCACGTAGGCCGGCATGGTCGCCTGCGTGACCTTGAACACGGCCCGGTTCTCGCCGGCCTGGGCCGAGCCCGCCTTGCCGACATTCGTGGCGAAGACGCGAGCCACCACGTCGGCGGTGAGCTGGTCCTTGGGCTGGTTGCGGGCGATGTCCTCGGCCGTGTGCGGGTTCAGGCCGGCCTCGGTGGCCAGGGCCTCGATGGTCTCGCCCTTGTCGAGGCGCTCGGCGAGCTCCCGGCCCTTGGCCTGGAGGCGCTTCTCGACCTCGGCCGCCCGCCAGCCGGCGGCGACCGCGTCGCGGACTTCCTCGAGCGGCTTGTCGTGGGCGGCGTCCACCTTCGTGACGTCGTACCAGACGTAGCCGCCGGCCTTGGTGCGCAGCGGCTCGTTGTCGCCGCCGATCTCGGCGCGGAACACGGCCGGCAGCGTGGTCTCGGTCTCCGGGATGCCCGCGACCTTCTCGCCCGCCGGGTCGCGCCCTTGCGCGTCGACGGCCGGCACGGTCACGAGGGCGAGCCCGCGCTCCTTCGCGATGTCGGCGAGCGGCTTGGCGCTCGCGCGCTCGTCCTCGACCGCGTCGTGGGTCTTGTCGATGCCCTCGCGGGCGCGGGTCAGGGCGACCTGCCGGCGGATCTCGCCCTCGACTTCGCTCAGCGGCTTCACCGTGCCGGGCTCGATCGCCGTGACGTCGAGGAGCACGGTGCCGAAGCGGCCCTTCACCGGCTGGCTGACTTTGCCCTGCTGGAGCGCGAAGGCGGCGTCCGCCACCGCCGGGTCGAACAGCTCGGCCTTCGTCAGCGTGCCCAGCGTCAGGTCCTTGTCATCGGTGCCGCGCTCCTTGGCCACCGCCTCGAAGCTCTTCTCACCGGACTCGATCGCCTTGCGGGCCTCCTCGGCCGAGGCCTCGTCGGGGAAGACGATCTGCCGGATGGTGCGACGCTCCGGCTTGCCGAACGTGCCCTTCTGGGCGTCGTAGATCTTCTGCACCTCCTCGGCCGAGACGGCGTCGGGCTTGGCCAGCGCCTCGGGGTCGAGCACCAGCAGGTTCACGGCGCGGGTCTCGGGGGCACGGTAGGCCGCCTTGCCGGCCTCGTAATAGGCCTTCAGATCGTCCTCGCTCGGGGCCGGGATCTCGCCCGCCACGGAGGGCGTGAGGATGAGGTAGGCGGCCGCGCGCCGCTCCGTCGAGTAGCGGTGCACGGCCTCGCGCATCGCCTGGGGCACCGGCAGATCCGCCGAGACCGCCTCGGCGAGCTGGAGGCGGGCGATGACGGCCCGCTGCTCGCGCACGAAGAGCTGCTCGTTCAGGCCCGCCCGCTGCAGGGTCTGGTAGAACTGCGCCCGGTCGAAGCGGCCTTCCGCGTTCTGGAAGCTCTTCTCCTCCTGGATCGCCCGCAGCACGGCGGCGTCGGACACCGCGAGGCCGAGATCGCTCGTCTTCTGGTCGAGGGCCGCCTCGGTGACGAGCTGCTGCAGCACCTGCCGCTCGATGCCGAGCGCGCGGGCCTGGTCCGGCGTGATGTTGCGGCGGAACTGCGCCTGGAAGCGCTGGAGCTGGTTCTGGTAGGCGCTGCGCACCGCCTCGGCGCCGATCTGCGTCTTGCCGACGGTGGCGACCGTCGTGCTGGAGCCGCCGCGGAAGAACTCCTCGACGCCGAAGATGCCGATGCCTGCGATCAGCAGGGTGAAGATGACCGTCAGGACGATCTTGCCGAGCCAGTGCTGGCTGGCGTCGCGAATGTTCTGGAGCATCGTTGTCCCGCGTCCTCCCCGCGCCCGTGGGCCGCAGGGGCCGTCACCCGTTCGCGCGCTTGCTCGTTCATGTGCGTGCGCGCATTTGCATTCGCGATAGCCCATCCGCGGGCGCCTCGCCAAGTTACCGATGAAGCCGCAACGCCGGCTGCGGCGGCGTCACCGGATCGGTTTGCGCGCCCAAGCTTGCTCTGCTAGGCCCGCCCCATCCGGGCGGCACGACACGATCGAGGGAACGGGCATGGCGGGTTCGGGGCGGCGTCCTCTGGTTGCGGGCAACTGGAAGATGAACGGCACGCGCGCCTCGCTCGCGACCGTCGAGGCGATCCGCGACGGGCTCTCGCCGGCCTTGGTCGAGGCGATCGACGTGCTGATCTGCCCGCCCGCGACGCTGATCGGCTCCTGCGTCGCCGCGACCTACGGCTCGCCCATCGCCATCGGCGGCCAGAACCTGCACGCCCGCCCGAGCGGCGCCTTCACGGGCTCGATCTCGGCGGAGATGCTGGCCGATCTCGGCGCCAAGTACGTCATCGTCGGCCATTCCGAGCGGCGCGCCTACCACCACGAGACCGACGACGGCGTGCACGCCAAGGCGCTGGGCGCCCGGCGCGCGGGCCTCTGCGGCATCATCTGCGTCGGCGAGACCATGGAGGAGCGCGAGCAGGGCCGCGCGCTCAGCATCGTGCGGGCGCAGCTCGCCATCGGCATCCCCAAGGGCGCGACCGCCGAGGACACGGTGATCGCCTACGAGCCGGTCTGGGCGATCGGCTCCGGTCGCACCCCGACGCCGGCCGAGATCGCCGAGGTCCACGCGAGCCTGCGGGAGATGCTCGACAAGCTCGTCGGCGAGGAGGCGGCCAAGATCCGCATCCTCTACGGCGGCTCGGTCAAGCCCGGCAACGCGCGCGAGCTGATGGCGGTCGAGAACGTCGACGGCGCGCTCGTCGGCGGCGCGAGCCTCGTGGCCGAGGACTTCCTGGGCATCTGCAACGCCTACGCCTGAGACGCGCAGCAAGCCTTGGCGGGTATCCCGCGAAGCGGACGCGCCAAGCGGCTTCCTGTTGGCGCGCGCCCGCTTCTGGTGTATGGCCCGGCCGATTATGCGGGCGGCGCGCTGGAGCACCGGCCGGCGGCGCGCCCGCCTCTGATCCCTGAGCATCGCGAGCGTTCTCGGGATCGGCGCCAGACAGGTAAGACCCCGGAACCCCGATGCAGACCGTCCTGATCGTCGTCCACCTCATCATCGTGCTCGCGCTGATCGGCGTCGTGCTGCTGCAGCGCTCCGAGGGCGGGCTCGGGCTCGGCGGCGGGGGCAGCGGCGTCTCCGGGTTCATGACCGGCCGCGGCCAGGCCAACGCGCTTACCCGCGCCACCGCGGTCCTGGCCGCCCTGTTCTTCGTCACCAGCATGACGCTCGCCGTGATGTCGCACCGCGCCGCTGGCCCGCGCTCGATCCTCGACGGGGCCGGCACGAGCCAGCCGGCGCGCCAGCAGCCGGGCGGCGCGGACAACCTGCTCGACACCCTGCGCCAGCAGCAGAACCAGACCACGGCGCCGGGCGCGCCCGCCGCGCCGGCGCCCGCCCCGAGCCAGCCCGCCGGCCCGCCCGAGGCGCCGCAATCCCGCTGAGGCGCCGCCCGCACCGGCGCAGCGACGACCGGTGGGCCGAGGCGCCCGCCGGACACCACCTAGACCCATGCCGCCGACGCGGCCCGGTCCCGCGCCGCCCGAGCACAGGAAACGGGGGGCGCGGGCCGCGTTCCGTTTGGCAAAGTCTCACGCTTTGATTATGGACCGAGGCCCATGACGCGGTACGTTTTCATCACCGGCGGCGTGGTCTCCTCGCTCGGCAAAGGTCTCGCCTCGGCCGCTCTCGCGGCTCTGCTTCAGGCACGCGGCTACCGCGTGCGGTTGCGCAAGCTCGACCCCTACCTCAACGTCGATCCGGGCACGATGAGCCCGACGCAGCACGGCGAGGTCTTCGTCACCGACGACGGCGCCGAGACCGACCTCGACCTCGGCCATTACGAGCGCTTCACCGGCCTGCCGGCCACGCGCGCCGACAACATCACCACGGGCCGGATCTATCAGGACATCATCGCCAAGGAGCGCCGCGGCGACTATCTCGGCGCGACCATCCAGGTGATCCCGCACGTCACCAACGCCATCAAGGCGTTCGTGCTCGACGGCAACGAGGCCTACGACTTCGTGCTCGTGGAGATCGGCGGCACGGTGGGCGACATCGAGGGCCTGCCCTTCTTCGAGGCGATCCGCCAGCTCGGCCAGGAGCTGCCGCGCGGCACGACCGCCTTCATGCACCTGACGCTCCTGCCCTACATCCCGTCGGCGGGCGAGCTGAAGACCAAGCCCACCCAGCACTCCGTGAAGGAGCTGCGCTCGATCGGCATCCAGCCCGACTTCCTGCTCTGCCGCTGCGACCGGCCGATCCCGGCCGACGAGCGGAGGAAGCTCGGCCTGTTCTGCAACGTGCGCGAATCGGCGGTCATCGAGGCGCGCGACGTGGCCTCGATCTACGACGTGCCGCTCTCCTACCGGGAGGCCGGCCTCGACCGCGAGGTGCTCGCCCATTTCGGCCTGGAGCCGAAGGACGAGCCGGACCTGACCCGCTGGCGCACCATCTCGGAGCGGGTGCGGAACCCCGAGGGCGAGGTCTCCATCGCCATCGTCGGCAAGTACACGGGGCTGAAGGACGCCTACAAGTCGCTCACCGAGGCGCTCACTCACGGCGGCATCGCCCATCGCTGCCGGGTGAACCTCGAGTGGATCGAGTCCGAGGTGTTCGAGCGCGAGGATCCGGCGCCGTTCCTGGAAGGCATCAACGGCATCCTGGTGCCGGGCGGCTTCGGCCAGCGCGGCGCCGAGGGCAAGATCCGCGCGGCCCGCTACGCCCGCGAGCGCAAGATCCCGTATTTCGGCATCTGCTTCGGTATGCAGATGGCGGTGATCGAGGCGGCCCGCGCGCTGGCCGGCATCGCGGACGCGAACTCGACCGAGTTCGGCGAGACCTCCGAGCCGGTGGTCGGCCTGCTGACCGAGTGGCTCAAGGGCAACGAGCTGGAGAAGCGCGCGGCCGCCGGCGATCTCGGCGGCACGATGCGGCTGGGCGCCTATCAGGCCCGCCTCGGGGCCGGCACCAAGATCGCCGAGATCTACGGCGACACGGAGATCTCCGAGCGCCACCGCCACCGCTACGAGGTCAACATGGCCTATCGCGAGCGGCTGGAGGCGGCGGGCCTGCGCTTCTCCGGCACCTCGCCGGACGGCCTCCTGCCGGAGACCGTGGAGCATGTCGGCCACCCCTGGTTCATCGGCGTGCAGTACCACCCGGAGCTGAAGTCGCGCCCCTTCGAGCCGCACCCGCTCTTCCAGAGCTTCATCGGCGCGGCGATCGAGCAGAGCCGTCTGGTGTGACGGATCCCGGTGTGACGCCCGGGCGCGCTCGCACTCCGCGGGCGCGCGCCTATCTCTAGCGGGCCGTGACCGAGATCCTGTTCTACCACATGCAGCGCCAGCCCCTGGAGCGGGTGCTGCCCAACCTCGTCGAGCGCTCGCTGGAGCGCGGCTGGCAGGCCGCGATCCAGGCCGTGAGCGAGGAGCGGCTCGCCGCCCTCGACGACGGGCTCTGGACCTACGCAGACGAGAGCTTCCTGCCCCACGGCACCGACCGGGACCCCGATGCGGGCACGCAGCCCGTCGTTCTGACCCTGCGCGACCTCAACCCGAACGGCGCCTCGATCCGCTTCCTCGTGGAGGGCGCCGACCTGCCCCCCGACGCGGCCGATTACGCGCGCATCTGCATCCTGTTCGACGGCACCGACCAGGACGCGCTGCTGCGCGCCCGCGAGCAGTGGCGCCAGGCCAAGGCCGCCGGCCACGCGGTCGCCTACTGGCAGCAGGACGAGGACGGCCGCTGGAACAAGAAGGCGTGACGCATTTGACCGGACGCACAGCCGCGCTGCTCGCAGCCCTCCTCGTCGGCCTCGCGCCGTTGCAGGCGCCCCTGCACGCCCAGGAAGCCGGGCGTGGGGAGGGCGGCCGCCGCGGGCCGGAGCGCCCGGCGGCCGAATCGCGCGAGGGGCGCAAGCTGCCCGCCGACGCGGTGACGCAGCAGAGCGTCACCCTGCCGGACGGCAAGCACCTCGACTTCACCGCGACCGCCGGCAGCCTGCCGCTGGTCGACGAATCCGGGAAGCTCCAGGCCGAGATCGCCTACATCGCCTACACGCGGCCGGCCGAGGCGGGCCAAGAGCGCCCGGTCACCTTCGCGCTCAACGGCGGGCCCGGCGCGGCCTCGGCCTATCTCAACATTGGGGCAATCGGCCCCTGGCGCCTGCCCGCCGACGGGCCGAGCATCAGCCCGTCGCAGAGCGTGGCGCTGGTGCCGAACGACGGCACGTGGCTCGATTTCACCGACCTCGTCTTCATCGATCCGGTCGGCACCGGCTACAGCCGGGCGGCGGACGGGGACGGCAAGTCCTACTGGAACGTCGAGTCCGACAGCTCCGTGCTCGCCGCGGCGATCGCCCGGTACCTGCGCACCAACGACCGCATGGCGAGCCCGAAATTCTTCGTCGGCGAGAGCTACGGCGGCTTCCGCGGGCCCTTGATCGCGGCGAAGCTCCAAGAGGATATTGGCGTCGGCTTGTCGGGCATGGTGCTGCTCTCGCCGGTGCTCGATTTCGCGTGGCTGCAGCAGCCCCGGGCCAACCCCTGGGGCCACGTGCTGCGCCTGCCCTCCTTCGCGGCCGCGGCCCTCGAGCGCTCGGGCCGGGGGCCGACGCCGGACCTGATGCGGGACGCCGAGAGCTACGCCACCGGCCCCTACCTCGCCGACCTCCTGAAGGGTCCGAACGACGCGCAAGCCGTCGCCCGCCTCACCGAGCGCGTGGCCGCGCTCACCGGGCTCGATCCCACCCTCGTGCGGCAGCAGGCCGGGCGCCTGTCCACCGGCACCGTCCAGCGCGAGGCCGACCGGGCCGCGGGCCGCGTCGCCAGTGCCTACGACACGGGGGTGACCGGCTGGGATCCGGACCCGACCGCCCCGCATTCGGGCTTCGACGACCCGCTGCTGACCGCGCTCCAGGCGCCGCTCACCAGCGCGATGATCGACCTCTACACGAAGCGCCTGAACTGGCGGGTGCCGAACCTACGCTACGAGCTCCTGAACGGCGCGGTGAACCGGAGCTGGGGCTGGAATTCCGGCCGCTCGGCTCCGGAAGCGCTCGGGCAGCTGCGCAGCGTGCTGGCGCTCGACGGCACCATGCGGGTGCTGGTCACTCACGGCTACACCGATCTCGTCACGCCCTACTTCGCCTCGAAGCTGCTGATCGACCAGATACCGTCCTACGGTGAGCGACCGCGCCTGAGTCTGGCGGTCTATCCGGGCGGCCACATGTTCTACTCGCGCCCGGACTCGCGCGCGGCGTTCAAGCGCGACGCCGCCGCCCTGTTCTCCGCCGCGCTGAAGGCGCGCGAGGCGGCCGGCGGGCAGGCGGCCCGATGAACCGGGCCGATCTCGCCCTCGCGGCCGTCCTCGCGGTGGCCGCGCTCGCGGGCTGCACCGTCGCCGACCGGACGCCGCCGACGCCGAGCGAGATCGCGCCTGTGCCGCCGCGCCCGCCCGCACCGCCGCCGAGCTTCACCGGCCCGGTGCTGACGCCGGAGGGTGGCTGCACGGGGGCGGTGCCCGGCGCCGCCGCGGAGATTGAGCCGGGCATCGGCGAGTGCGAGCTTGTACGCCTGAAGGGCCGCGCGCCGACCGACGTGCTGATCGGCGAGGGCCGTGCGGGCCGGGAGGTGCAGGTGCTCTATACTGAGCCCGGCGCGAAGGAGCTCTACTTCTTCGTCAACAACCGGCTCGACCGGGTGGTGAAGTCGTAGGGACCCTGAGCCGCGCACCGGAGCACTCTCTGCCGAAGCGGCGGCCGGCTCGGCGCAGGCGAGCGCGTCGGAACAGCTCTAGCGCACCCGCCAGACCCGCAGGGCGCTGCCCGGAAGCTCCACCGGCTCCAGCCACGGCACGGTGACCTCGCCGCGGGTGAGGCGCGTCGCGAAGGCGGTCTCGGCCTGAAGGTCGTCGCCCGGCCGCGTCGGGCAGGTCGCCAGATAGCGGACGTCGTGGGCCCGCACCTGCCGCAGGAGGTCGGCCTCGGTCCCGCCAAGACCCTCGATGACGGCGGACAGGCCGGGGATGGCGCGGTGATAGGGCGCGCCCACCACGGAATGGGGGGTCCGCAGCAGGATCGAGGGGCCGATGAAGATGGAGGCCAGCACCGTGCCCGGCGGCAGGGCGGCGAGCGGCGCCACGGCGGCGTCCGCATGGCAATTGACTGCGCCCGCCGGGTCGCGGCCGTTGCCGGCCGTCGGCGTGAGCGCTCCCGCCAGCAGGGCGAGCCCCGTCCAGCACGAGCCGATCAGGCCGGCGCTGAGCGCGAAGGCCCCCCAGAGGCGCGCGCCCCGCAAGGACGGCGCGGCCGCGAGCGCGCGGTCGATCACCGGGCCCGCCACCAGGGGCACGAAGGCCACCGCAACGTAGATGCCGCGCAGCTGGAAGAAGCCGAGCACAACACCGGGCCAGAGGAACAGGGCGGCGACCCCGAAGTGGCGCCGCTCGGGCCCGCGCAGGGCGAGGCCCGAGGCCGCAGCCGCCGCCACGACGAGGATGGGGTAGAAGGCCAGGATCTCCCATTGCCGCCTGGCCAGGAACTTCGACAACGGGGCCATCTCGTTGACGGTGTGGAGCCAGTGCTCGCGCACCAGCGGCGTCATCCCCGGAAAGGGACCGCCGAGGCAGGCGGGGAACAGGGCGCCGAACCCGGCGAGCAGGAGGCCGCCGCAGAGGGCGGCGAGCCCAAGGCGGGCGCCCGCCGTGGCTAGGCGCCGGTCGAGGCCCGCGCAGACCAGCGCGGTGGCGCAGCCGCCGGCGGCGAGCCAGAGCCAGGGCGGCGAGAGGGCGTCGCAGTAGGACGTCCCCCACAGGCCGGGCGCGGTCTGGGCAGCGAAGAGCGGGAAGGCCGCCGACAGGCCGAGGCCGAAGCCCAGGAAGGCCGGCAGGGCCGAGCGGCCGCGCAGCACCCAGTCGCCCACGAGGAAGAGGCCGCCGAGCGCGATGTAGGGCAGCGCCTCCAGGCCGATCGCCAGGGAGAGCGCGGCGAGCCCTCCGCCGACGAGGCCGGGGCGCAGGCCGCCGCGGACGATGCAGAGGGCGAGGCCGAAGGCCGCCAGGATCTGGAGGTTGTGGTGATCGACCCGGCCCGCATGGAACTGGACGAGGATGCCGAAGGTCTGCGTCGCCGCGAACACCGCCAGAACGGCCGCGCGCGGGCCGAAGCTCCGGCGCACGCCCCGATGGACCATCAGGCAGAACAGGCCGAACAGCAGCAGCGGCCAGAGCACCGCCGTCAGCCCCTCGGCCAGCGGCCGGCCGGCCAGGGGGGTGAGCAGCAGGATCAGCCCAGCGATGGGCGCGTCGACGAGGCGCGACCAGTGGCTCGGCACGCCGCCGGGGGGCAGGAAACGGTACTGGGTGTTGTCGTACCAGCCCTGTCCGGCGAGCAGGTCGCGCACGCCCACGAGGCGCATCGCGTCGTCGGGGTCGGCCACCCGCAGGCGGGTGATCGTGTCCCAGAGATCGGCCGACCCATTGAGGGTGAGCACCGAGAACCCGACGGCGAGCCAGAGCAGCAGCTGGACGTCGACGCGCGCCGCCGCGGGTGCCCCGGCCCGGATCCCAGTCGTCGCCATCCCGCCCCTGCCCCGCAACGGCCGCACCGTCCGCCAGCATCGCGCAGGCCGCTTAACGCCGGGTCAAGCCGGGCCGCGGGCGGCGTTAAGGGGCCGGCAGGCAGACCGGCCTAACCTTGCGGCTCCGCGGAGCCCCGGTCATGGTCCCCTCCTCCCTCTCGGCCCGCCAGCGCCTCCTCGTGGCGCTCGGCGGCCTCCTCTCGCTGCTGGCGTGGCTCAGCGTCCGGCCCTGGGATCTCCAGGGCTGGACGATCGGCGCCCCGTTCGGGCGGGACTTCGTGAACTTCTGGATGGCGCCGCGGCTGTTCCTCGCCGGAAAGGGCGCCGTCGTCGCGGACATCGCGGCCTATCGCGACGCAGTCATGGCCGCCTTCGCGCTTCCGCGCGACCCGCGGCTGCTCTTCGTCTACCCACCGCACGCGCTGCTTTTCCTGACGCCCCTGGCGGCCCTGCCCTTCCTGCCCGGGCTCCTCGCCTGGACGGCCCTGAACCTCGCCGCCCTCGCGGCCGCCACGCGCCTCTGGCTCGGCCCGGCGGCGCGGCCCGGCCTCGTCCTGGTGGTCTGCACGGCGCCGCCGGTCGGCGCGATGGTGCTCTGCGGCCATTTCGGCGGCCTCATCGCGCTGGCCGGCACACTCGCCGTGCTGGAGAGCCGGCGCCGCCCCTGGATCGCCGGGCTCTGCCTCGCCGCGCTCTCGATCAAGCCGCAGCTGGCGCTGGCGCTTGGGCTGATCCTCATCGGCGCGGGCCGCTGGCGCTGGATGCCGGCCGCGCTGCTCGGCACCGCCACCCTCGCGGCTCTCTCGGCCGCGCTCTTCGGCGTGGAGGCCTGGGCACGCTTCGTCGGCACGACGATGCCGACTCACAGCGCCTTCATCACCACCTTCCAGGCGGGCTGGATCGCGCACGCCGTCACGCCCTATTTCGGCGCGCGCTTCCTGGGCGTGCCGGCGGCCCTGGCCTGGGCGATCCAGGGGGCTGTGACCGCCCTGGCCTTCGCGGCGGCGGTGCTCGTCCTACGCCGGGCGGATCCGGATCGCGGTCCGGGCCCTGCGCGGCCTCTGGATCCGGTGGCGCTCCTCGTCGTGCTGCTCGCGCCTGTGGTGATGCAGCCCTACGCGAGCCATTACGAACTCGCCGCCGTCGCGCCGGGCCTGACGCTCGTGGCGCTCGGCCGCCCGGCCGCGCCGCTCGCGATTGCCGTATGGCTCCTGATCCCCCTCGCCCTCGTGTTGATCACCTTCGACCAGCCGATCCTCTGCGCGCTGGTTCCGGGTGCCCTGTTCGCCACCGCGTGGCGCCTGCTCGCGCCCGGAGCGGCTCCCGGGACAGCGCTCGTTAACCCTTCGGGGGGATACTCTGGCGCATTCGGGCGGACCTGATGGGGGGATCGCCCCGCCGGAGCCGGGAATGAGCCATCACACCGAGACGCTGGTCGTCGGCGCAGGGCCAGCGGGGCTGACCGCCGCCTACCTGCTGTCGAAGCACGGCCGCTCCGTCACGGTGCTGGAGCGCGATCCCGCCCAGGTCGGCGGCATCTCCCGCACGGTCTCCCACAACGGCTACCTGTTCGATATCGGCGGGCACCGCTTCTTCTCCAAGTCGAAGGCGGTGGTCGATCTCTGGGACGAGATCCTGCCCGACGACTTCATCGAGCGCCCGCGCCTGTCGCGGATCTACTACCAGGGCAAGTACTACGCCTACCCGCTCAAGGCCTTCGAGGCGCTGCGGAACCTCGGGCTCCTCACCAGCACGGCCTGCGTGCTCTCCTACCTGTACGCCCGCGCCAAGCCCATCGAGACGCCGCGGAGCTTCCACGACTGGGTGCGCAACCAGTTCGGCGAGCGCCTATTCTCGATCTTCTTCAAGACCTATACCGAGAAGGTCTGGGGCATGTCCTGCGACGCGATCTCGGCCGACTGGGCGGCCCAGCGCATCAAGGGGCTCGACCTCGGCGCCGCGATCCGCGACGCGCTCATGCGCTCGCTCGGGCTGCGGGGAAAGCCCAAGGCAGGCGGCAAGGCAGGCGGCAAGACCGACGAGCCGGTGATCAAGACCCTGATCGAGTCCTTCCGTTATCCCCGCCGCGGTCCCGGCATGATGTGGGAGGCGGCCGCCGCGAAGATCCAGGCGCAGGGTGGCCGGGTGCTGCTCGACCGCGGCGTCGATGGGCTGAGCTACGATCCCGCCACCGGCATCTGGACGGTGAGCGTGCTCATGGGCGACGGCAGCCGCGAGACCTACACGGCCCGCAACCTCGTCTCCTCGGCCCCCGTGCGCGAGCTCGTCGACGCGATCCGCCCGCGGCCCTTGAGCACCTTCCACGCCCGCGCGCTGCAGTACCGCGACTTCCTCACGGTCGCGCTCATCGCGAAGTCCGACAAGACCTTCCCCGACAACTGGATCTACATCCACGACCCGTCCGTGAAGGTCGGCCGGGTGCAGAACTTCCTGTCGTGGTCGCCCGAGATGGTGCCGGACGAGGGGCACACCTGCCTGGGGCTCGAATATTTCTGCTTCGAGGGCGACGGGCTCTGGAACAGCTCCGACGCCGATCTCGTGGCGCTCGCCAAGGCCGAGATCGGCAAGATCGGCCTGATCGATCCGGCCGACGTGGTCGATGCCTGCGTGGTGCGCCAGCCCAAGGCCTACCCGGTCTACGACGAGACCTACGCTTCGAACGTCGCGATGGTTCGCATGGAGCTAGAGCGGGATTTCCCGACGCTGCACCTCGTCGGCCGCAACGGCATGCACAAGTACAACAACCAGGACCACGCCATGATGACGGCGATGCTGACCGTCGAGAACATCCTGGCCGGCCAGCGCCGCCACGACGTCTGGCGGGTCAACGAGGATGCCGAGTACACCGAGGCCGGAATCTCGGGTGCCGAGGCGGCCCTGGGGAGCGAGCGGCTGGTGCCGCGCAAGGTGGCCTGAGCCGGGCCGCCGTCACGGATCCGCGAGGGCGTCGCCCCCGCGCGGACAGGGGCGTCCGGCCGTCACAGGATCATCTTGCGCGCGGCTGTCTCGCGCGCAAGACTTGCCCCCGAACGCCCGATCACGGGGCGGCCCAGGGGAAGAAGCCCATGCGATCCCAGATCCTCACCGCGCTCCTGACGAGCGCGGCCCTCACCGTCGGCGCGCTGGCGCAGGGTGCCCATCCCGGCGAGACCAAGGGCAAGACCGACGACTTGGAGAAGCTCCAGGCCTTCAAGAGCACGGGCACGGAGCCGGCGCCCGAGGTGCCGCAGACCGGGCGCCGCGCCGACGCCATCCGCAAGACGCTCGCCAAGATCACGCTGCCGGCGGGCTTCAAGATCGATCTCTACGCCGTGGTGCCGGATGCCCGCTCCATCGCGGTCGGCCCCAATGCCGGCGTACTCTTCGTCGGCACTCGCAAGAGCAAGGTCTACACCGTCACCGACCGCGACAAGGACCGGGTGGCCGACGAGGTGCGGGCCTTCGCGCCCGGCATCGGCTTCAAGGTGCCGAACGGGGTCTGCTTCTCGCGCGACGGCGTGCTGACCGTCGTCGAGCAGAACCGGGTGCTGGCCTTCCCGGCCGCGGAGTTCTTCTACGAGAACCCGGACGTCGCCGCCGGCATCGTGGTCAAGCAGGGCGAGCTGATCCCGACTTCCGAGGAAAGCTACAACCACACCGCACGCGTCTGCCGGGTGGGGCCGGACGGCAAGACCTACATCGCGCTCGGCCAGCCCTACAACGTGCCGCCCGCCGACAAGCTCGACCTCTACGCGAAGACCGGCATCGGCGGCATCATCCGGGTCGACGCGGACGGGAAGAACCGCGAGGTCTTCGCCACCGGCATCCGCAACTCGGTCGGCATCGATTTCGCCGCCGACAAGAGTCTCTGGTTCACCGACAACCAAGTCGACGGCATGGGCGACGATACGCCGCCGGGCGAGTTGAACCGCGCCACCAAGGCGGGCGAGAATTTCGGCTTCCCCTGGTACGGCGGCGGCCAGATCCGCACCACCGAGTACAAGGACCAGACCCCGCCCGCGGGCGTCGTGGCGCCGCAGGCCGAGCTGCCGCCACACGCGGCCGATCTCGGCCTGACCTTCTATGCGGGCAAGCAATTCCCGAAGGCCTATCAGGGCGGCATCTTCATCGCCGAGCACGGCTCGTGGAACCGCACCACGCCGGTTGGCGCGCGCATCATGTTCGCGACGCTCGGAGCCGACGGCAAGGTCGCCTCGGTGAAGCCCTTCGCCGAGGGCTGGCTGACGAAGGATGGCGAGTATCTGGGCCGCCCCGTCGACGTGGCGGTGCTGCTCGACGGCTCGCTCCTCGTCTCGGACGATACCGCGGGCGCGGTCTACCGCATCTCCTACGAGGCTGGGGACAAATGAGGGGGCCGAAGAAGGCTGTCGGCCTCGCCCTCGCGGCGCTGGTCCTCGGCGCGCTCCCGGCCACGGCCGGGGGCGATGCCGCGGCGGGCCGCAAGCGCGCCGCGGCCTGCCAGGCCTGCCACGGGCTCGACGGGCTCTCGAAGCTGCCGGAGGCGCCGAACCTCGCCGGCCAGGTCGAGGTCTACCTCGTCAAGGCCCTGCGAGAGTACCGGGACGGCACGCGTAGCAACGCGGTGATGAACGTCGTCGCCAAGGATCTCACGGACGCCGACATCGACAACCTCGCGGCCTATTACGGCGGCCTGCAGATCGAGGTGCTGCCGCCGGGCTAGAGCGCACGCCGCCCGAAGTCGGAGGCCGGCTCGGACCGGCGCTCCGCCGCTCAGACCGGCGGGCAGGGCTGCCCGCCGGGCAGCACGACCTCGGCATTGCCCCAGTAGGTCTTGCCCTCCCGCACCGGCCAGACGGTGGTGTAGGAGAAGGTCCAGCTGCTGAGGGTCGGGAACACCCGGAACAGGGCGGCGTAGCGCATCCGCACCTCCGCCATCACGTAGCGGGCGCCCGCCGCCGTGCCCGTCGGCGCGGGTCCGATCACCGAGCCGACGGTGCGGGCCTGGTCCTTCTGGGCAGCGCTCGAGCAGACCCGCGCCACGGCGCCGCCGCCCTCCAGGTAGACGCCCGCCGCCGTGAGCACGATGCCCGCCGCCCGGATGTCGTAGGGCGTCGCCACGGCCTGCGCCGCCGCGTAGACCTCGTCGAGCGAGGGGTTCGTGCTGGAGATCAGGTCCGCCATGGTGCTCGACGCGAGATCGAGGCGCTTGGCCGTCGAGAACGCTCGCGGCAACTCGACGGCGGCCATGAACAGGCCGAGCAGGATCGGCACGATGATGGCGAACTCGACCGCGCTGGCGCCGGAGCACGCCCGGCCGAAGCGCCGGATGGACGGACCCGGCCTCACTGGCAGCTCTTCCCGCTATAGGGCTCGGTGGAGAAGATCGCCGTGGCCACGAGGAGTTGGCTGTTCGCGCCCATCGGATGGCGAGTGAAGTCGAGCGCGTTGAAGAGGCGCAGCACGGGTACGGCCGCCCGCAGGGCGACGATGTCGCCGCCGAGCGGACACTGGAAGGTGCTGCCGAAGCTCGGGGCCCAGTCCTTCCTCTGGCTGTCGTAGGGCTCGGCCGGGCGGACCGAGGCGAAGCTCGTTCCCCGCATCACGTCGAGCTTGAGATCCTGGCAGCGGAACAGCACCGCGGCGCGGCCGCACATCACCTGGCGCAGGCGGCCGGCCGGGTCGTTGCCATCAGCCGCGTCCTGGAACGCCCCCGTGCGCAGCGCGCGCGTCGCGCGATCGACCGCGCTGTCCAGCGTCTGCTGCGACAGGGTCATCATCGCCGCTTCCACGACCACGCAGAGCAGCAGCAGGAACGGCACCGCCAGCAGCGCGAACTCGACCGCCCCAGCTCCCGAGCGGGCCCGCGCGAAGCCGCGGCCGGCACCGAGCAGGCGCGCCAGCAGGAGTGTCGATCGGCCTCGCGACGGGAAGGCGGGAAGTCCGCGTGGGGCAGGCATATTCGAGGGCCGGTTGCGGGATCCGGTGGGTCGTCCCATCGGGCCGCCGGATATGATCGGCAGTTCTACGCCGGCCACCCTTTACAACCCGTGAGATTTTCCCGCGGCGATTGCGCGGTCGGCGCCCGCGTTTACTGCACCAAGAGTTGCATGACCGCAGATCTGCGCAACCTGGCAAGGATGCGCGGTTCATTAACCGGCCCGGCCCTAATGATGTCGCCTGCGAAGATCTGCGTGCGGGCGAACGATGTGATGCGGGGGGTTCTGCACAGGAGGGCGCGGGGCGATCGCGCACGCGGCGCCCTCGCGGCCTTTCGCACCGACCGCCGGGGCTCGGTCGCGCTGATCTTCGGGTTGAGCGCCACGGTGCTGGTCGGGCTCGTGGGTGGCGGCATCGATTACGCCCGGATCTCGATGCGCCGCAGCCAGCTTCAGGCGGCGGTCGATGCCGGCGTGCTGGCCGGCGGCAACGCGCTGAAGCTCGCCGCCTCCAGCACGGAGTCGGTCCGGGGCGTGACCGAGCAGACGATCCGCGACGCCGCCAAGTCCCCGCCGGAGCGCGCCTTCGGCCTGCGCGTCGAGGTGCCGGCGGAGAAGACCAGCGTGTTCGCCCGCGCCGAGGAGACGATCCGCCTCGGCTTCGGCGGCCTCGTCGGGCTCGGCACGCAGACCATCGCGGCGCAGGCGCGGGTGAACGTGGTGGGTAAGATACGCCTCTGCATGCTCACCCTGGATCCGTCGGCGACGGGCGCCTTCAACCTGCAGAAGAGCGCCCAGGTCACCGCCAACGCCTGCTCGCTCTACTCGAACTCGACGAACGCGACCGGCATGGTGGGCGGCGACAGCGCGATGGCGCGGGCCGACACGATCTGTTCGGCGGGCGGCTATCTCGGTCTGCGAGCGAACTTCGCGCCCCCACCTCAGACCGGCTGCCCCGTCATCGAGGACCCGCTGAAGGACCGCCCCGCCCCGCCGGTCGGCGCCTGCACCGCGATCCCGGCTTCCGCCAACAAGAAGGGCGACACCAGCAAGAACGAGGTCAACCAGAGCGTCACGCTCGAGCCCGGCACCTATTGCGGCGGCCTGCGCATCACCAAGAAGGCCGTCGTCACGCTGCGGCCCGGGATCTACGTGATGAAGGATGGGCCGCTGATCGTCGACCTGAAGGGATCGCTCACCGGAGAGGGCGTGGGGTTCTACTTCACCGGCGACCGGGCCGGCCTCCTGTTCAGCAAGGGCAGCACGGTCAGCCTCGCGGCACCCACCGGCGGCGTCATGGCGGGGCTGCTGATGTCCGAGGACCGCGCCGTGAACAATCCGGTCGATCCCGCTCAGATCCTGCGCGATCTGTTCAAGGGCGCCTTCGACAACCTCACCGATCTCGCCAGCGACCCCACGCTTCTCGAGGATCCGCCGCCGCCGCCGACGCCGGAGGCGCTCGGCATGAGCAAGCCGATGCGGGTCTACCGCATCATCAGCGACAACGCCCGCACCATGCTGGGCACGATCTATCTGCCGAGCGGGCGCCTCGTGGTCGATGCCAACAAGCCCGTGGGGCACCGGTCCGCCTACACGGTCGTGGTGGCCCAGCAGGTCAATCTCTATGAAGGGCCGAACCTCTACCTGAACGCGAACTACGACCAGACGAGCGTGCCGGTGCCCAAGGGCGTCGGTCCGCTCTCGGGCAAGCTGATGCTGAGCCAGTAGCGATCGTCCGCCGGAAACCCCGATGCTCGCCCTGATCCTCGACGATTCGGAGATGAACAACCTGCTGATGATGCAGGCGCTGAAGGCCGTCCCCGATTGCGCACCGGTCGCCTTCACCTGCCCCGTGGAGGCGCTGGCCTATCTGCGCGAGAACGTCGAGCGGATCGGCATCGTAATCACCGACTACGAGATGCCGGGCCTGACAGGTCTCGATGTCGTCCGGGCCGCCCGGGCGGTCGAGGGCTTCGCCCACGTGCCGATCGTGATGGTGACGAGCCTCGATCAGCAGAGCCTGCGCCGCGCAGCCTTGGCCGCGGGCGCGACCGACTTCCTGGGCAAGCCCTGCGATCCGGTCGAGATCCGGGCTCGGGTGACGAACCTGATGAAGATCTCGGCCGCCCACCGGCAGGAGCAGGACCGGGCCGCCTGGCTTGCGCGCGAGGTCGCCGCCGCCGTCGCGGTGATCGAGGCGCGCGAGCGCGAGATCATCGCGCTGCTGATGCGGGCGGCCGAGCACCGCGACACCGATACCGGCAGCCACGTCGCCCGCGTCTCGGCCTATACGGGCATCATCGCCGGGCGCCTCGGGCTCGATCCCGCGGCGGTGCGCGCGCTCCAGCTCGCCGCCAGCATGCACGACGTCGGCAAGATCGGCGTGCCGGACGCGATCCTGCTGAAGCCCGGTCCCCTCACGGCGGAGGAGCGGGTCGAGATGCAGGCCCACGCCGAGCGCGGGCGCCGCATCCTGGAGGGCAGCACCTCCGAGGTGGTGCAACTGGCCGCCGAGATCGCCGCGAGCCACCACGAGCGCTGGGACGGACAGGGCTACCCGGCAGGCCTGAAGGGCGAGGCGATCCCGCTCCCGGGCCGGATCGTGGCGGTCGCCGACGTGTTCGACGCGCTCGTCTCGGACCGGCCCTACAAGCAGGCCTGGCCGCTGGAGCGGGCGAAGGCGTACCTGCGCGAGCAGGCCGGCCAGCATTTCGACCCGGCCTGCGTGGACGCCTTCCTGGCAGGCTGGGACGAGGTCGAGGACCAGTGCCGCCGCAGGCTCGCGGCCTGACCGGCCGCATCATTCGAAGCAGGGACACCGATCGATGCGCCTCGGTTCGCTCAGTCCCCGGCGCTCGCTCGCCGGACGCCTCGCCTGGGCGGTCGTCGGCGCCGTGGCGGCGGCGCTGGTGCTCGCCACGATGCTCTCCGTCTGGCGCGAGGTCGACCGCTACGTCGCCGACAAGCGCGCCTCGCTGAGCGCGCTGGCCCAGGTCTTCGCCTATTCGAGCGCCGAGGCGGTGGCGGCGGGCGACGCGCGGGCGGCCGAGACCGTGATCAGGGCGATCGCCCATACGCCGACCATCGTCTACGCGGCGGTCGAGCGCCTGGACGGCGCGGTGCTCGCCGAGCAGGGCATCGGCCTGCGGCTGACCCGCGACATTGATCTCGACGGGCGGGATGTCGGCCTCCACGACCTCCTCTTCACCCGCTCGCTCCGGATCAGCGCGCCGGTCAAGGAGAACGCCCGGGCCGTCGGGCGCGTCGTCCTCGTGGCGCAGACCGGCGACCTCGCCGAGCGCGTCGGCGGGGTGGCGCTGAGCGCCGCGCTCGCGGGCCTGCTCGCCCTCGTCTTCGGCCTCGCCGTCTCGGCCCGGCTCCAGCGCTCGGTGACGCGCCCGCTGGCGGAGCTCGCCACCACCATGGACGCTGTGCGCCTCCAGCACGACTACACGCGCCGCGCAGCGGTGGCGGGCAACGACGAGGTCGGGGCGCTGGCCGGCACCTTCAACGCCCTGCTCGGGGCCGTGAACGAGCGCGACCGGCGCTTGGCCGAGCACGGCGCCCGGCTGGAGGAGGAGGTCCGCGTCCGCACCATCGACCTCAGCGACGCGATGCTCGCGGCCGAGGCGGCCAACGCCGCCAAATCGACCTTCCTGGCCACGATGAGCCACGAGATCCGCACGCCGATGAACGGCATGCTGGTGATGGCCGAGTTGCTCGCCGGCACCGACCTGCCGCCGCGCCAGCGCCGCTACGCCGAGGTCATCGCCCGCTCCGGGCAGTCCCTGCTCGCCATCATCAACGACATCCTCGATTTCGCGAAGGTCGAGGCGGGCAAGCTGGAGCTGGAGCGGATCCCGGTCGATCCGGGCGAGGTCGCCGACACCGTCGTGACCCTGTTCGGCGAGCGCGCGCGCGGCGCCGGCCTCGACCTCGCGGCGAGCGTGGCGCCCGACGTGCCGCGGCGCATGCTGGGTGATCCGGTGCGGCTCGGCCAGGTGCTCGGCAACTTCGTGTCGAACGCCCTCAAGTTCACGGAAAGCGGCCACGTGCTGGTGCGGATGGGCGTGGAGGAGGCCGGCCGCACCCTGCTCATCCGCGTCGAGGATACGGGCATCGGCATCCCGGAGGACAAGCTGCCGACGATCTTCGCGGCCTTCTCGCAGGCCGACCAGTCGACGACGCGCCGCTTCGGCGGCACCGGCCTCGGCCTCTCGATCGCCCAGCGCCTGATCGAGGCTATGGGCGGCGCTGTCGGCGTCGAGAGCCAGGTCGGGGCGGGCTCCACCTTCTGGGCGCGGATCCCGGTCGCGGAGGCGGAAGGCCTGCCCCTGATCCGGCGGGGCGAGACCGTGCCGGAAGCGGTCGCGCTCGTCGGCCTCGGGTCCGCCACGCAGGCGGCGCTCGCCGAGAGCCTCGCGGCTGCGGGCTTCGTGCCCGGCCCGGCGGACGCCCCCGCTCGCATCGCCGACGCCGAGGCCCTGCTGCGCGCTGGCTCGCGGCCCAGCGGGGCGAACCGGGTGATCGCCCTCTGCCCGATGGGCGAGCCGGCGGGTTCCCAGGTGCTGCGGGCCGGCCTCGCGGACGAGCTCATGCGCTGGCCCGTGGTGCAGACCGAGTGGCGCGCCGCGCTCGCGGCGCTCGCGACCGGCGAGCCCTTCGCGCAAGGGGCAGCAGCCCAGGGCGCCCAGGCCGCCGCGCAGGCGCTGCCGCAATTCCCGCGGGCGCGGGTGCTCGTCGCCGACGACAGCGCGGTCAACCGCGAGGTCGCGGTCGAGGCGCTGGCGCGCTGCGGCGTCACAGCGGTCGTCACCGTCGAGGACGGCGCGGCGGCCGTGCTGGCGCAGGCCGAGGCGCCCTTCGACCTGATCCTGATGGACGGCAACATGCCGTTGCTCGACGGCTTCGCGGCCACGCGCGCCATCCGCGAGTGCGAGGCGGCGAGAGGCCTGCCCCGCGTGGCGATCGTGGCGCTCACCGCCCACGTCGTCGGCGACGGTGCGGTGGCCTGGCGCGAGGCCGGCATGGACGGGGCACTCGCCAAGCCCTTCACCCTGGCCCAGCTCGCCGAGCTGCTCGGCGGCATCCTGGCCCCCGGTGTCCGGACCCTCCCCGAGCCGAGCGCGGCCGAGGGCGCGGCAGGCCCGGCCACGCCCGACACGCTCCTCGACGCGCAGGTTCTGCAGGGCCTCTGCGAGATGGGCGACGGCGCCTTCTTCGGACGGGTGCTCGGCCTCTACACGCGTCAGGGTCCGGCGGCGCTGGAGGCGCTGGAACAGGCCCTCGCCGCTGGGGATCCGCGGGCGGTCGCCAGCGCCGCGCACGGGCTCAAGTCGATGAGCGCCAATATCGGCGCGGCGGCGCTCGCGGCCGATCTTGGCCGGATCGAGTGCGCGGCGCGCGAGGCGGGCGATCTGCCCCCCGGCGGGACGGCGGAGCGCGTCTCGGCGACCTTCGCGGCCACGCTGGAGGCCCTGAACCGCTACGCGGACGGCCTCGACGCTGGCCCGCCACAGGCGCGGAGGGCGGCCGGCTGAGGAACCTCAGAGCCCGCCGGTCTCGGCGCGCAGCACAGCGAGGAAGTTCGCGACCCGGGAGCTCGCCGGGCTCCGGTGCAGGGCGCTGACATCGGCGGCTGGGACGGGCCCGGCGAGCGGCCGGTAGGCGACGCCCGGATGGGCGAGCCGGCCTACCTGCTCCGGCACCAGGGCGAGGCCGAGCCCCGCGGCGACGAGGCTGAGGAGCGCCTGCGCCTCCACCACCTCGTGCGCGAGGAGCGGCACGAAGCCCTCGGCGAGGCAGGCGGCCCAGAGCAGGTTGGCGAAGTGGGAATCCGTGCGCCGCAGCGAGAGATAGCGCTCGCCGGCGAGGTCCCTCAGGACGAGGCTGTCCCGCGCGGCGAGCGGGTGTGCGGCGGGCAGCGCGACGCCGACCGGCTCGGACCAAGCCGGCACCGCGGCGAGCTCCGGATCCTCGGGCGGCCCGCGCATCAGGCAGAGATCGATCCGCCCCGCGTGCAGGGCCGCGCGCTGCTCCTCGGGCGGGGCCTGATGCAGCCGCACCTCGACCTCGGGGAAGCGCGCCTCGAAGGCGCGGATCACCCCCCCGAGCGGCCCGGTGAGGACCGAGCCGGTCAGGCCGACATGGATCACGCCGGTCTGCCCCTCCCCCACCGAGCGCGTCGCCTCGGCGGCTTGGCGCACCTGCGCCAGGATCGCGCGCGCGTGGCCGAGGAAGACCACCCCCGCCTCGGTCAGCGCCACGCGCCGGCTCGTGCGCCGGAACAGCGGTGTGCCGATCTCCCGTTCGAGGTCGCGGATCTGCTGGCTCAGCGGCGGCTGGGAGACGCCGAGGCTCTCGGCCGCCGCGGTGAAGCTGAGGCGGTCGGCTACGGCGACGAAGTAGCGGAGATGGCGAAGCTCCATCGGGGGCCGATCGGGTCGCAGAACATCTCGGTCGTACGGGATTCAATCCTGGACGTCCAGGAATCGCCGGCCCTGCATCCTCAGGCAGGCTTCCGGTCCCAGCTCGGCAGAACCGGCGGTCGCGCGCCTGCGGACAATACAAGCGTGGAAGGCCCGGCGGAGGCGCTCCCGCCGCCCCACCGAACCCTCTCACACGAAGCGACGCACTCTCCTTCCCCGTGGGAGGAGCGTGTCCCTCCGACCGGCATCGGATCCGCGAAGCCCGGAGGGCGAGAGGGGCCTACCCCTCGTTCAGAACCGCTCGCAGACCGTCCAAGAGGCTGCGAGCGGCCCTCCCCGGTCAGGCCTCGAGCTTGGCCATCAGCGCCTCGGAGAGCGCGAAGTTGACGTAGACGTTCTGGACGTCGTCCTGGTCCTCGATCACCTCGACGAGGCGGACCAGCTTCTCGCCGGTCTCGTCGTCGACGTCGATCGTGTTCTGGGCCTTCCAGACCAGGCCCGTGCGCGCGGGCTCGCCGAAGCGGGCTTCCAGCGCCTTGCCGACCTCGCCGTAGGCGTCCTGCGCGCAGGTGACCTCGTGGCCGTTCTCGTCCGAGCGCACGTCGTCGGCACCCGCCTCGATCGCCGCCTCCAGCATCGTGTCGGCGTCGGCGACCGAGGCGGGAAAGGCGATCACGCCGACCCGGTCGAACATGAAGGCGACCGCGCCGGTCTCCGCGAGGCTGCCGCCGGACTTGGTGAAGGCCGAGCGCACGTCCGAGGCGGTGCGGTTGCGATTGTCGGTCTGGGCCTCGACGATCAGCGCGGCACCGCCCGGGCCGTAGCCCTCGTAGCGGATCTCCTCGTAGTTCTCGCCCTCGGCGCCCGCCGCCTTCTTGATGGCGCGCTCGATATTGTCCTTCGGCATGTTCTCGGCCCGAGCGGCCAGGATGGCCGCCCGCAGGCGCGGGTTCATCGCGGGATCCGGCGTGCCGAGCTTGGCCGCCACCGTGATCTCGCGGGCGAGCTTGCCGAACACCTTCGAGCGGACCGCGTCGACGCGGCCCTTGCGGTGCATGATGTTCTTGAACTGGGAATGGCCGGCCATGTCTCTTCAGGCTGTCTGCCGCGGCGGAGAGAACGAGGCCCTCGACGCCGCACGAGTGCGGATCCGCAGGTTATAGGCCGGCGCTCCTCGGGGAGGCAACGCGCGAGGCCATGCGGGGCGCCTCGCGCGCCGGTGATCGGCGGCGGACGGAAAGAATGCAGGCGCCGGACGTTCCCGCTCCGGAGCGGCCATCCGGGTCGCGGGGAGATCCGATGTCGGGACGAACCAGGGGACGCACCGTCGTGGTCACGGGGGCGAGCGCGGGCGTGGGGCGCGCCATCGCCCACGAATTCGCGCGCCACGGCTGGAATGTCGGCCTGATCGCCCGCGGCGAGGCGGGCCTGCGCGGGGCCGCGGAGGATGTGCGACGCGCGGGCGGCACGCCGCTGGCCTTCGCGGTCGACGTCGCCGAGGCGGATCAGGTCGAGCAGGCGGCGGACGAGATCGCCGCGTTCTTCGGCGGCATCGACGTCTGGGTGAACAACGCGATGGTCACGGTCTACGCGCCCGTGCGCGAGACCCCGCCCGAGGAGTTCCGGCGCACGACCGCGGTGACCTATCTCGGGCAGGTGCACGGGACGCTCGCCGCGCTCAAGCACATGGGGCCGCGCGACCGGGGCACCATCGTGTATATCGGCTCGGCTCTGGCCTACCGCTCGATCCCGCTCCAGGCGAGCTACTGCGCCGCCAAGGCCGCCGTGCGCGGCTTCGTGGATTCCCTGCGGAGCGAACTGCTGCACGACGGCGCCCACGTGCGGCTCACCATGGTGCAACTGCCGGCGGTGAACACGCCGCAATTCGACTGGGCCCGCTCGCGCCTGCCGCGCAAGCTCGAGCCGGTACCGCCGATCTACCAGCCGGAGGCGATCGCCCGGCACGTCTACCGGGCCGCTCGGGAAGCACCGCGCGAGCTCTGGATCGGCGCCTCGGCCTGGAAGGCGATCGTCGGCAACATGCTGATCCCGGGCTGGATCGACCACTACCTCGCCCGGCACGGCTATCACGGGGAGATGACCGACATGCGCGCCGCGAGGAACCGTCCGGACAACCTCTACGAGCCGGTCGACACCGATCCCGGCGCGCACGGCCGCTTCGACAGCCGCTCGCGCGAGGCGGTCCCAGCCGCGAGCCCGCGCTGGCTCAAGCTCGGCCTCGCGGCCGCGCTCGGCGCGGTGGCCGGCGCGACCCTGTTCGCCACGGAGGCGCACGGGCGCTCGGAGGCGCGCCGCCGCCTGGAACGGCGCTGACCGGTCCGGCGCTCCCGGCTCAGCCGTGGGCCGCTCGGAGCGCCGCGTCGAGGTCGGCGAACAGATCCGTCGGATCCTCGATGCCGGTGGAGAGGCGCAGGAGGTCCGGCGGGCAGGGCGTGCCCGGCCCCTCGACCGACGCGCGGTGCTCGATCAGGCTCTCGACCCCGCCGAGCGAGGTCGCCCGCTTCCAGAGCGCGACCCGGGCGGCGGTGGCGATCGCCGCCCCCTCCCCGCCCCGCACCCGGATCGACAGCATGTAGCCGAACCCGCCCGCCATCTGCCGGGCGGCGACCGCGTGGCCCGGATCGTCGGGCAGGCCGGGATAGAGCACGCGGGCCACGTGCGGGTGCGCGCCGAGCCGGGTCGCGAGCGCCATGGCGCCCGCCGCCTGCCGCTCCGCCCGCAGGTGCAGGGTGCGCAGCGAGCGCATGAGCAGGTAGGCCTCGAACGGCCCGAGGATGGCGCCGCCGCTCGCCCGGATCGCGCCGATCCGCGCCCAGAAGGCGTCGGATTCCCGCGCGGCGAGCACGCCCGCGACCACGTCCGAGTGCCCGTTCAGGATCTTGGTGCCCGAGTGCATCACGATGTCGGCGCCGAGCGCGAGCGGCCGGGTGTGGACCGGCGAGGCGGCGGTCGAATCGACCGCGAGCCGGGCGCCCGCCGCGTGCGCGATCTCCGCCGCCGCCGCGATGTCGGTGACGGTCCAGAGCGGGTTGCCGGGCGTCTCGATCCAGATGAGCTTCGTCAGCCCCGGCCGGACGGCGGCGCGCAGCCGCTCCGAATCCTCGGCGTCCACGAAGTCGACCGCGAGGCCGCGGCGGGGGCCCTCCTCGCGCAGCCAGCGCTTCAGCGCCCAGTACATCACGTTGGGCGCCACCACGTGGTCGCCGGGCTCCAGCGCCCCGAACACGGCGGTCGCGGCCGCCATGCCGGAGCCGAACAGCAGCGCGCCCGCCCCCGCCTCCTCCAGCATCGCCAGCACGGCCTCGGCCTCCCGCACCGTGGCGTTGTCCGGCCGCGCGTAGGAGAAGCCCGACGAGTACGCGTTGTCGGGGTCGCGGATGAACGTGGTCGCGACGTGCAGCGGCGGCACCACGCCCCTGGTGACCGGATCGATCCGGCCCAGAGCCTGCGCGGCGCGGCTGCGGCGGGAGAATGCCTGCGCCGGCTCGCCCGCATCCGAGGGGTCGGCAGGTGCGTTGGTCCGTGACATGGCGGTCTCCCGTCGATCCTTGTCTCGATGTCGGCCCCTGCCCGAGCGGCGGTCGGCGCGCTAGGTGGCGGCAGGGACGGCGCCTGACACGATCCGCCCCGGGACGGCAAGGCGGGCGCCCGAGACGACCTTTCGCGAGCGGCACACCATGAGCACCGCCCTTCACGTTCCCGAAGAGCCAGCCCTGCGGCCCTGGCTGCGGCTCGCCGCGGCCGTGCTGCCCGTCGCCGCCACCGCCGCACTCGGCTCCGCCTCGACGCAGGCGGAGATCCCCGGCTGGTATGCCGGCCTGAACAAGCCGAGCTTCAACCCGCCGAACTGGGTGTTCCCGGTCGCCTGGACCATCCTCTACACGATGATCGCGCTCTCGGCCTGGCGGCTGCTCGGCACGATGCCGCGCACCGGGCCCTCGCGGCAGGGCTGGTGGCTCGCGATCCTCGCCTTCGCGGTCCAGCTTGCGCTGAACGCCGTCTGGACACCGGTCTTCTTCACCGCCCACGCGGTCGGCGCGGCGCTCGTCGTCGTCGTGGCGCTCCTCGTGATGGTGCTCTGGACCATCCGGCTGAGCTGGCGCTTCGACCGGATCGCCGCGTGGCTCCTCGTGCCCTATGCCGGCTGGGTCGCCTTCGCGAGCCTGCTCAACGCCGCGATCCTGCGCCTCAACTGACACCTGCTTGACGCATCCCCGAGGCCGGCGCCACACCCACGCTCCAGCCAGGAGGGACCATGACCGGCATCAACGGGCGCATCGCGGCGGAACTCGGCGTGGCCGAGAGCCAGGTCAAGGCGGCGGTCGATCTCCTCGACGGCGGCGCCACGGTGCCGTTCATCGCCCGCTACCGCAAGGAGGCCACGGGCGCGCTGGACGACGCCCAGTTGCGGACCCTGGAGGAGCGCCTCACCTATCTGCGCGACCTCGAAGGACGCCGCGCCGCGATCCTCGACAGCATCCGCCAGCAGGGCAAGCTCGACGCGGAGCTCGCCGCGCAGATCGCCCGGGCGGACACCAAGGCGCGGCTCGAGGACCTCTATCTGCCGTTCCGGCCCAAGCGCCGCAGCAAGGCGCTCGCCGCCCGCGAGGCCGGGCTCGAGCCGCTGGCCGACGCCCTGCTCGCCCGGCCCGACCTCGACCCGACCGTGCAGGCGGGCCAGTTTGCCGGCAAAGAGGGTATTTCGGACGCCGATGCGGCGCTGGAGGGCGCGCGCGCCATCCTGATCGAGCGCGCTTGCGAGAGCGCGGAACTCGTCGGCTCCCTGCGCGAGACCGGCTGGCAACGGGGCCACGTGACGGCCGCGGTGCGCAAGGGGAAGCGCGAGGCCGGCGAAAAGTTTGCCGACTATTTCGACTTCTCCGAGCCTCTGACCAAGCTTCCCTCGCACCGCATCCTCGCCCTGTTCCGCGGCGAGAAGGAGGAGGTGCTGGACCTCGACATCACGGACGGGGAGGAGCCGCGGCCCGGCGCGCTCGGATGGCAGGAAGCCCGCATCGCGCAGACGCTCGGCGTCGCGGATCGGGGCCGGCCGGGCGACCGCTTCCTGATGGAGACGGTGCGGCAGTGCTGGCGCAAGCGCCTGAAACCCGCCACCGACACGGATCTCCGCAGCCGCCTCTGGACGGTGGCCGAGGAGGGCGCCGTCACGGTCTTCGCCCGCAACCTGCGCGACCTGCTGCTCGCGGCGCCCGCCGGCGCGCGACCGACCCTCGGGCTCGACCCGGGCTACCGCACCGGCGTGAAGGTCGCGGCGGTCGATGCCACCGGCAAGGTCGTGGCGACCGACACGATCTACCCGCACGAGCCGCGACGCGACTGGAACGGTGCCCTGGCCGCGCTCGCCAAGCTGGTGCTCGCCCACAAGATCGAGCTGATCGCGATCGGCAACGGCACGGCCTCCCGCGAGACCGACCGCCTGGCCGCCGAGCTCGTCGCCAAGCTCCCCGACCGCAAGCTCACCAAGGTGCTGGTCTCAGAGGCCGGTGCCTCGGTCTACTCGGCCTCGGCCTACGCCTCCGCCGAGCTGCCGAACCTCGACGTGACGCTGCGCGGCGCCGTCTCGATCGCGCGCCGCCTGCAGGATCCGCTGGCCGAGCTCGTGAAGATCGAGCCGAAGGCGATCGGCGTCGGGCAGTACCAGCACGATCTGGCGGAGGGGAAGCTCGCCCGCTCCCTCGACGCGGTGGTGGAGGATTGCGTGAACAGCGTCGGCGTCGACGTGAACAGCGCCTCCGCCCCACTGCTCGCCCGGGTCTCCGGCCTCTCCGAGCGGGTCGCCTCCAACATCGTCGTCCACCGCGACGCCAACGGGCCGTTCGCCAAGCGGGCGAACTTACGCAAGGTGCCGGGGCTCGGGCCCAAGGCCTACGAGCTGGCCGCGGGCTTCCTGCGCATCCGCGGCGGCGCGGATCCGCTCGACGCCTCCGGCGTCCACCCCGAGGCCTACCCGGTGGTCAAGAAGATCCTGGCGGCGACGGGAAAGCCGATCGAGGCCCTGATCGGCGACGGCGCGACGCTGCGCGGCCTCGCACTGAGCGCCTTCGTGGACCAGAGCTTCGGCCTGCCGACGGTGACCGACATCATCGCCGAGTTGGAGAAGCCCGGCCGCGATCCGCGCCCGAGCTTCCGCACCGCGGCCTTCGCGGAGGGCGTCGAGAAGATCGGCGACCTGCGGCCCGGAATGCGCCTGGAGGGCGTGGTGACGAACGTCGCGGCCTTCGGTGCCTTCGTGGACATCGGCGTGCATCAGGACGGGCTGGTGCACATCTCGATGCTGGCCGACCGCTTCGTGAAGGATCCGCGCGAGGTGGTGAAGCCCGGCGACGTGGTGCAGGTGCGGGTGGTGGAGGTCGATGCCGCCCGCAAGCGCATCGCCCTCAGCATGCGCTCGGACGAGGCGGCACGGCCCGCGCGCCGCGATGGCCCCGCCCAGGCCCCGGGCCGGCCGGCGCCGCGTCCCCAGGCCGAGCGCCCGCAGGCGTCGAGGCCCGAGCCGGCGGGCGCGCTGGCCGATGCCCTGCGCCGGGCCGCCGAGGGCAAGCCGCGGGGCCGATGATCAGTTGACGAGCCCGCGCTGGACCTTCGACTTCAGGCGCTGGCCCTGGAAGACCAGCGTCACCGAGAAGGTGCCGCCGCGGTCGGTCCAGCTGTAGGTCTCGAAGGCGCCGAGTCCCGGGATCGTCGTGCTGCCGTCTCTCGCACCGCGGCAGCCGAGCAAGCTCTCGACCTCCGGCATCCGCATGTCCGCCTGAAGCAGCTCGAAGCTGCGCAAGTTGACGACGCAGTTCGGACTCCCGGCCGGCCGGGACGCGCCGGCATCCGGCGCGAAGGCCGCGTCCCGCGGCGCCCCGAAGGCCGCCGAGAGGGCGAGGCGTTCGCCGCGCTCCCGGCCTGCCCCGGCCGACATTCTCCCCGCCTCCGGCGCGGCGACCGCCATCTCGACCGGCATTGCCGCCACGGCTCCGGCCCGCTCGATCCGCTCCGCGTCCCGGAAGACCTCCGCGGCCTGCTGTCCCGGCTCGCGCGCAGGCGCCCCGGCCGTGGCAGGGCCTGCCTTGGCGGAGCCGGCCTTGGCGGGGATGAAGGCGGGCCCCTCGCGCAGCAGGCCGCGTCCGCCCGTGCCGGCCGCCGTCCGGGCGCTCCCGTCGGAAGCCCGCTGCTGCAGGACCTCGGAGGATTCCTCGGCGGGTTCGCGGGCTCGGGCGATGACCACGGCCCGGCGCAGGGCCGTCTCGAATCGGCGCATCCGCTCGGGATCGGCGGGAGCGCCGGACGCCCGTGCCTCGCAGGCCGCGAAGACTGCGCGGGCGTCGCGGATCTCGGCCTCGCTCCACGCACCCGCTGGCTTGCCGAACAGGTCGGCGTCCCGCCCCGTGCGCGGGCCCGGGCCGCCCTCGAGCGGTCCGAGCTGGTCGGCGGCGAGCGCGCGGTGCCGGCCGCAGCCGCCGTTCGCCGCGAGGGCGTCGCGGAACGGGGAGGCCTGGACCGCCGTGGCGGAGGTGCAGGCCGCCAGAAGAAGGGCCGAAGCGCGACGCGTGCGCATGAGGCGGGATCCGGATGCGGTTCGGGTCATCCGTCCATGCCGCCTCAGGCCGATGAAGGGTTCGTTAAAGCCGCCCCCGGTTGCTGTGGGCGCGTGCCGTCTCAGAAAAGATGCAGCGCGTGCGGCGCCAGGAAGCCGAAGCCCAGCATCACGGCGCCGGCCGCGCCGAGCAGGCCACCCGCGACGGCGAGCGCCACGATCCCGGTGATGACCTGGGCCGAGGCCAGCACGATGCCGATCTGGAAGGCCGCCGAGGCAAGCTCGTAATGGTGGTAGCGGTGGAGCGAGAGGTCGCGCTTCTCCTGGTTCGCCTTGGCCTTCTCGGCGAGTTCCTTGCGGCCCTCGCCGGTGGCCGGCTCCGAGTCCCAGCGTGCCATGGTCTTGGCCCACTCGGCGCGCTTGGCCTGCACCGCCTCCTGGTTCGGCCCCGGCGGCGTGAGCGCGACCATCTCGTCGGCGGTCTTCAGGACCGTGCTGCGGATGGTCCGCGCTTGGAAGAAGGCCCACTGGTTGGCGGCCTCGATATTGGAGCCGATGGCGTCGGTCTGCGCTGCCTTGCCCAGCGTCTCGCTGAAGGCCAGGAACAGCGCCAGCACCGAGATCAGCAGCGCCACCCGCTTGTTCGAACCCTCGACCGCCCCGTGACCGCCCGACATGCCCGATCCCCCTGATTCCTGAGCGGGGGAGCTACAGCGCATCCCGTGCGGCGGTGCAACCGCCGAAGGGGGAGTCGGGGGAGCACGGGCGCGCATCGCCGCGTTGGTTTTGGAGCAGGGAGGGTTCGACGATGCGACTGACGGTTCTCGGCTGCGGCGACGCCTTCGGCTCGGGCGGGCGCCTCAACACCTGCTTCCATGTCGCGGGGGACGGCACCGGATTCCTGATCGATTGCGGCGCCTCGGCGCTGATCGCGATGCGCCGCTTCGGCGTCGATCCGAACGGGATCGATACGGTGTTCCTCACCCATCTCCACGGCGATCATTTCGGCGGCCTGCCCTGGCTGATCCTCGACGGGCAGCTCGTGAGCCATCGGCGGACACCGCTGACCATCGTCGGGCCGCCCGGGATCCGGGAGCGGCTGCCGGCCGCCATGGAGGTGCTGTTCCCCGGCTCCAGCACGGCGAAGCGGGCCTTCACAGTCGCGGTGCGGGAGATCGTGGCCGGTGAGCCGGGGGCGTTCGGCGGAGTGGAGGTGGAGGCCTTCGCGGTCGAGCACCCCTCGGGCGCGCCCGCGCACGCGCTGCGACTCGCCCATGCGGGCCGGGTCGTGACCTATACGGGCGATACGCAGTGGGTCGAGGCGCTGATCCCCGCGGGCCGCGATGCCGACCTGATGATCGCCGAGGGCTACACGGTGGAGCGCCCCGTCAGGTTCCACCTCGACTGGGCGACGCTGAACCGCAACCTGCCCGAGATCGCGCCGAGGCGGCTCATGCTCACCCACATGAGCCCCGAGATGATCGCCCATCCGGCCGAGGGCTACATCGCGGCGGAGGACGGGCTCGTCCTGGAGTTGTGAGCCCGTCGCCCTCCCTCCCCCGCAGAGGGAGAGGGCGCCCGGCGTTCTACTCCGCCGCCTCGACGAAGACCGTACCGGCGCGCGGCAGGTCGAGGGCGTCCCAGGTCTCGGCGAGCGCCGCGGTGAGCTTCTCGATCTGCGCCGCGTCGTGGAACGGCGAGGGCGTGATGCGCAGGCGCTCGGTGCCGCGGGGCACGGTCGGGTAGTTGATCGGCTGAATGTAGATGCCGTGGCACTCCAGCAGGTGGTCGGCGGCGGCCTTGCACAGCTCCGCGTCGCCCACCATCACCGGCACGATGTGGGTCTCGGTGTGCAGTACCGGCAGGCCCGCCGCCTCAAGAGCCGCCTTGGTCTGCGCCGCCTGGCGCTGGTGCGCCTCGCGCTCGACCTGCGAGCGCTTGAGGTAGCGCACGGAGGCGCGCGCCGCCGCCGCTACCGCGGGCGGCAGCGCGGTGGTGAAGATGAAGCCGGCCGCGAAGGAGCGCACCGCATCGAGCACGGCACTCGTGCCCGTGATGTAGCCGCCGACGCAGCCGAAGCCCTTGGCGAGCGTGCCCTCGATCACGTCGACCCGGTGCATCACGCCGTCCCGCTCGGAGATGCCGGCGCCGCGCTCGCCGTAGAGGCCGACCGCGTGGACCTCGTCGAGGTAGGTCATGGCGCCGTAGCGGTCGGCGAGGTCGCAGATCTTGCCGATCGGCGCGACGTCGCCGTCCATCGAGTACACGGACTCGAACACGATGAGCTTGGGCCGGTCGCCAGCCTCGATCAGGAGTTCCTCGAGATGCGCGAGGTCGTTGTGGCGGAAGATGCGCTTCTCGCACCCCGAGTGGCGCACACCCTCGATCATCGAATTGTGGTTGAAGGCGTCCGACAGGATCAGGCAGTTCGGGATCAGCCGGGCGATCGTCGAGATGCCGGCCTGGTTCGAGACGTAGCCCGAGGTGAAGACGAGGCCCGCCTCCTTGCCGTGCAGATCCGCGAGTTCGCGCTCGAGATCGACCAGCGGCGAGTTGTTGCCGGCGATGTTTCGGGTGCCGCCCGCGCCGACGCCGCAGCGCTTGGCCGTCTCCGTCATGGCGTTCACCACCTCGGGGTGCTGGCCCATGCCGAGATAGTCGTTCGAGCACCACACGGTGATCTCGCGGATCGAGCCGTCCTGGCGGCGCCAGTTCGCCTGCGGGAAGCGGCCGGCCACGCGCTCGATATCGGCGAAGACGCGGTAGCGGCGCTCGCCGTGCAGCTTGTCCAGCGCGGCGCGGAAGTAGCCCTCGAAGTCGGTCTTGATGCCGGGTCCGGAGGATGCGGTCTTCGGGGCAGCGGGCATCCGGGTCACGGGCATGAGGATCCTTCGGGTGGCTGGCAGGGACGGACGGGCCGTCGATGCGCGGGATCGTTCGGCACGCGAGACCGACGCGGGTCTCCGGCGAGCATCGGACGTTTGGATTGACGTCCTCTGAACCCTAGGAGGTCCCGGACGCGGGCTGGCGGTTTCCTTGAGCGTTCTTGCGGCAGCGTCTTCGGGCGCTGTCGAGGCGGAAGATACAGGCGGATCTGGAATGGGTTCAAGGTGAGTTCTAACATTCCTGCCCTGTGCAGGGCGGAAGCGCGCGCCAGGGTGACGATGCGCCGCGCGCGAATCTCGCCCGAAGCCGCGCGATGACGGGATGACGATGGCGGATACGGGCGAAAGCCGCGCGGAGCGGTTGAAAGCGGCGTTGCGCGACAACCTGCGGCGGCGCAAGGCGCAGGAGCGCGGAAAAGAGCAGGGCCGAGCCGCCGCCGGGGCCGCCCCGCCCGCCGCGGATGATTCGCTGGGCGGCGATGCGTCCGGGACCGGTCCCGATTCCGACAAAACTGGACTATAGCCTGCGGCCAAGCATGGGCGCACTGTCGCGCCCGACGGGACGACAGGCGCCGCGCGAGTCCGCGGGGCGGCCCAGGGAACGAGTATGGACCGCATCCACATCACCGGTGGCACCGAGCTGCACGGCACCATTCCGATCTCGGGCGCCAAGAACGCGGCGCTGCCGCTGATGATCGCGAGCCTGCTGACCGGCGAAACGCTCGAGCTCGTCAACGTGCCGCGGCTCGCCGACATCAACGCGCTGACCCGCATCCTCGGCAACCACGGCGTCGACCAGATGGTGGTGGGCAAGCGCCCGGGCCAGACCACCGAGGCCGGCCAGACGATCCGGCTCACCGCCTCGAACGTCATCGACACGACCGCGCCCTACGAGCTGGTCTCGACCATGCGGGCGAGCTTCTGGGTGGTGGCGCCGCTGCTCGCCCGCTTCGGCGAGGCCAAGGTCTCGCTGCCGGGCGGCTGCGCCATCGGCACGCGGCCCGTGGACCTGCTGATCATGGCGCTCGAGCGTCTTGGCGCCCAGATCGAGATCGATGGCGGCTACGTGGTGGCCAAGACCAAGAACGGCCTGCGCGGCGCCGAGATCAGCTTCCCGAAGGTCACGGTCGGCGGCACCCACGTCGCCCTGATGGGGGCCGCGCTCGCCTACGGCACCACCGTGATCGAGAACGCCGCCCGCGAGCCGGAGGTGGTCGACCTCGCCGAGTGCCTCACCAAGATGGGCGCGCGCATCAAGGGCGCGGGCACGCCGCGCATCGAGATCGAGGGCGTGGCGCGGCTCAACGGCGCCCGCCACGAGGTGCTGCCCGACCGGATCGAGACCGGCACCTACGCCATGGCGGTGGCGATGACGGGCGGCGACGTGGTCCTGGAGAACACCCGCGCCGACCTGCTGCACGCGGCCCTCGACGTGCTGGCGACCACCGGCGCCGAGGTGACGCAGGTGCCGGACGGCATCCGGGTCCGCCGCAACGGCGCCGGCATCGCGGCGGTGGACGTGACCACCGACCCGTTCCCAGGCTTCCCCACCGACCTGCAGGCGCAGTTCATGGCGCTGATGACGCTCGCCAAGGGGAGTTCCCGCATCCGCGAGACGATCTTCGAGAACCGCTTCATGCACGTGCAGGAGCTCGCCCGCCTCGGCGCGAAGATCCGCCTCGACGGCGACGCGGCGATCGTGGAGGGCGTCGAGCGCCTTAAGGGCGCGCCCGTGATGGCGACGGATCTGCGCGCCTCGGTCTCGCTGGTGATCGCAGGGCTCGCCGCCGAGGGGGAGACCCAGATCAACCGGGTCTATCACCTCGACCGCGGCTTCGAGGCGCTGGAGGCCAAGCTCGGCCGCTGCGGTGCCCGGATCGAGCGCGTGCGGGCCTGAGACAGCAGAAGAGGCGCCCGAGCGATCGGGCGCCTCTCCGAACCCTCTGAAACCGGGATCGTCTCAGCCGCCGATCGCGCCCCGCTTGAAGCCGAAGCCCGGAATCTCGCAGCCGCAGGGCGCGTTGAACGGAGCGGGGCGGGTCGGGCAATTGCCGCGCGAGGTCACGCAGATGCTGCCGCCGCGCCGGCCGAAATCCCGGCGGCGCTCGTAGCGGTCCTCGTAATAGTCGTCCCGGCGGCGGCGCTCGTAGCGGTCCTCGTAGCCGCGGTCCCAGCGGCGCGGTCCGTCGTCATAGTACTGCGCGCTGGCCGGCACGGCGGCCAGGGTGGTTCCCAGCGTCAGTGCGGCGAGAGCCGCGAGCGTGAAGCGCTTCACCGGTCGGTCTCCTCGAACCTTGTTCTCGTGTTCGTGAGGCCGAGATAGCGGTCGCTGCCTGAACGACACCTGATCCGAATTACGCACCGGCGGGACGGCGCGCCGAGATCCGGGCCGGCGCCCGTTGTCGATCCTCCTCGCCGCCGCTACCTACCCCGCGACGTTTCACGTGAAATTTACCATCCGGCACGTCCAGAGGCTCGGCCGGATGGTAAATTTCAC
>NZ_BPQM01000003.1 GCF_022179245.1 Methylobacterium gregans
GAAAACCCTACTCCGCCGAAGAACTCGCCCGCGTCCTGCGCGAGGCGGCCCGGCGGGGGCAGGCCGCTATCGACCGCTAGAGACGCGCCCGATACCGCAAAGCTTCGGTTGACGGCCGTTTTCCGTCCGTGCCTATAGGCGGACATGTGCAGGCGCTTGACCGGTTCGGCGACACGCCGCGCGGTCATCGCTGTGGCCGCGCTATACGCGCTGCTGCTCCAGGCCTTCCTGGGCGCCCTCGCACCGGTCCCCGCCGGCCTCGACGGTGTCTCGGTGCTCTGCGCAGACCACCCAGAGGGTGCGCCCGCCGACAAGGCGCCCTGCCGCGCGCATGCCTGCTGCCTGCCCGCCCAGATCCCGCAGCTCGCGGTTCCCCCGCCCGTCGCCGCCGTGCCGATCCGGCCGCGCCGCGTGCTGGAGGCCGCCGTGCGCCCGCCCGCGCGTGCCGCGCTGCCGCGCGCGCCGCCCGAGATCCCCCCCGAGCCGCGGGGCCCGCCCGCCTCGTCCTGAGCCAGAGCCCGCCGCGCCCGCGCGGCACCGCCCTCCGTTCGGACGAGTCCCCCACGATGTCTCTCTCTATCTCCCGTCGCCGACGCGCGGCGGCTCTGTCGCGCGCGCTCCCCTGGCTGCTCGCGCTCTCGCCCGGTCTTGTTCTCGAAGTCCATGCCCAGGGTGGCAATGTGACCCTCGAGGAACTCTCCGTCGTCGGCGAGGTCGGGCCGGCCGCGCCGGCGCCCGCCCGTTTCGGCGTGGCGGCGCCCCAGGGTTCCGCCCCCGCGGTCATCGAGAACCCGGTCGGCCAGATCGTCACCACGATCGACCGCCGGAACACGATCGCGAACCGTCCGGCCACCGGCATCGGCTCCGTCCTGATCAACAGCCCCGGCGTCACCGTGCGCCAGGGCAATGGCGGGCGCGACGTGATCATCTCGATCCGCGGCAACAACGCCCGCTCGACCGGGGTCGTGAAGAACACCGTCGTGCTGGAGGACGGCTTCGTGCTGACCCAGCCGGACGGCGCTGCCCGGTTCGACCTCACGGACCCGCGCGCCTACAGCCGCATCGACGTATTCCGCGGGCCGCAATCGGCCCTGTTCGGCAACTACGCCACGGGCGGGGCCATCGCGTTCCGCACGCGCACCGGCCGTGAGATCGACGGCTACGAGATCGGCACCGATGCGGGCTCGTTCGGCTACCTGTCGAACGACGTCACGGTGGGCGGCGCGAGCGGCCCGGTCGAGATCAGCCTGTTCGCCAGCGACGTGCGGAGCAACGGCTATCAGGACCACGCGAGCTACGACACCCAGACGGTCAACCTCCTGGCGAGCTATACGCCGACGCCGGACAATCGCTTCACCCTCAAGGTGATCAACAACGAGCTGCACGCCGATCTCGCGGCGCGCTCCTCGCTCGACCAGTTCCGGATCAACCCCTATCAGCGCGGCTGCGCGGCGGCGGCGACCGCGGCGCCGGGCTGCACCACCTTCAACCTCTTCGCCAACGGCGCCTTCGGGCCGACCGTGCCGGTCACGGCGGCGGAAGGCGCCTTCGAGCGCAAGGACCGGCGCACGATCGTCGCGGCCCGCTGGGAGCACGATATCGACGCCGACACGACGTGGCGCACGCAACTCGGCTTCGACGAGCGCAACTTCAACCAACCCTTCTACCTGACCTCGTCGCGCGGCTCGTACCCGTCCTGGAACCTCCTCAGCGATGTCACCCGGCGGAGCGAGCTGTTCGGGCTGCCCGCGCTCGGCTACGCGGCGCTCGCCTTCAGCACGATCGACAACCGCATCACCACCTACAACCGCGCGCCCTATGGCGGCCCGCGCCTCGGGGCGCTGATCGGCGATCAGGAGGCGGTGCAGTCGAATCTCGGCGGACGCGCCCGGGTCGAGCTCGCGCTCTCGGACCGCTGGACCGGCGTGCTCGGGATCTCGGCGGAGAACACCTGGATCACCGGCCGCAACATCGCCTACAGCTACTCGGCGGCGGGCACGCGCAGCACGGTCGCGGATGCCGACCGCAGCTTCCTCAACGTCGCGCCGGAACTCGCGCTCGTCTACCGCCCGGACGACGCCTGGGCGTTTCGGGGGCGGGTCGCCACGGGCTACACCACGCCCGCCGCCAGCAACCTCTTCGTCACCGCGGCGGGCCTGCCCGGCAACAACACGCAGCTCCGGACCCAGGAGAATCTCGGCCTCGACCTCGGCCTCGACTGGACCCCCACCGAGACCCTGCGGTTCAGCCTGACTGGCTTCTACGAGTTCTTCCGCAACGAGCTCGTCTCGCAATCGCCGGGCGCGGGGCTGCTCAGCTACACGTTCAACGCGCCCGCTTCCGAGCATCGCGGCATCGAGCTCGGGGCCGACTGGGCCTTCGCGCCGGGCTGGCAGGCGACGCTCGCCTACGGGTTCAACGACCAGTACTACACCGACTACGTCGAGCAGCTCAGCGCCGGCGGCCTGACCCGGCGCTTCGACCGGGCCGGCAACCGCATCCCGGGCGTCCCGGCGAACCAGCTCCTCGCCCGCATCGGCTACGACGTGCCTGCCGGCCCGCTCGCCGGCCTCGGCGCCTTCGTCGAGACCGTGGTGCAGGACGATTTCTTCCTCGACAACGCCAACCAGCTGCGGGCGCCGGGCTACGCGATCGTCAACGCGAACCTGCACTACGCCACCGACCTCGTGGGCAGCTACGCCAAGCGGCTCAACCTCTACCTCGAGGTGCGCAACGTCTTCGATACGCGCTACGTCGGCTCGGCCCAGCCGCTCGCGAACTCCATCAGCGCGACGACGGGGCTCCAGAACGGCGCGGCCGCACTCGCGACGACCACCGGGACCATCTTTGCGGGCGCGCCGCGCAACGTGGTCGGCGGCCTGCGGCTCGCGTTCTGAGGCCGCGTCAGGTGCGGCGGTCGTGGAAGCGACGGGTCCACACGAACAGGAAGTACACTGCCAGCGCGATCGCGTTCACGGTGAGCCCCCAGCCGTAGCTCTGCACGCCGTGGGCGCCGATCGGATGACCCAGCTCGCCCAGTCCGACGAGCGCACCGACGACGCCGAGGGCGGCAAACAGAAGGGCGAAGATCAGCACGGCCACCTCCATCTCGGACGACGCGCGGGGACAACGCTGACCGAATTCAGAGGATGCATCGCCCTCGCGTGCGATCGCGCACGCGGCTCGCTACCACTCGAAGAAGGAATCGAGGCCTGGCATCATGCAGAGCATCGTTCCGACGGCCCCCAGCACGCCGGCCACCATGACAGCCACTTCCATCGCGCAAGCCTCCCGATTGCATTGCGCACGATCAACTCGGTAAGGCCCGCGCCGGTTCAAACCGCCGATTGTGGCGGTGAATCCTCACCACCGCAGGAAGCGGTCGGCGGCCGGCAGGGCCGCCAGCGTCACGAGGATGGCGCCGAGAGCCCCGGCGAGCATGATGACGAGAGACAGAGACACGGGCGCACCCCTTCCGACGATGCTCCGGCACGCATGAGAGCGCGTGACATCGGATCAATCGGCCGAGCACGCGAACGGTGCCGTGCGGCAGAATGGCTGGGTGCCGAGAGGGTGAGCGAGGGGATGGGACGGGCGGTTGGGTATTTGACAATCCGGGGCCGATCACCGACACGGCCCGCCGCGACACCGCGCCGGTCCGGGGCCGCAGACAGCCGCTCCGGATGGGACAGCGCACCTCGATGACGGACCACGCATGACCAGCCTGTCCGCAGGCCGCGCGGGGGCCGCGGAACCCGACCTGATCGACCGGCTGCCGGGGCTCGCCGCGCTGACGCATGCGCGGGCCTGCCTCGCCCTGCTCGTCCTCGCGCTGATCCTGTTCCTGCCCGGCCAGATCGGCCTGCAGCCGATGGACCGGGACGAGCCGCGCTTCGCCCAGGCCTCCAAACAGATGCTGGAGAGCGGGGATCTCGTGGATATCCGCTTCCAGTTGGAAGCGCGCCACAAGAAGCCGGTCGGCATCTACTGGCTGCAGGCCGCGAGCGTGGCGGCGGGCGAGGCGCTCGGGGTACCGCAGGCCAGGACCGAGATCGCGCTCTATCGCCTTCCCTCGCTCATCGGCGCCTGCGCGGCCGTGCTCCTCGCCTACTGGGCGGCCCTGGCCTTCCTCAACCGGCCGGACGCGCTCCTCGCCGCAGCCCTGTTCGGGGCCTGCCTGATGCTCTCGGCCGAGGCGCGGCTCGCCAAGACCGACGCGCTGCTGACCGCCTGCACGGTTGCGAGCTTCGGGGCGCTCGCCCGCGCGTGGCTCTCGCGCGGCAGCTTCGTGCCGCTGCCGCGCGGGGCGCTCCTCGCCTTCTGGGGCGGCCTGGCGCTGGGCATCCTGGTGAAGGGGCCGATGGTACCGCTCTTCGTCGGCCTGCCGGCGCTGATCCTCTCGATCCTCATCCGCGACGCCTACTGGCTGCGCCGGCTGCGCCCCGGGCTCGGCCTCGCCCTTGTGGCGCTCGCGGTCGCGCCCTGGTTTCTGGCCATCGCCTGGAAGAGCGGCGGCGCCTTCTTCGCGGAGGCAGTCGGCCAGGACATGCTCGGCAAGGTCGGCACCGCGAAGGAGAAGCACTGGGGCCCGCCCGGCGCCTACGCCCTGGCCTTCTTCGGCACCTTCTGGCCCGGTGCGGCCTTCGCGGCCCTGGCGATCCCCTTCACGTGGCGCGCGCGCGGCGAGGATGCCGTGGCGCTCCTGATCTCCGCGATCCTGCCCGCCTGGCTGATCTTCGAGAGCGTGCCCACCAAGCTGCCGCACTACGTGCTGCCGCTGATGCCGATGGTGGCGATCCTCACGGTCCTTGCCCTGCGGCGCGGCGCGCTCGATCCGGCGCGCACCGGCGCCACCCCTCTCGCCTTCCTGGTGGTGACGATCCCGCTCGGCCTCGCGGTCGGGTTGGCGATTGCCGGCTGGAAGCTCGACCGGCAGATCCCCTGGGCGGCGCTGCCCGCGCTCGCGGGCGCCGTCGGCCTCGCGCTCGCCGCCTGGTTCGCCTTCCGGGCCGCCCGGCCCGAGCGAGCCCTCGTCCTCGGTATCTTGGCGAGCCTCCTTGTCTCGCCCGCCCTGTTCGGCCTCGGCCAGCGCGAGATCCCGGCCCTGAAGGTCTCGCCGCGGCTCGCCGCCATCCGCGACGCGCTGCCCTGCGCGAACCCGCGCGTGGCGAGCCTCGGGTACCGCGAACCGAGCCTCGTCTTCCTCATCGGCACCGACCTTGCGACACCGCCGACCGGGCGAGAGGCCTCCGACTTCCTGCACGCAGGCGGCTGCCGCCTCGTCTTCGTCGAGGCGCGGCAGGCGGCCGGGTTCGCGGCCGCCGAGGCCGGAAGGCCCGCCGCCCGGCAGGTCGGCACGGTCTCAGGGTTCAACATCAACGGGGGCCGCCGGGTCGGCCTCACGGCCTACGCGGTGGTCCCGTGAGCGCGTATCGTCTCAGCGTCGTCGTCCCGGTGAAGAACGAGGCCGGCAACATCGAGAGCCTCATGGCCGAGCTGGAGCGCGCCTGCGCACCGCTCGGGGCGTTCGAGGTGATCTACGTCGACGACGGCTCGACCGACGCCACCCCGGCGGCGCTCGAAGCGGCCCGCCGCGACCGGCCGTGGCTGCGCGTGCTGCGCCATGCCCGCAGCGGCGGACAGTCGGCGGCGGTGCGCAGCGGCGTCGCGGCGGCGCGCGCCGACATCGTGGCAACCCTCGACGGGGACGGCCAGAACGATCCGGCCTTCATCCCGGCCCTCGTCGCCGCGCTGGAGGAGGCGGGCCCCCGCGCCGGTCTCGCTCAGGGCCAGCGCCAGGGCCGCAAGGATGGGGCCTTCAAGATGCTGCAATCGCGCATCGCGAACGGCGTGCGCGGGCGCATCCTGAAGGATTCGACCCGCGACACCGGCTGCGGCCTCAAGGTGTTCCGCCGCGCGGTCTACCTGCGGCTGCCCTATTTCGACGCCCTGCACCGCTTCATGCCGGCTCTCGTCGCGCGCGAGGGCTTCGCGGTCGTCCACCGCGACGTGGTGGACCGGCCGCGCTTCTCCGGGCGCTCGAATTACGGGCTGTTCGACCGGCTCTGGGTCGGGATTCTGGATCTCGCCGGGGTCTGGTGGCTGATCCGGCGCAAGCGCCCGACGCCGGAGGTGGCGGAGGTGGGACCGTGCTGATCCAGCTCGCCGAGGACCTGCCGGCGTACTTCTACGACGTCTTCGTCACCCGCTTCGATTTCTGGCTGGTCTTCGGCATCGGCGCCCAGCTCGTCTTCGGCTCGCGCTTCATCCTGCAATGGATCGCGAGCGAGCGGGCCGGGCGCAGCGTGATGCCGCTCTCGTTCTGGTTCCTGTCGATCCTGGGCGGGCTGATGACGCTGGTATACGGCTTCGTCCGGCGGGAACCTGTGATCATCATCGGCCAGGGGCTCTCGACGGTGATCTACCTGCGCAACCTCGCGCTGATCTTCCGCGAGCGGCGGAGACGGACCGCGCCATGATCTCCCGTCGGTCCTCATGAACCGTGCGCCGCTGCCCGCCTTCCACGACGACCTCGACGCCTGCTTCGCGGAAGCCTGGCGGCTTCTGGCGGACGGCGTGGAGCGCGGGCGCAGCGGCTTCCATCTGCCCGCCCTCGCGACCCTCGACCCGGCCGGTGCCCCGCGCGTGCGGACCGTGGTCCTGCGCGCCGTCGATCGAGGCGCGGGCACGCTGCGCTTTCACTGCGACCGCCGCTCCGCAAAGGCGGACGAGATCGCCCAGAACGGCGCCTGCGCGCTGATGGCCTACGACGGCGAGACGAGCGTGCAGATCCGCGCCGAGGGGCAGGGATCCCTGCACACGGGCGACGCCCTCGCCGAGGCCGCCTGGGCCGCCGCCCAGCCGATGAGTCGGGTCTGCTACGGCACCGTGCCCGGGCCCGGCATCGCGATCCCGGAGGGCGGCGCCTACGCGTTGCCGGACGCGGACGAGGCCCTGAGGCTCGGCCGCCCGCATTTCGCCGCCGTGGTGGTTCGGGTGGCGAGCCTCGACTTTCTCTATCTCGACCGCCGCGGCCATCGCCGCGCGCGCTGGGATCGGGCGGGCGCCGCGCCCTGGACGGGCCGCTGGCTCGTGCCGTGAGGCCTATCGCCCGCAATACGCCCTGCGGCGCAGAGGGGTATTCGGGCGTGAGGGCAAAAGCGGCAGTATGCGATCGTTGATCTGTCTCGCCTCCTGCCCGCTGGTGCAGGCCCTGTTCGTCTTCGGAGTTGCACAGGCAGCCGATGCGCCGCCCGTCACCACGCTCCAAACGCTCGATCACGCGAATCCCCGCTACGCGCCGCTCGACCGGATCGACGCGGGGAACGTGAAGGACCTGCGCGTTGCCTGGACGTTCTCATCCGCGGGCGCGTTGGCGGCGGTGCCGTTGAAGGCGAGGAACACCTCGAAGGGCGTTTCGAACAGCGTCCGGAACGCGTCCGCGGCGCGCGCCGTCCAGGCGTCCTCGCTGTAGGCGGGAGCGTGGCCCGCCTTGGCCGCCGCCATGGCCGCCCAGGCCTCCGGACAGATGCCCGAGTAGTTGACGCTGGCGGATTGCTGCGCGTGGCTGATCATGCTCCCGTCTATGTCACGGTTTCGGGGTTCCCGATCTGGCGGTCTCGATCCGGGGTTCTCTTGTAGCGGAACAGGTTGGAAGTCGTTCGGACTTGGTGTAGATGCACCCGCAAGGTGCGGACTACGCCCCGAATCGTGATGATCGAGACCGCGCCCCACCCGGGCAACACCCGGGCTAGGGGCGCTTGGCGGTTTCCGTCGCACGGCTCGGGCGAGGCCCGAACCAACCCGATCAGATTGCAAGTTCCAGAGGATCCAGTCCGTTGCAGGTACTCGTTCGCGACAACAACGTTGATCAGGCGCTTCGCGTCCTCAAGAAGAAGATGCAGCGCGAGGGCATCTTCCGCGAGATGAAGCAGCGCAAGGCCTACGAGAAGCCCTCCGTGCGCAAGGCGCGCGAGAAGGCAGAGGCCGTCCGCCGCGCCCGCAAGCAGGCTCGCAAGACCGCGATCCGCGAGGGCCTGATCGCCGCCCCGAAGCCGAAGCCCCGCTTCCCCGCCCGCGGCGGTCGCCCCGGCGGCTTCTCGGCGAGCCCGGCGCAGCCGCAGCAGGCCGCCGCTCCGGCGGTCGCCTCGTAAGGCCGCGCGCCCGACCGGGCGCGCCCTCGCGAACGTGCAATCAGGCCCGGCCGCTCCTGCGGCGCGGGCCTTTTTGCTGTGCGCGCTGCACTGGTTCGCAGAGGTGGCACATCGGCGCGCTGTCCGCGTGCACCGCCCACCCGGAGGACCGGCGACCGGGCGCCGCACGGTGGAACCAAGTCATCGCGCCGCCGCGAATGGTCGGCGCCAATTCTCAGGGTCTATAGCCGAGCTCTCGCCACCATCTCCTCACGCATCCGTGCGCGATCGCGCCGCGATCTCTCGCGATGTGCAGTGCAACCATTCCGGACCGCCGGGTGTTGGAGGCTCAATCCAACGCATACAGGAGATGAGGATGCGTAAGCTTGCTGCCATCTCGGCCGCAGCCCTGATCGGTCTCGGTACCCTCGCCAGCACCGGCGCCGAGGCGCGCGGACGCGGCGGCGCGGTCGCCGCGGGCGTCATCGGCGGTCTGGCCGCCGGCGCCCTGGTCGGCGCCGCGGCGTCGAACGCCTACGGCTACGGCGCGCCGGCCTACGGTTACGATTACGGGTACGGCGGCGGCTATCCGGCCTACGGCTACGGCGGCTACAGTGATGTGGGCTATGCGCCGACCTACTCGCGCCGCGTCGTGCGCAGCTACGATTACGGCTACGCCCCGGTTGGCTACGGCTATTCCGGCTATTCCTGGGGTGGCCCCGCCTACGGCTACGGCTGGTAAGTCCCGGCCCGCAGCGGGCCGGCATCCGTAAGATCAGGGAGCGGCCGGCCTCGTGGGGCCGGCCGCTTCGCGTTTCGGCTCGGCCGACCGTGCATCGCTCCCGCCGGCGCGGCCGAACTTGCCGGTTCAGGGCTCTCCGGTCGGAATGCCCCGAGGGGATAGACCCGATTTGTCGGGGAAGGCCAGGCCGCCTCCCCTGTATGGAGGAGGTACCCGGTCCGGTGGGCGGCTTAGGTTCGACCGATCTCGCGACCCCCTCCGCCGGGGGCGCCCCGGTACAGGCGGTCCCCTCCATGCAGTCTTGCGAGCCGCTTCTTGGCCAGCCCCTCGGGCACCCTCTTCGGCAATCCCCTCGCCCGAAACGCGCCTCCGCGCCGCGATCCGGCGGCAGGGCCTGAGATCGGCCATGGCCTATCTCGCCCTGATCACCGCGGCGCTTGCTCTGGGCACCGGCATCGCCCAGGCCGCCATGCGGCGCCCCCTCTCCGCCGAACGCCTGGAGATGGCGGCCGGCACGCTGCTGCTGACGGGCCTCGCCCTCCTCGGCACCGGTCTCCCGCTCTTCCGCTGAGCGGCTTTTTCCAGCATTCGGCACCCCGGGAGCATGTCGGCCATACGGCCCCAGCGACCCGGCACCCGCGACGGAACGCCTCCGCCCCCGGTGAGTTGGATGTCGCTCCGGTCTCCCCTATGACTGCTCCCGTCCTACGGAAGGATTCGGGTCACCGCCGCCCCGGCAGCGAAGCGGCGTCGAGCCGGCCTGTCAGAGCCCCTGTTGCGGCCCCACCCGAGAAGGTTTCCCCCCTTGAGCGACAGCCGGAACGAGGCGCGGATCAACCGGGAACTCGCCCGGTTCGGCAACGGACCGGACCCGTTCGCGGCAGCCGTCCGTACGACGCGCATGCCGATGCTGATCACCGATCCGCGCCAGCCCGACAACCCGATCATCTTCGTCAACCGCGCCTTCGAGAAGCTGACGGGCTACGTCCGCGCCGAGATCCTGGGCCAGAACTGCCGCTTTCTCCAGGGTTCGGAGACGGACCCCGCGAGCGTCGAGCGCATCCGTGAGGCGGTGGAGCGCCGGGTGCCGATCGAGATCGAGCTCCTGAACCACCGCAAGGACGGCTCGGTCTTCTGGAACCGGCTCCTCGTCTCGCCGGTCTTCGACGAGGATGGCGAGCTGACCTACTTCTTCGCCTCGCAGTTCGACGTGACCCTTGAGCGCGAACGGCTGGTGCGCCTGCAACGCGATCGCGACGCGCTGGAGGCGGAGGTCAGCCAGCGTGTGCTCGATCTCAGCCGGAGCGAGGAGCGCCTGCGCTTCACTCTGCAGGCGGGCCGGCTCGGCTCCTGGACCCTCGATCTCGCCGCTCGCCGCCTCATGGCTTCGGACGAGTGCCGCCGGATCTTCGGCGCCAATCCCGGCGAGCCCTTCGGCTACGACCGCCTCGTGGCGATCGTGCATCCGGACGACCGCGCCCGGATGCAGGCCGAGATGGAGCGCTGCGTCGCTGAGCGGTCGGACTACGACATCGAGTACCGCATCGTCACGGAGCAGGGCGAGACGCGTTGGCTGCTGGTGCGCGGCCAGCCGACCTATCAGGTGGACGGGACGCCGCTCTATATGGCGGGCGTGATCCTCGACTTCACCGACCGCAAGCGCGCGGAGGAGCACCGCGACCTGCTGGCGCGCGAGCTGAGCCACCGGGTCAAGAACACACTGGCCACCGTGCAGTCGATCGCCCGCCAGACGCTGCGCAGCGCTCCCACGGTGGCCGAGGCCGGCACGGTGCTTGAGGCGCGTATCCAGTCCCTGGCCGCCGCCAACGACGTGCTGACCCGCGAGGGCGGCGACTGGGCGACGCTCAGCGAGGTGGTGACCGCGGCGCTCAAGCCCTTCGGCGTCGAGCAGGCGAGCCGCTTCAAGACCGGCGGTCCGAAGATTCAGCTCGCGCCGCGGGTCGCCCTGGCCTTCTCGCTCGCCCTGCACGAGCTCTCGACCAACTCGGTCAAGTACGGCGCGCTCTCGGCGGACCGGGGACGCGTGATTGTAAGCTGGGACATCGTGCGCGGCTCGCAGCCGCCCCATCTCTGGTTCCAGTGGGAGGAGGTCGGCGGACCGGATGTGTCGGAACCGGTGCGGAAGGGTTTCGGCAGCCGGATGATCGAGTGGGCGCTGGCCAAGGAGATCAGCGGCACCGCCGAGATCGCCTACCGACCGCGCGGCCTCCTCTTCGTGGCCGAGGCGCCCCTACCGGCCATCGTGCAGGACTGAAGGCCCGGCCTCGATCCGCTTGACCGTGTGAAGGGGTGTCCAGCGTGGGGAGCGGGCATCCGCTCACCGACCGGGAGCCGACGGCCCGCGAGCCCATTCGGGCCGTCCAGCGACGCTTGCCGGCCTCCTCGATGCCGGCGTCGGCTGAGACCGCTCGGGGTCTCGGCTGAGGCCTGCCGACGAGGGTTAACAGATCCCTCCCCGATCCCGGCCCCAAGAGAAACAAGTTGTAAGATCCCTACACCACACGCACAGGCTGCGCCCGGCGCAAGTCGATTTTGCGCACCTCGATTGCGCATTTGATAAAATTCAAGGCAATCCATTAGGGGCCCGTGATAGCGGCGAGCCTCATCTCTGCTTCATCAGAAGGGGCAGACGATGCAAATTTCGCAGTACTCAACCTCGCAGCTCAAGTCTCTGTTCGCAGATTACAAGGACGTTACGTCCATCCAAGCAGCAGACACTCTCAAGCAGACAGCGGCCGCCGCCGCGAAAGCACGCGCGAACCTGCGTGCGCTCAGCACGGACAACGGCCCGGCTGCGTCCGATGCTTCAGTCGACCTGCCGGGTGCTTCAGCGGACAAGGCTTCGCAAGCCGCACAGAAGAAGGCGAAGAAGGCAGGGCCCGCGGCCTCGGCAGTTGCTGCCACGCCCTCTGGCCCGTCGAAGAACGCATCGAGCGTCGCCGTTGCGGCAACGCTCAAGGCCGCCGAGAAGGCGGAGCTTCGTGCCTCGCCGGCCAGCAAGGCTGAGCAAGCCGAGGTCACCCTCGAAGCGGGGTCGCAATCCGTGGGTGCGGCCGCGAAAGGGGCTGCTGCGGGCGCGGACCTCGGCGTGGGCGTCACGGCCGGCGGAGCGGCGGCGAAGGCGGGCGGCAGGAACGGCTCGGCCGAGAAGGCAGCTGCTCAGGCTGCGGGATCGTCCGATGTGAATGCGGCCCGCGGCTCCGCAACGGTGGCGACCGCGGTCGGCATTGCGCCGCCCTCCCCTGGTGCGGCCGCTGCGGTCACGGTGACGGCTTCCGTGACTGCCGCGGCTCTTCCCGTGGCGGCTTCCGCAAACCTTGCGGTGTCAGTACCTCCGGTAGGCCAGAGCAACACGCCGGCAGCGACCGGCGGCAACGCGCCCAGTGCCCAAGCGTCTGCAACACAATCCGGCTCTGCAAGCTCGTCGACGGCTTCGACGGCGAGCAGAGGCGGGGCCACGGCCGCACAGAACCTGAACAGCCTGCTTACGTCTATTCTGAGCAGCAGGACGCAGGCCAATCCGTCCGCGTCGTCGAGCGGCTCTTCGGGAAACAGGTCGAACAGTGCGATATCTGCCGGATTGACCGACTTGGTGAACCAGTTCCTCGGCTCCAATACCGCGCTCCGGGCCAGCACCGCTACGAAGATCAGCTCGGCGGCGGAGAGCGTCACGCGGCGTTACCTGTCCTTCTAAGTTCGCCTCGTCGTTGCCCGAACAACGAGGGCGAGACCAGGCCGAAGACCGGCGCGGGGAGATCGTTCGCCGTCACGGGGCGGCGCGCCGTCCTCTGCCCGCTCGGAAGGAGGCCAAGGGTTGCCGCGCGCCTTCGCCAGCGCGCGGCGCGCCCGTCTCGCAGGGCGGCCGGAGAGAGCGTGGTCAGGCCGCCTGCCCGGCTCCCGCCTCCTGCGCCGCGAGCAGGACATCGATCTCGGCCATCGTGCGGGGCGGGCTGAACAGGAAGCCCTGCATCTCCTGCGCCCCCTCCGCCCTCACCGCTTCGAGCTGCGCCTCCGTCTCGACCCCCTCGACCAGGGTGGTGATGCCGAGACTGGCACCCAGGCCCACGACGGCCCGGATGATGGCGCTCGACTCCGCGCTCGCGCCGAGGTCGCGCACGAAGGAGCGGTCGATCTTGATCTTATCGAAGGGGAAGCGGCGCAGGTAGCTGATGCTGGAATAGCCCGTGCCGAAATCGTCCATCGAGATCCGCACCCCCAGGCGGCGCAGGGTGTGCAGGGTCTCGAGATTGACCTCCGTATCCTCCAGCAGCACCGACTCGGTGATCTCCAGCTCGAGGCGCGCGGCCGCGAGGCCGCTCGCCGCGAGAGCCGCGAGGACGGAGGCCGCGAAGCCGCGGTAGCGCAGTTGCAGAGCCGAGACGTTGACCGCGATGCTCACCCAGGCGGGCCAGCGCGCGGCGGCCTCGCAGGCCTGCCGCAGCACCCACTCGCCGAGCGGGACGATGAGGCCGGTCTCCTCCGCGATCGGGATGAACATCCCCGGGCTGATCAGGCCCCGCTCGGGATGCCGCCAGCGCACCAGCGCCTCGAGGCCCTTGATGCGCCGGGTGCCGAGATCCACGAGCGGCTGGTAGTGGAGTTCGAGCGCGCCGCCCGTCAGCGCGTCGCGCAGTTCATGTTCCAGGGCGCGGCGCGCGCGGGCATGCTCGTCCATCTGCGGCTCGAAGACGCAATGCGTCCCGCGCCCCGCCCCCTTGGCCTCGTAGAGGGCCATGTCGGCACTCTGCAGGAGCCAGTCGATCTCCGCCCCCGCCTCGTCAGACAGGCTGATGCCGGCGCTCATGCCGATCTCCACAGTCCGTCCGTCGAGGCGGTAGGGCCGGCTGACGACCCCGATCAGGCGCTGGGCGAGCGCGGCCGCCCCATCCGGGTCCTGGGTGAGGTGCAGCACCGCGAACTCGTCGCCGCCCAGCCGTGCGACGATATCGTCCCGGCGCAGATGCCCGCGCAGGCGCCCGGTCACCGCCTGCAGCAGCTTGTCCCCGGTGGCGTGGCCGAAACTGTCGTTCACGACCTTGAAGCGGTCGAGATCGAGACAGAGCACGGCGACGCGCGCCCCGGGGATGGCGCGCGCCCGCCCGATCAGGGCGCTGCCGAGCTCGCGCAGCGCGGTGCGGTTGGGCAGGTCGGTCAGCGCGTCGTGCCGGGCCATGTGCACGATGCGCTCCTCGTTGCGTCGGCGCTCGGTCACGTCCTCGAAGGTCGCGACCCAGCCGCCGCCCGGCATGGGCCGGTGCGTCGCCGCGATGATCCGGCCGTCCGCGAGCTCGCGCAGCACTGCGCCGGCCCGTTCGTGGACGAGCGAGGTCCGGGTGCCCTCGCAGAGGAAGTCCACGGTCGCGCCCGGCTTGTAGCAGCCGCGCCCGACCAGGATCTCGACGATCGCCCGCTGGCTCATGCCGATGCGCAGATCCTCGGGATCGAGGCCGAAGATCTCGATGTAGCGCCGGTTCCAGACCATCAGCCGGGCCTTGGCGTCGAACATGCACAGGCCCTGGCTCATGTTCTCCAGGGCCGCGTCGAAGCGGCGGTTCTGCTCGACCAGCCGGACATGCGCCTCGGAGCGCTCGAACCCGTTGCGGTGCCGGTCGCTGACGTCGCTGCCGACGCCGCGATAGCCCAGGAACCGGCCCGACCGATCGTGCCGCGGCCGGCCGCTGAGCGCGAACCAGCGCGGTTCGCCGTCCGGGTGCGGATAGGCGTAGGGCAGGTCGCGGAACGGCCGGCGCGCCTCCATCGCGGCGCGGCACGGACAGTCAGCCTCCGCCCCGATCGGCATCGGGTAGGGCTGCCCGATGAGATCCGCGGCCGGCCATCCGGCATGCCGCTCGGCCCCGGCCGACAGGTAGGTCAGCGTGCCCTGCGGGTCGGTCTCCCACAGCCAATCGGACGCGATCAGGGCAGCTCTCTCGACGGCGGCGGCAGGCATCAGCGACGACTTCGGCAGAGATGACATCTATGGAACAACAGTATGCTTCGAGTCCTAATGAAAGTTTTCTGCCTTAATTTAGGGCATATCGCATCCGAATTGTTCACCCGTCGCTCGATAGCCGGGCTCAAACGACGCCAGTCTGCGGCGACCCTTCGGATTAGCCCGGAGAGGAAGGCCACCTACCCATTCGAAGGCGTTACGCCCCGTGCTGCGGCGCGACATGCTCGCGCCCGGCGCGGCCGGTGCTGCGCGCGGCGGACGGAGTGTTCACCATGCAGGTGGCGATCATCGGTGTCGGCTATGTCGGCCTCGTCTCGGGGGCGTGCTTCGCCGATCTCGGCCACACGGTGCGCTGCGTCGACCGGGACGCGAACCGCATCGCCGCGCTCCGGGCCGGCCGGATGCCGATCTACGAGCCGCATCTCGACGCGCTGGTGGCCCGCACCGTCGCGGCCGGGCGGCTCTCCTTCGGCACCGACCTCGCCGAGGCGGTGCGTGAGGCCGAGGTGATCTTCATCGCGGTCGGCACCCCGGCCCGGCGCGGCGACGGGCACGCCGACCTCGCCCATGTCTACGCCTGCGCCCGCGAGATCGCGGGGGCGCTCTCGGGCTACGCGGTGATCGTGACCAAGTCGACCGTGCCGGTGGGCACCGGCGACCGGGTCGAGCACATCCTGCGCAGCCTGCGTCCGCACGGGTCCTTCGCGGTGGTCTCGAACCCGGAATTCCTGCGCGAGGGCGCGGCCATCGCCGACTTCAAGGTGCCCGATCGCATTGTCATCGGCACGGAGGACGAGCGGGCGCGGACCGTGATGCACGCCCTCTACCGGCCGCTGGAGGCGGGCACGCGGATCCTGTTCACGGGGCGCCGCTCGGCGGAGCTGGTGAAGTACGCTGCCAACGCCTTCCTGGCGCTCAAGATCGGCTTCATCAACGAGATGGCCGACCTCTGCGAGCAGGCGGATGCCAGCATCCACGACGTCGCCCACGGCATCGGGCTCGACCAGCGCATCGGCGCGCGCTTCCTGCAGGCCGGGCCGGGCTTCGGCGGCTCCTGCTTTCCGAAGGACATCCAGGCGCTGATCAAGTCGGCCCAGGACCTCGGCGCGCCGACGCGCATCGTCGAGACGGTGGCGGCGGCCAACGAGCAGCGCAAGCGCCGCATGGCGCGCCGGCTGATTCAGGCCTGCGGCGGCTCGGTGCGCGGCCTCACCGTCGGGGTGCTCGGCCTCACCTTCAAGCCGAACACCGACGACATGCGCGAATCGCCTGCGCTCAGCATTATCACGGCGCTGCTCGACGAGGGTGCCGAGGTCAGGGCCTACGATCCCGAGGGGATGGACCAAGCCCGCGCCCTGATGCCGGAGATCACCTACGTTCCCGACGCCTACGCGGTCGCCGAGGGCGCGGACGCGCTGGCGCTGATCACCGAGTGGGACGCCTTCCGCGACCTCGACCTGCCGCGCCTGCGGCGGCGGATGTCCGGCGACGTGCTTGTCGATTACCGCAACCTGATCGCGCCGGCGGCGGCGGCGGAGGCCGGGTTCCACCATATGGGCGTCGGCTGCCGCCCTGCCCCGCCGGCCGTCCGGGCACGGGTGGCGCGGGTCCGGGGCAGCCGCCGCGGCGCGCGCATCGGCGCGCTCGCGGCAGCACCCGCCTGAGGAGCCCGCTCAGGCGTCCCAGCGCGGCGGCCGCTTCTGGAGGAAGGCATCGATCCCCTCGGTGGCCTCCACCATCAGCATGTTGCGGGTCATCACGGCGGAGGCGTCGGCATAGGCCTCCTCGAGGCCGAGCCCGCCCTGCCGCGCGAAGGCCGCCTTGCCGATCGCGAGAACGCGCGGCGCCTTCGCGGCGATGCGGGCCGCCATCGCGTGCACGCTCCGTGCGAGGTCTGGTGCTGGAACCACCCGGTTGACGAGGCCGATGCGCAGCGCCTCGGCCGCGTCGATCGGCTCGCCAAGGAGCAGCATCTCCATCGCGGCCTTGCGCGGGACCGCCCGCGACAGAGCGACCATCGGAGTCGAGCAGAACAGGCCGATCTGCACGCCGGGCGTGGCAAAGCGGGCTTCCTCCGCGCAGACGGCGAGGTCGCAGGTGGCCACGAGCTGGCAGCCCGCCGCGGTGGCGATGCCGTGCACCTCCGCGATCACCGGCTGCGGCAGGCGGGTGATCGCCAGCATCAGGGCCGAGCAGGCGGCGAACACCGCCTCGACCGCCTCGGTCGAGGAAGCGGCCCGCATCTCCTTGAGGTCGTGGCCGGCGCAGAAGGCGGGCCCGGCCCCGCGCAGCACCACGACGCGCACCGCGCGGTCGTCGCGGATCGCGTCGAGCGCGCGGTGGAGCGCCGCCATCAGCCCGAGCGAGAGAGCGTTGCGCGCGGGGCCGCGGTTGAGCGTGAGCGTGGCGATCCCGTCCGCGTCCTCGCGCAGCACCAGGGCGTCGCAGGTGGACATGGCGGCGGCTGACATCGGCAGGGAACCTCGCTGAGACCGGCGCGGGGGGCCACGCTGGATGGTCCAGTCTAGCAGAGCTTCCGTTCTGGGGTCCAAGCGCGATCGGCTCGAGCGTGCGAAGGCTGATCGGGACGGAGAGCCGTCATGGGTTGCGGGTCGAAAGCAGCCCTTCGGTGTTGCGCCAAAGCAGCCGGCTACGTCCTGACGCCAAGGTTCCAACAGCAATCGCCCGACCACAATATTGCCTTCGGACAAGCCGTCGGCGGCTCCCACCTCAAGATCGGCAGAAGATAAACAGCCCAACCTCGATGGCGTCCGTAGATTTCTTCGAGCAAATGCACTTCGTCGGCCCGGTTATCATGACCGCTGCCGCTAGAAATCACGCCTCATCAGCTCGACCCGTTCGATCGCGCGAGACAAAAGGCCAAGCTTAACTCGGGCCTTGACTTACATTTGTTAAGCGGGCTTTAAATAGAGACCCTAGATTTCTCGAAGGCTCTCTATGCCGCTGCACCTTCCCAACGTCCGCGGAGCGCGTCGTCTGGCTGATGCATTGAATGCGACGGAACAGGCTTTGGGAAGGGATCCGGTGCGACGGGTGACCATGAGTGCCGGGCACCATATGCTCGTCGATCGCCGGTCAGCGACCGAGCGCGGGGCGTTCTATCTTCGATCCTACGACCAGCAGACGATCGAACTTCTGAGCGGCCTCGTTGATCCCGGGACGTCTGTGCTCGATATCGGAGCCAATATAGGGTTCTTCACGGTCCCGCTGGGCATTTTTGTTCAGGGCCAAGCCGGCTCCGGGCGCGTTTATGCTTTCGAGCCCGTCCCGAGCAACCGCGAGCGTCTTCAGGAAAATGTCAATCTGAACAAGCTCGGCGGCTCCGTACAGGTCGTCTCGTCGGCCCTCTCCTCTCAGGCCGGAACCGTGGAGATCACTCTGCGCGAGGATTTTCAGAACGGCTCGCGCACCGGCAACGCCGCAATCGTCATCAATGCCGAGGACGCTCAGTTCGAGACAACCGCGATCACGACCGTCAGGCTCGATGATTATGCAGCGAGCGAGATATCCGGGCCGATCAGCGTCATGAAGATCGACACCGAAGGCCATGAGGACGAGGTCATCGCCGGAGGACGCGAGACGATCGCTCGAAATCGTCCGGCGATCTTGATGGAAGTCGCGCCGAGTTATTACGAGCGCAAGGGGGTGGATCTTTACGAGCGCGTGCGCGCCCTCTTGCCGTCCGACTACCGGTTCCTGGCCATCGAACTGGGTCGGCAGAGTGTCCTGCGACCGCTCGGAACGCGCTTGAATTTCGCGGAGATCAAAGACCGCTCGGATTTCATGCGTCCTCAGGATGTTCTTCTGATCCCGCCCGAGCGCCGGATCTGATCGCCTCGACAGCTGCGACCAGAGCCAGCCCGCAGGGCCGACCCGCTACACGGACCGGGTCGATGTGGCCGGATGCTTTGGCCCGCCGCCCTGATTCTGAAGCCCCCGGGCTTGTGAGCTTGCGCGACACATGACCCGGTGCCCTCTGCCATTTCCGAGCCAATGCGAATGAGGGCTCGTCCGATGCGTCTTAATGGCGTGGCATACGCAACGCGGACGTCGCCTTCCCGTCGAGCCAGCACGCTGACACTCCACCGGGCGGCGATCGAACCGACGGCCCTGCAACAGACCCTCCGACCGCGGGCAGCCCCTCGGGCATCGTCAGGCGGATCGGGTCTCGACCTAGCACAGGGCGGGCGAACCCGTCCCCGGCACCACGGTGTCGCCCCGCAGGAGCGCACCGCAGACCTCGGCGAGATCCCGGAACGCGGCCGGGCAGACCTCACCCGCCCGGCGCAGGCCGAGGCTCGCGCCCTGGGCCCAGGCCAGGATCTGGCGGTGGCTCGCCGTGGCGAGGGTCGGCGTTCCGCCCCGGTTACCCTGGCAGGCGACGAGAGCGGGGTCGTCCGGGCGGGCCCGGTCCGGTCCGGCGAGCGGGCCGGCCTCGTACTCGGCGGCCTCCAAGTCGATCCGCGCGAAGTCGGCACCCGGCCCGTGCCAGCGCACCGCCGGCATGTCGGAGATCAGCCCGGCCAAGCCGCCGATCACCTCGGCGCGATCCGCCTCGGCGACGATCAGGCGCGCGCCGGCCTCCGCCAGGGCCCGGGCGAGGCGCGCCCCAGCGAGGCAGGGATCGACCAGAGCGACGCGGGCGCCGGCACGCGCGAAGCCGAGCCAGAGGGCGTGCCGGTCGGCGCACGCCCCCATCAGCAGCGCGACGGTGTCGCCGCGCCCGAACCCCTCCGCCTCGGCGTAGCGGGCGTAGCGGGCGAGGGCGGCGCCGAGATCGGCATAGCTCGCGCCGCCCTCTCCCCCCGCGAAGGCCGGGACCGGACCGTGGATCGCGGCGGCCTCGGCCACGAGATCCGGGAGGGTGCCGTGCGACCGGACCGCGGAGAACCCCTGCGGCCCGGGCCCGACGGCCGGCCTCGGGGTTTCGGAGCGGCGGTGAGCGGCGTGCAGCATGCGGTTCCAGCCCGATGAAGTGCGTCGTCTAAGGACGATGGGCCAAGACCTGCGGCCCAGGTCTTAAGATTTCCCTCCGGGATCGCCGCGAATGCTCTTTTCGGATCGGGGCAGCGGGTGGAGGGGCCGGGCGCACCGAAGTCCGATGGATAACGGAACGGTGCGCGCACGGGACATCTCGCCCCGTGCGGCCTGCCGATCTATCCCGGTCGTCGTCAAGCGGATCAGCAGAATCCGTGACGCCGAGAATATCAGAGGAGGACATCCGAGAATGCGCAATCCCACATCGCTCGTCCCGGCGGCGGCGCTCGCCGCGGCCCTGCTCGCCGCCGCACCGGCCTCGGCGCAGATCCGCAACGCGCCCGCGCCGCGCGCGCTCGAATTCAGCGCCTACATCTTCGCCGCCTCGAACGTCTGCGGCTATCGCATCGGAAGCGAGGCGTTCGAGGCCATTCTCGCCAAGCAGAACGTCCGGGCCGAGGACGTCGCCCCGCGCGGCCCCTTCGGCAACCGCGTCCAGACGATGTTCGCGCTGATGTCGAACCAGATGGCGCTGAACCGCGAGCAGGCCTGCATCGCGGTGGCGGGCGAGTACGGTCCCGAGGGCAGCGTCGCCAAGAACGTGCTGTTGCCGGCCGAGGCCCCCGCACAGAGCCCTGCGCCATCGGCACAGCCGCCCGCGGAAGCGCCGGCTCCGAAACCGGCGCAGTAGCGGGCATTTCGGGGGCAACGGAGGGCCGTTCGGAGTATCGACCTGCGCCGCCCGCCCTCACCGCTTGGCCGCACCGCCGGGCTCGTCTATCCCGGGGGCGGCCCCTCCGCCGCATCCAGGACCGCATCCAGGAAGACCCGCGATGTTTCCGACGCCGCTTGCCGCGCTGG
>NZ_BPQM01000004.1 GCF_022179245.1 Methylobacterium gregans
GCGGTGGCGGCCGCCCGGATCGAAGGGGGAGGGGAAGCTTATCAAGCCGGCGACGGCCGGGCGCGAGCTACAGACGCTCTCGGCCGCGGTCGGTCACTGGCATCGCGAGTTCACGCTCCACGCCAAGCCCGTCATCACCCTGCCGACGAAGGCCAAGCCGCACGTCGACTGGCTGACCGAGGTCGAGTACGCGCGGCTCCTCAAGGTGACGCAGGGGTGGCGCTGGGTCTCGTCCGACCTGGCGACGCGCGAGCCGGTCTGGGAGCGGGCGCCGGACACGCCGTTCGTCGCCGCCTGGAAGGAGCGGGCAGGGGATGCCTACGTCCACGACGATCACCTGGAACGTGCCTGCGAGGTGGGCTTCTACTCGGGCACGCGGTCCGGCGCGATGCTGGGCCTGCGGTGGAAGCGGGACCGGATCGACGGCTGGATCGACTTCAACGGAGTGACGCTTTTCAGGGCCGGCCCGGAGGCACCGCCGAGCCGCAAGCGCCAGCCCCCGTGCCGGATCCACGACCGGCTGCTGCCCCGGCTCCTGGAATGGCGGAAGGCGGACATGGCCCTGGACCTGCGCGACGCGGAGGGCAAGCCGATGCCGGTGACCCACGTGATCCACGAGCGCGGCGTCCCGCTCGGCCGGATCGACGGCGCCTTCGGCCGGGCGGCTTGGCTCGCTGGGCTGGACCGCCGGGAGATCGACGGCTCGTGGCGGGTCGGGAACGAGGATCCGAACGACGACCTCGGCATGCCCACGCCGCACATCCTGCGGCACACCCGAGCGACGCTGATGCTCCGCGCCGGGGTGCCGCCGCACGAGGTCGGCGAGTACCTCGGAATGACCGTGAAGATGGTGCTGGAGGTGTACGGCCACACCCACGCGGAGTACCAGAAGCGGGCCGCGGCGGCGTAGCGGGATGTTTCCGACCCCGGGTCGGAAACCCCGGTTTCACGGGGCGCGATGGGATCGGACGGCGTTGCACGGGAACGCACCGCAAGCGACTGATCCGCCTCGGGAAACCGGCGGGTTCAGAGCTCAGCGCCGGGTCGACGTGAGTACGTTGACATGGTAGGGGTCACAGGTTCGATCCCTGTCGCGCCCACCATCCCAACATAATGTGGATGGTTCAAGTCTTCGAGGCCCCGGAAACGGGGCCTTTCTCGTTTCAAGCGGTACGGATCCGCCCGGAGCTTCGGCGACTCTGGGCGCGAGGACCGTGCCGGCCGACTGATCGGCCCGGCATCCCGCGCACGATACGGCACGAACCCGGACCCCGACAGATGCGCGTGCCGATCGCCTTCCTGGGCAGCCTCGAAGCCGCGGAGGAGGTCCGCTACCGCGCTGCCCTCACGGCGGCACTGCCCGATGAGATCATCCTTCCGTTCCGTGCGCTGACTGCTGCCGAACGGGCGGCGGTCGAGATCGCGATCGTCGCCAATCCTGATCCTGCCGAGGTCGCGCAGCTGCCAGGCCTCGTCTGGATCCAGAGCCTGTGGGCGGGGGTCGAGCGCCTCGTAGCGGATCTCGGTGCGGCGGCGGTGCCGATCGTGCGACTGGTCGATCCCGAACTGGCGCGCACCATGGCGGAAGCGGTGCTGGCCTGGACCTTCTATCTGCAGCGTGACATGCCGGCCTACCGGCGCCAGCAGGAGGCGGGCCTCTGGCGCCAGCGGCCCTATCGTGCCCCGGCCGATACGAGGGTCGGCCTGCTCGGACTCGGCGCGCTGGGCAGGGCGGCGGCCGACCGGCTCGTGCAGGCCGGCTTTCGTGTCGCGGCCTGGACCCGTTCGGCACCAGCCGGACGCGCCGAGAGTTCGGCCCCCACCGTCGAGACCTGCACGGGCTCCGGGGGACTCACCCGTCTTCTGGGGCAAAGCGACATCGTCGTCTGCCTGCTCCCGCTAACGGCGCAGACGCGCGGGCTCCTCGATGCGGTCCGCCTCGCCGAACTGAAGCCGGGCGCCGCCCTGATCAACGTCGCCCGCGGCGCGATCATCGACACCGAGGCCCTGCTGGCCGCCCTCGATGCCGGCCATCTCGACCATGCGGTACTCGACGTGTTCGAGACCGAGCCGCTGCCGGCCGCCTCACCGCTATGGCGGCACCCCGGCGTCACGATCCTGCCGCACATCACGGGCCCGACGAACCCCGTCACCGCGGCGGCGGTCGTGGCCGGCAACCTGCGCGCCTACCGGGCGACCGGGCGGATACCAGCAGCCGTCGACCTGGCGAGGGGGTACTGATCGGCCGTCGGGGCGCGGCCGCCGACGAGGTGGCGGTCGCGGCTGCTGCGAGAGCGGGCGAGCCGCGACGGCGCGTTCAGGTGTTGTAGGTCACCAGAGAGGCGGCCAGGGCGCCATGCTCCCGAACCGCGGCGCGCGCATCCGCATCGGTTGCCGAGGCTTGGCCGGAGCCGGCCGCGCCGATCTCGTAGACGTCGTACTGTGCGGCATCGCTGTCCGCCTTGACGTAGCCGAAACCGCGCGTGGCGCGCCCGACCTGCCGGTCGAACAGGCAGACCGCGTCAGCCGGCGAGACCACGTTGCCGTTGGAGCCGAAGCGGCCCGTATCGCCGTAAACGCGTCCGGTCTCGCGCTCGATCGCGATGAAGCGTGCCATCGTGGTCTCCTGGCTGGATCTTCGATGCCCATCAAGTGGGATCACGCACCCCGCACCGCAACATGCGGACCGGAACATCCTCAAGATGTCGAGCGCGGAAGCCGAGACTCACCCGGTCCCGGCTGTTACGGCAGCCATGGATCCTGGCAGCGGAACATTGGAAGTGTTCTGACTGGCGTGCAACGAGGTAATCAGGACCTAGAGCAGAATCGATCGGAAAAATAAATACCGAACGCAATAGATCTGTTGCCGCATTGAACCCCTATGCGTCAAGCTTGTTCCGTCATCAGAAGCCGCTACTCTCGGCCTACTACAGAATTGATCGACGGAATATCGGCCGCCCTGCCGCATGATTGTGACGATTTCCCAGATCCTTAATCTCGCCCCCGATGAAGCCAGCCGCAAGGGGGTCAGGATCAAGCCAGGCCGTCCAAGTGGTCCGGCCTCGGGCGGGCCGGGGCAGTGATCTGGGGCGAGATCAAGGGCAGCGGCGCGAGCCCGTACCGTACGGTGGCCGACCTTTCCGGGCCAGCCGCGAAATGCAGCTGCCCAAGCCGGAAGTTCCCCTGCAAACACGCGCTCGGGCTGAGGCTGGTCGATGCCGCCGCGCCGATCGACGAGGCCGCGGCGCCCGCCTGGGTCGAGGCCTGGGCCAAAGGCCGCGAGACCCGCGCCGCCGCGGCCGAGACGCGGGCGCAGGCCCCCACCAAGCCCGTGGACGAGCGCGCGCAGGCCAAGCGGCGGCAGGCCCGCGAGGGTCGGGTCGCGGCGGCCCTCGACGAGTTCGACCTTTGGCTGTGCGACTTGATGCGGCGCGGTCTCTCAAGCGCCAGAGCCGAGCCCTATGCCTTCTGGGATCGCATGGCCGGACGTCTCCTCGACGGGCAGGCGCCGGGTATGGCCCGCCGGGTCCGGGCGCTCCCTGGCCTCGTCGCAGCGGTGGCACAACCCGGGGCGCCCCGGCCCGAGGCGGCGCTCGGCCTCGGTCTCGGGCGCCTCGCACTGCTGGTCCGGGCCGCGCGCCGGCTCGACGCGCTGCAGCCCGAGCAGGCCGCGGGCGTGCGCACCGCGCTCGGATTCCCTGTCACCAACGAGGAGATGGCCGCTCGGCCAGACCACACCGACGACTGGGCGGTGCTCGCCCACAGCGTCGAGGAGGAGGACAAGCTCACCGTCCGCTCGGTCTGGCTCGTCGGTCGCGCCTCCTGCGTCGTGGCGCAGGTGCTCGACTACGGCACGGCCGCATCGCCGCTGCCGGCCGCCCCCACCGCCGGCCAGGATTTCTCCGGCGCGCTCGCCTTCCAGCCGGGCGACCCGCCGCTGCGCGCGGTCTTTCGCGACGGCCAAGCCGGCTGCGCCGCGAAGGTCGCCCTGCCGGGAGCGGCGAGCGTTGCGGCGGCGCGGGATGCCTTCGCAGCCGGAGTGCGAGCGCCCGCCTGGCTGCTGCAAGCGCTCGCCGGCCAGCGCGATACCCTGCCCGAGCCGATCGACCGTATCGCCGGGCCGGAATTCGCCTGGCTTGCCCGCGCCTGCGGAGAGGCTCCTGCCGAGACGGCCGACGCGTCGTCCGACTGGACCGTGGGTACGCTCGCCGAGCGCAGCGCCGCCTTCACGGCGCTGCGGGCACGCGACCCAGGGGCTGCGCGCGTCGCCCTGGAGCCGGTCTTCCGCAAGGAGAAGGCGGATCTGCGCAACACCCTGGTCAACGCCCTGGCGACCGGGCTGTCGGAGGCCGACGAGCCCTTCTCGGAATCCTGCCTCGACGACCGCGGCAGCGGCGTGCGACTGGCGGCGCAGCGCCTCCTGCCACTCCTGCCCGGCTCGCGTTACGCCAGCCGCATGTCGGGGTGGGCGCGGGCGGCGCTCACCGTCGAGAGCAAGAGGCGTCTGCTCGGCGGCACGACGCACGCCCTCGTCCTCACCCTACCGGAGGAGAGCCCCGAACTCGTCCGTGACAGCGTGGACGCGAACGCCTGGGAGAGCCGGAACGGCGGCGCCCGCTCGGCCCTGCTGCGCGCCATTCTGGCGCGCGCGCCGCTCGATGCCTTCGCAGACCATCCGCCGCGGCTCTGGATTGCGCTGGCGCTCGGTAGCGAGGGTCGGACCCGGTCTTCAACGGACTATACGCCACGGCCCGGCGCACCCGCGACCCGGACTGGACGGGCGCGATGGCCTAGGTTCTGGCCGATGCCTATGGCGAGACGATCAAGGGCGTGCGCCGGACCGCCCAGCTCCTCGGTCTCTGGGCGCAGGCTCTCGACCTCCTTCCCGATGCCGACTGGGAGGCGCGGGTCGCCGAGCTGATCCGGGGCCGCCGGATCGAGCCGGTGCTGGCTATGCTCGCCCAGGGGCCGGAGCGCTTCTCCGAGCCGTTCAGCGTCGCACTCCTCGACTGGCTTGCCGTCGTGAGCCGCAGCTCCGAGAGCCTGCGGAAGGAGCTGGGCAAGGGCTGGGTCGTCGAGCGTCTCGGCGAGCGTCTCTGGCCGAGCGAGAACGCCGCCGCCTCCGCCGCCGCCATCCTGGCGCGCCTCTCCGAGGAGGAGGGCGGGCGTTTGCGCAACCAGCTCACGACGCTCGCCGAGACGCTGAAGCTCCGCGCGGGTATGCGGCGGGATTTCGAGATCAGAACAGGGGAGGGCGTCCAGGCATGATCTCGAGCACCGGAGTGAAGGCCGCGCAGATGCGACAGGCTGCCGAGAACGCCTTCGCGGAGGAGATCGCGGCGCTGAAGGCCTCCGATGACCGGCCGCGCCCTTCGAATTGGCAGATGTCGCCGCAGGCAGTCGTCACCTATCTGCTCGGCGGAAAACTGGCCTCCGGCTTCGAGATCACGCCGTAATATATCGGCGACCGGCGCCTGATGGAGGTCGCGGTGGCGACGCAGGCTACCGACCGGGCCCTGCTGCTGCTGCTAGGGGTGCCCGGTACCGCCAAGAGCTGGGTCAGCGAGCATCTGACCGCCGCCATCTGCGGCACCTCGCGCCTTATCGTGCAGGGCACGGCCGGCACCAGCGAGGAGGCGATCCGCTACGGCTGGAACTACGCGCTACTCCTCGCCAAAGGCCCAAGTCGCGAGGCCGTGGTCGCCTCGCCCATCATACGGGCGATGGGGGAGGGCCGCATCGCCCGCGTCGAGGAACTGACCCGCATCCCCTCGGAGACGCAGGACAGCTTCATCACGATCCTGTCCGAAAAGACCCTGCCGATCCCGGAGCTGAACGAGGAGGTGGCGGCCCGGAAGGGCTTCAACCTCATCGCCACGGCCAACAACCGCGACCGCGGCGTCAACGAGTTGTCGAGCGCGCTCAAGCGCCGCTTCAACACCGTGGTTCTGCCGCCACCGGCCACGATCGAGGCCGAGATCGCGATCGTTGAGACCCGGGTGGCCGCGCTCGGCCGCGCCTTCGAGATTCCAGCCGAGCCGCCGGGCGCCGACGAGATCCGCCGCGTCGTCACGATCTTCCGTGAGCTGCGCGAGGGCGTCACGGTCGACGGCAAGAACAAGGTCAAGCAACCTTCCGGCACGCTCTCGACCGCGGAGGCGATCAGCGTGGTGGGCAGCGGGCTGGCGCTCGCCGCCCATTTCGGCGACGGCCGCCTCTCGGCCCACGACCTCGTCTCGGGGATCGGCGGCGCGGTGGTGAAGGATCCGGTGCAGGACGCCATCGTCTGGCGCGAGTACCTGGAGACGGTAGTGAAGGAGCGGGACGGCTGGAAGGACTTCTACAAGGCCGCCCGCGCCGGCGCCTGAGGGGCCTGCCATGCCTGAGATCCGCCTCTTCGGCATCCGCCATCACGGGCCGGGCTCGGCCCGCTCGCTCCAGGCGGCGCTCGACGCGTTCCGGCCCGACTGCCTGCTGATCGAGGGGCCGCCGGACGCGGACGGGCTGATCGAACTCGTCGCCCACGCGGAGATGGCGCCCCCGGTCGCACTCCTCGTCTACCGGCCGGACCGTCCCCAGACCTGCGCATTCTTCCCCTTTGCGGGCTTCTCGCCCGAATGGCTCGCGATGCGCCACGGGATCGCGGCCGGCGCGGTCGTGCGCTTCATCGACCTGCCGCAGGCGATCCAGTTCGCGGACGGGTTCGGCGCGCCGCGCGAGGGAGCGGAGGCGGAAGAGGCCGCACCGGACCCGCTCGCCGAGGGGGCCGAGACCCTGCTCAAGGACGGCCCCTGCCCAGTCCCCGCCGCGATCCGGCGCGACCCGCTGGGCGAGCTCGCCGAGGCCGCCGGCTACCCGGACGGAGAGCGCTGGTGGGACGCCCTGATCGAGAGCCGCACGGGCACGGACGGCGACGTCTTCGTCGCGATCGCCGACGCGATGGCGGCTTTGCGCGAGAAGGCCGAGCCCAACCCCGACGAGGCGTTTCGTGAGGAGGTCCGCGAGGCGCATATGCGCGCCGCCATCCGCAAGGCCGGCAAGGAGTTCGAGCGGGTCGCCGTGGTCTGCGGCGCGTGGCACGTCCCGGCGCTCGCCCGCTACGACGCGCGCGGCCAGTCGGGCGTCGACGACGCCCCGATGGCACTGATCCGGCGCCGCCTCGTCATCGGTGAGCGCCTGGGCGCCACACCGCCGGACAGCCCCGGTACCCCGGTCGAGGCCGATTTTGCTGTCCAGTGCAAACGCCTGCGCCTCAAGCCCGGCGGGGATGCGGGCGAGATCATGCTCGATCTGCGGAAAGATACGGACCTCGCCCGCAGCCACTTCCTCAACCGGCTGCAACTCTTGGGCATCCCCTGGGGCGAGCGGCGGCAGACGCGCGGGCGCGGCACCTTCAAGGAGGCGTGGTTTATCGCTTGGAAGCCCGAATGGGTGGTGGAGCTGGTGGCGGCCTCGGCGCAAGGAGGCACGGTGGCCGGGGCTGCGGCCGCCCGGGTGCGAGCCCTGGCCCATGCGGCCACCCGCGTCGCCGAGCTGTCCGGGCTGATCGGCACGCTCCTCGACGCCGAACTCGCCAGGGCGAGCACGGATGTGATCCGGGCCCTCAAGGATCGGGCGGCGGTCTCGGCCGACGTGTTCGACCTGATGGAGGCGTTGCCGGCCGCCTCGTCGTGACCTCCCGCGCAACCGGCGTGCGTGGTGAAGATCAGCGGAAGCGTCTGCCGCCCTCCATGAACTTGATCCGGAACGCCTCTGGACCGAGCGGATCGCCGTGGGGATCGATCACACTCACATCGGCGTAGCCGCGATCCTGCCAGGACCGAGCCAGGACGACTGCGCTCGCTGCCATCACCCGCGTCTGCTGAACGATGCCTTCGCGCGCCGTCGCAGTAATGACGTAGCGTGCGGCCGGGACTGGAACATGCGTCATGCAGCCCATCGTAGGCAGAATCGGCACGCGATCGCATTCTCCTGGATCAGCGAACCGGACGATACCGCCGTCCAAGCCCGCAGATCGGGTATCACTCCGAAGCCGATGTCAGGCTGAGCCATGTCGCTGCGGCGGCCGAGCTTGGCTGGCGGAGCAGGGCGGGCGCTCAGTCGGGCGTCCACCGCTCAGAGATCCTCGTGACCCGGTGCCGAGGAAGACAAGGGCTCGATCATCCAGGGCCACACAACGTTCTCGGCCCTCGATCACCGATCGGCCTTCGAAGCTCCGCGGTAGGCGGCCGGTGCCTCAGGCCGGGACGGCCTGGATCACGTTGCGCAGCGTCCCAATACCGGCGACCTCCGTCTCCATCACGTCGCCGGGCTTCAGGTACTCGGGCGGCTTGCGGGCGTTGCCGACGCCAGGGGGCGTGCCGGTGGCGATGATGTCTCCCGGCATCAGGGTCAGGCCGCGCGACAACTCGGCGATGATGCGAGGGAGCTTGAAGTACATCTGCTTGGTCGTGGCGTCCTGCTTGATCACGCCGTTGACCCGGGTCGTCAGACGGAGGTCCGAGGGATCGAGATCGGCCGCAGGCACGATCCAGGGACCGATTGGGCCATGCTTGTCCAGGCTCTTGCCCTTGAACCACTGTCCACCGTGAAGCTTGATCTGCATGTCGCGTGCGGTCGTGTCGTTGATGACGCTGTAGCCGAAGACGTGGCTCATGGCGTCGGCTTCCTGGATGTTGCGGCCCTGCTTGCCGATGATCACGGCGAGTTCCACCTCCCAGTCGATCGCCGTCGACACCGTCGCGTCGTAGGGGATCGGGTCGTAGGGTCCGTTGATCGTGTTGACACCCTTGGTGAAGAATACCGGATGGGCGGGGTACTCCGCCTGAGTGCCGCGGATCGCCTGTCCCTCCTCGAAGTGTTCGAGGTAGTTCCAGCCCACGGCGTAGATGTTGCGGGTAGGCTCCGGAATGGGCGCCAGAAGCCGCACCGTGTCGAGTTGTAGGCCCTCTCCGGCCGACGCCGCGCGCCGCACGGCGGCCAACGCCTCCGGTCCGGCCTCGATCAGCGAGACCATCCTGCGGGAATCGAAGCCCGGGAGCGCGGTACCCGTCAGGTCAACGACGCGCCCGTCCGAGCGCACGACGCCGAGTCGCGGAGAACCGTCTGCTCCAGATGTGAAGGTGACGAGGCGCAGGGCGTCGCCGCCAGCAGGGGGGATGGGCCGTCCCAGATCGGTCGAGGGCGCCTGCGCGGACGCAGGACCTGCCAGGACGCCGGCTGCCGTGGCCGCTGCGGACAGGTGCAGGAAATCGCGGCGTGTGCTCATGGATGCTCCTCCATTGCGCGCGTCCTTCGTTGGGGCGCGGCGCGCGGGAAGCTTTGGCCCAAGCCATCGCAAAGGCAATCGGGGCCGAGATCGGCGCCGCTCCGAAACGAGCCTGCGGGTCGCGCCCGAGCTGGAGAAATTCCTGGGACGAAGACAGCGCCAACGTCAGAGACAGAGCTGAACGCATCGGGCCGGACCGGATGCACGATCTATACATTGAACTGGCGAAAGGCTCAGAGCTGCGTCCGAACCTACTTCTCGAATACTGTAAGAAACCTCGGGATATTTGGTCGGAGTGGCAGGATTTGAACCTGCGACCCCCACGTCCCGAACGGTGCGTTCTCTTGCTAAGTCGTTGTAAAAACTAGTAGTGACGTCTCACCTGCCCACGCTTCGTTCGACGGGCGTACCCCTATTTCATGGGCCGAGCGCGCGGGGTGTCCGGCGGAGAATTGGCTAGGGCGAGACGCATTGATCGCATGGCCCAACGTATGACCATGATGACCACACCATTGCGGGCGCCGGGAAATGGGCCCAGACATGAGGCAGCCGGTCGCAATGGTGCCGGATCTCGAACGTGACGCCGCGCACATAGCGGCAGGGCATGGCGATCCGTATCCCGCGCTGATGCCCGTGCACCTCGCACCTACCGTGAGGGCAGCACGAGAAACGCGCCGGCACGGATGCCGGAGCGCTGAACCTGTGTTACAACGAGTGACATTCCGACAACCGATCGTGCGGCGAGACATTTCGGCGAACAAGATCCCTTTGATGCAGCCTCACTCCGCTGCCCTGTGCGCTTTTGGCGCAGCGTCCCGGAGCGCTCGAACATCTCGATAGTGAGCGTCGTGTCGACGGTTCGGTCGACGATTGCCGAGCTAGAAAAATCAATCGAAACAAGATCATGCCGCGATTTCTGAGCCGCTCGCCGCTTCCAAGAGGGCATGATGAACTCAAGTATGACTAAAAACAAACATAACATAGATCAATTATCGGAGCTTATATCCCTTATTTACTGAGAACTGGATCGGCTCTGCGAGGTTCAGACCGGGCAACAGCTACGTTGCTGGCCCTGATCAGGACCTGAACTATGGCGAATCTCAACGGAAACGACTTGCCCAACACCCTGGTGGGCACGGCCGCCGAGGACATCATCAACGGCGCTCCGGGTGACGATCTCATCCGCGGCGAGGACGGCTTCGATCGGCTGGACGGCCAAGCTGGCAACGACACGATCTACGGCGGCGGCGCGATCGATTTCATCGCAGGGGGCCCAGGCGAAGACCTGATCTACGGCAACGAAGGCAGCGATCAGATCATTGGCGAGATCGGTAACGACACCATCTACACTGGTGAAGGGGACGACTACGCCGCTGGCAATCCAGGCAATGACGTTCTGTATGGCGGCGCTGGCAACGACTTCTTGGTCGGCGAGCAGAATAACGACATCGTCTATGGCAACCAGGGCGACGATTTTGTAGCAGGCGGCGAAGACGATGACCTAGTATATGGCGGCCAAGGCAATGATCTTGTCGATGGCGACCTAGGCAATGACACTCTGTTCGGCAATCTCGGAGACGATGTTGTCAACGGTGACGTTGGCAACGACCTTGGCATAGCGGGTGCTGGAAACGACACCCTCCTCGGGGCCGCTGGCACGGATGTCCTCTATGGCGAGGAGGGGAGCGACGTCATCTACGGCAATCAGGACGCGGACATTCTCTTCGGCGGCGACGGCGCCGACATCCTCTTCGGCGGCCAGGGCGACGACTTCCTTGCGGGTGATAATGGCAGCGATACGCTGATCGGCGGCCTCGGAGCGGACACCTACGCGGCCGATCTGGATCCGGCCTCGGCGGATCTGGTCCTCGGCTTCGACCAAGCCCAGGGTGACCGGGTCAGGCTGGCGGCCGGTCAGACGTACTCGGTGAGTGGATCCGCTGACGGTAATGCGATTCTGACGCTGTCGACCGGCGGCACGATCGAACTCGCCGGCGTTCAGGCAGCGAGCGTGAACCAGAGCTTCTTCGCAACCTAACCTCACAGCTGGTCCGGCCTGCTCAACAGACTGGACGCAGGTCGGTCCAGCAAGGATCCGGTAAGGCTGCCGGGCCACAAGCCCGGCATGTCCGGGCACCTCGCCCCCGTCCCCACCTCCAACCTCTACACTTGGCGCTCCGGCGTCGAGAGCCTGAGCCCAGCGAAGAGCCCGTGCACCGGCCTCTACGGTGAGCAGTGGCAGAAGACGCACGCCGCGATGCTCGACTTCCTGGAGCGGTTCGGCGCGCAGGCGGTCGAGCTCGGCAGGACCGACCTCGAGCTGTTCGGGATCCATCCGGTGATCGGCACCGGTCGGGCCGACCACTGCGGCGCCCTGGTGCTGACCGGGCGACAGGTCGAGGCGATCGACGCGAAGACGGTGACCTACGGGAACCTGACCTACTACCGCCACGTGCCGGGCACGCCGCAGGGCATCCCAATCTGGGCGTTCAAGGGCTGAGCGCTACGTCCCCGCCATGGCCGATCAGAAGACCACCGGCGACCTCCGCAAGGCCGCCGAGACCACGGACGACGAGATCAACGCTGCGGTCGATGCGGTGCCCGCGAAGCCGGAGACCAAGCCCGGCTAGCGGCGCACGATAGCGCGGACCGCGATCCTGATGGCGCGGCCGGAGAAGGCATAGGGGCGATGGCCAAATCCGAGCACGACGAGGCAGCGGACGCGATGAACTGGGGGCCGCGATAGAAGTTAACATTTTCTTTCGGTAGACGAACTCTGCAGTCAGCGCCTCACCGGAGGGCAGATGAGCTCGGAAGCGCATTGCTATAATAAACCCGCATCCTGCTCCATCTCAGTGAGCGCTAGACGGTCAGTCAAATCGTGGCATGCGAGTGTGTTGGCAATGAATATATCGACTGCCGTAAGACCGCGCGGCGTCGGTGTGAAGCCTTGCCGATCCTGCTTGCTCTGGACTAAGAGATCCGCCGTCTCGGCCGCCTGCAGGATGTTGCGGATATGCGAGCGAGAGACGCCGAAGCTGTCCCGAAGGTGGGTTAGATCGCGTTCCCGTATGGGCTTTCCTGGGTCGGCTAATGCCAGATCTGTCAGTACCATCAGTATGTGGCAGCCCTGGTACATCTGATGGAACGGGAGCAGGTCGACGTTCCAGTGAAGGAACTTCCCGATCGCCGGAAAAACCACCAGGGCGCCTTTGCGGTGGGCTCGTTGGAACGTCAGATCGCATGCGACGGCCGGTCCGTATCCTGGTTCCGGGTAGAGCGCCTGCAGCACATCATAGTAGGATTTGAGCGTCTGCCGGTCCCAGGTCAAAAGCTTGTCCGTGGGGCGCAGTAGGCGAACGCGACCATCAGTTGCAACACGATCCAGAACGATGTCGCCCGTTCTGACGAGGCGACCGATGAAATCGTCGATCTGGCGAGTGCCTGCTAGGCTGAAGGCGGAAGCCAATTGTTTGAAACGAGCCACCGTAGGCCACGTCGTGCGATCGACTGGGTCGGAGGCCGACCAGAGGCAGACAAGCACGCCGATAGCTATCGTACGATAGGCCGCGGGCTGTATGTTGCCCGGAAAGCGTGCGAACTCGTAGTTGGCCATCGTGCCAACGACATAGCTTCGTCGCACAGTCGCGAAGGCCGGGTGCGAGAGCACCTCGCCGGCTGTGCGATGGTCGACATCGGGCATATATCGCCCGAACAGGTAATCCGGCAGCTGCGCGACCTGCCTGAACGTGCTGGCCTGCTGGAGCCGCAAACACTGACTCATGCGCTGAGGCCGGTGTTGCGACAGATCTGTTTTTCCATTGCCTACCCACACGCAACTGTCGGAAAGCAATTCACTCTGTCTTCGCAAGCAGTCAAGCAGTGCATCGCTTCAAGGCGTGACTTTTAGCATTGTATCTGTCTCACATTACAATCAAAGGTGGAACAAATCGTTGCATGCAACCTTAGGACAAAAACTTGCCGACGGATTAGATAAATGATCCACCTCGCCACGGCACTTCATGCCGCTATCAACGGGATCTCGCTCACCTGCGTCGGGTAGCGGGGGGCGCATCTCGAATTTCGTGCTCCAGCCCCGCTTCTCGAGCACGCCCGCGCGCGCCGGCACAACCATGATGACGGGCACGCCCGCGAGCTTGGGGTCGAACACCCGCTCGCACGAGCAGTAGAAGCTGTTGCCGTCGATCAGCGCCAGTGCCCGGCTCATCGGCCGGGCTGCCCGCGCACGAGGTGCCAGCGGATGGTGAAGCGGACCACGCCCCAGATCGCGGCCTCCTCCAGGTCCTCGACCGCGAAGGCGGGCAGATCCGGGTTGTCGAAGGCCAACCGCGCTTGGTTGCCCTTGATCACAAGCCGCTTGATCGACATCTGCCCGTTGACGACAGCCACCACTACGCAGTCGTGCCCGGCCTTCAGGCTGCGATCGACACAGGCGAGATCCCGGTCGAAGATGCCGGCGCCGCGCATCGACTCGCCGCTGATCTGCCAGAGGAAGGTGGCGGGTGGGTTCGGGACGAGCCAGCGCGGCAGCTCGGTCGCCGCCTCTAGGAAGTCGTCGGCCGGCGAGGGGAAGCCGGCGCAGAGCCGCTGTCCCAGCAGCGGCACGCGCACCGTGGACAACCCGTCATCCGGTAGTTCTGCGACCCGATGCAGACTCACCCCAGCGCCTCACCCCTGCTAGAACGTTTAGCGAACAAACACGGCGGGCGGTCCACGGGCAATCCGGCGCCCGGGGCGATCTTCGTCGCCTGTGCACGCCTGTGGATGGTGTCGGAAGCGCGAGCGGGAAGCGGGACTTACCGCCCTCGATCGCTGGGGAAAGAGGATCCAAGCATGGCACTGAAGACGAGCTTCATGGTGCAGACCTTCAGCATCCACCGGAAGCGGCTGAAGCCCGACCGGCCCGAACTCGCCTTGACCGAGAGTGGCGCGCTGAAGAAGGCCGAGGCTATGGCTGCGCGCATGCCCGGTACGGCGGCGATCCAGATCGTGGCAGACGACGAGACGGGGGAGTTGGAGAGCGCCACCATCCTCGGGCAGTTCGGCGAGGTGCCGGACGACTTCGCGGAGAGCCTGCAGGGCTGAGGGCGCCGTGGGGGAGGCGGATGAGGGCCGACGCGCGCTAGCCGCGGGTTACCTGCGCGGCCGTACGCTCGAGGAGGCTCTGGCCGCGTGGCGCTTGGACTATGAGGCGCCGACCTACCGCGAGCGCCGGCCGATGCTGACCCGGCTCGGCAACGTGATCCGCAGATTGGCTGCCGAGGGTGAGGCGCGAGAGGATGCCGCGACTGACGATCCGGGGCAGCGGAGACGAAGAGGCCCGCCACAGCGAACCGGGCGGTCCAAGTCTCGAGAGGAAACGCCATAAGGCGGCACCCTGCTACGCAAGTGGTATGCCAGAGGAAGCGGATTACTCCGGCGGCCGCCGCGCGGCTGTAGTGCAGGGTGTGCCACTGCAGGTGCCAGCATGCCGGTAGATCTGCCCGCCGTATGGTCGACGAGCGCCTGCCGCTACTCACAGCCTTCGGGCACCCCAACGCACCGCACGGGAAACATCATCGTGCGAGCTTGAGCGCCAGCCAGATACCGACTTAGAGTTGTGCCGTTAATCGGTTCGACCTGGACGCTTTGAGCCGCGTTCCAAAGGTGGGGAAGCGCACATGGTCACCTACGTCTCAAGCTCTCCGCTCGTCGCCAACGCGTCACCGACCGGCACCCAAACCGCGTCCGACATCGCTGCGCTGGCGTCGGGTGGGTATGTGGTGACGTGGGTCGATGGGCCTCCGTTTGGTGCGGGTTCCGTCTATGCGCGCGTCTACGATGCGAACGGAAACCCGACGACGCGCGAAATCCTGGTTGGGGCAGGAGGTCAGAGTTCCGTGACGGCTCTGCCCAACGGTGGCTTTGCTGTTGCCCTCACGCAGGGCTCAGTCGGGTCTAGCACGGGCTCGGGCATCAGCATGCGCTCGTTCAACGCTGGAGGGGTGGCCCAGACAGATCTAGTCTCGCTCGCGCGCGCACCGGAAGGTACCCCGACGCCTTCGTCGGTGGGGCTGCCTGAAATCACGGCTTTGGCTGACGGACGCTTGATCGCGGCTTGGCAGAGCAACGGCGGGGATGGTGGCAGCAGCAAGATCGTCGGCACGATCCTGTCATCGCACGGCAGAGTTTTGTCTGCCCCCCTACATCTAGGAACAGCAAGCCAGGGCTCCTTTGGGTTCAGCGAAATCTCGCTTTCGCCGCTCAATAATGGTGGGTTCGCAGTTGCCAGCGAAGAGCATACACGTTCGTCTATCGAGAGATTGGGTAAGATAAGGCCATATGGAAAGACATACTACCAGTTATTTGACAGCAGTGGCTCGACCTCTTCTAGCGTTTCTATCTTGAGCGAAGGCGAACTGACGCCTGTTTCCGCGGCGACCTTGATCGATGGCCGGGTTGCTGTTGGCTACAGGAACGGCTTCAACTTCGTTTTTCGACTAGTCTCGGCGGACGGGACCGTAGGCTCTGAACAGACGATCGGGGCATCTGCGCGGGTCGGCTTCACCTCCCGTCCAGATGTGGTTGGCGACCTCAACCTTTCATCTACAACTGATGGGAATATTTTAGCCCATTACGACAAAGATGTTACGCCATCTACGAGCTTTTTCGGTATAAGCTCTGAAGTATCTGAGCTTATCTCTCCAACTGGAGCTAAATTAAACAGCGTTTCGAGCTTAAATCCGGCCACGCTTTCTGGCTCAAGCCGCATCAGCTCTCAGCTCGCGGTAGCACTGATGACAGGCTCGGTCGGTACGGCACAGACGGTAAGCGTCTTTGGCGAGGACGACGTATTCACACGCGTGTATCAGCCGGCCGCATCAACAATTGACCCAGACGGCGCACCGCTCGTGAACGACGCGTTCTACAACGCGCACTACCCCGATGTGGCCGCCGCAGGAATCGACCCGGAACACCACTACGCAACCGCCGGCTGGATCGAGGGACGTGATCCCAACCCGCTCTTCAGCACGGCGGGCTATCGCTCGGCCAACGTCGACGTCGCCCGCGCTTCGGTTGATCCGCTGCAGCACTATGACAGCTCCGGCTGGCGCGAGGGGCGTGATCCCGCCATCGCCTTCGATACGCAGTTCTACCTCGCCCGTAACCCGGACGTGGCGGCTGCCGGAGTAGATCCGCTGGCGCACTACCTGCAGAGCGGTCAAGCCGAGGGGCGGGAGATCTTCCCCTCCATCGGGCGGCCCGGGAGCGTCATTCACGGCTCGTTCGACGCTGAGTACTACCTGCTGGCCAATCCGGATGTCGGGGAGGCGGCGCGCGGTCAGAGCGGCGACGTGTTCGAGACCGCCTACCGTCACTACAGCACCAGCGGCTGGCGCGAGGGGCGCAACCCAAACGCCTACTTCGATACCAACGCCTATCTGGCGGCCTACCAGGACGTGAAGGCCGCCAACGTCGATCCCCTGCTCCACTACGACACAGCCGGCTGGCGGGAGGGTCGGGATCCATCAGCTCGCTTCGACACCTCGAGCTATCTGACCGCCTTCCCCGACGTCGCAGCAGCGGGCGTTGATCCGTTGCGGCACTTCCTGACTGCTGGTGCGCTGGAGGGCCGGCCGCCCTTTGGTGATGGTACCTTCGACTGATGCTGTGAGCGGCCGACACGAAAAAGCCCCCCGGCGGGGTGGGCGGGCTGAGTTCCGTCTCTACGCTCGACGAGAATGGCGCGGTGCCGCCTTCCAGTCAGGCGCTCTTCCAGGGTATTCCGCACTGGCGCGCCACGTGCAGCGATTGCGCCGACGTGGTCGGTTCCGCCCGTCGGCAAGCTCTGGCTATGACGTGGCAGAAGCCCTGACCTCTGCGTCGAATATGCCACCGAGTGTGAGACCGCAGAGTGGTGCCTTCAGGGTCCGTAACCGTCGAAGCACAGGTACGAGGGCTCGAACTCGGCAAGCTCTTTCAGAGACTCGACGTCTGGGATCGTGACCCGGTGATTCGTCCAAGTGATCAGCCCCTCCGCACGAAGCGCCTGCAGAACACGGTTCACGTGAACGGCCGAGACACCCAGCGCGTCGCCTAGATCCGTCTGCGAGATCGGGAGCCCGAAGCTGTGCTCGTCCGCCAGTCCAATCACCTGCAGGCAAACGAACAACTCGCACAGGGTATGGGCGAGTCGCTGGTTGGCCGGGCGGGCGTCGTTGACGATCCATTCGCGTGCCCGGCTTAGCTCGCGCAGCGTCACCCACCAGATTGCCCGGCTGATGCCAGGGTAACGGGCGATCAACTCGATCAATCTGGATCGAGCGAGATCCGCGACGGTGCAGGGTGTCAGAGCGCCGACGCGGAGGTCGCGCCCGAAGGCGCCTGTGTCGTGCATGAAGCAGAGGTCGCCGGGCAGGACGAAGGAGACGATCCGACGGTTGCCGTTCTGCAGGGTCTTGTACCGGCAAGCGAACCCACCTGTGACAAGATAGACGCGATCGGAACTGCCGCTGATAGCGATGTCATCTCGCGCCAGCACGGTCCGACGACCCTTGATCAAAACCTGTAGCTCAACGCGCTCTTCGTCAGACAGCTTCCCTGCGCGTTCGAGCTTCTGCAGGAATGGATCGTCTGGCACGGCTCGGCCTCGGCCTCGTTTAACATTTGATAAGATACGTCATGGTCTACCGGTAACCCACCACAACCGTTGATTGAAAAGACGTCAACTCTTTTCGTGCGTGTGGGGTGTTCCTCGCCCCTGGAACGCTCCTCGCCCGGAAAGCGATCCTTCCTTTCTTGCAGCTTATGGTTGCTGCTCTCGAAATGGAGGTGCGAGCGGTCCGCCGGCAACCTTACGGTACGAGCCTGCAACTGCATAAGGCGGGCCGTTTGCAATACTGGCAAGCTCATGAGCGGGCGGATACTTTTGCAACCAGACCTGAGCCTTGCGTTCAAAGCGCCGCCGCCTCAGACAAGCGACCGCTTCGCAAAATATTGGCCAGACGAAGGCAGGGGCATGGATGGAAGCCGATGGTTGGCCTCTAACTGTTAGGAGCTTTATGCCGGTGTTCATCCAGGGTATGGCGCCTTCAAGTCAGCAGGAAGCTCGGCGCCCTGTTGGCGTGGGGGACTTCCGATGATACCACACTGTCTGGTGACGCTGCTTGGCGGCGTGATCACGTTCCTTTTCCTTCAGCCCCTCTGGGGCCTTGCTGCAGTACTCTGGGCTCCGCTCGGAGGAAGCCTTGCCTGTGTGTTTTTTGCCTTGATTTTATCCTGGCGCTTAGAAGCGTCGGACGAGAAGGCGCGCACGATTACTGATCTTCCGGCTGACAATTTAGGACAACCTCAGATGGATCATTGCTGACGATAAAAAAGCCCGCCCCGTTGGGCCGGGCGAGCTGAGGGTTCATGCTCTTGGGTATGAGCTGAACGCGCGGGCAGGGCCGGATCATGGCGGTCCGCGCGCGGCGACCACCCCGCCGACGATCAGCCCGACTAACAGGCAGGCCAGGGCGACGACGGCGCTGAGATCCTGATCGGGTGCCGGGCAGTTCACGGCATCCGCTCCCGCGGCAGGATCTCGAACTCTAGCGCCGGCAGCATCACCACGATCGACCAGCCACCAGCGGCGGGTGAGTTCGCACTGGCGCGTCCGCTCGCGGGCCGACCTGATCAGCAGCCGCTCGCCAATGCGGACCTGCCGGCCAGGGTTCGCGACCTCTCGCGCGATGACCCGCACCGGCGGCTCGCGGTCGATGACCATGCCGGCGACCCACGTCATGGCTGCCAGGATCACGGCCCAGTAGAGGTAGTTCAGCAGCCGCTCGTAGAGCGGGATCTGGCGCGGGGCGTGAGACAGGGCCAGGGCGCGCGCGTACAAGTCGATGTCCTCGGGCTTGGGCTTGAGGTGTGCGGGCGTCGGGACGTGCTTGATCATCGCGGGGCGATGCCTCCTTTCACGATGACGAGGCCGAGCAGCGCCACCACGACGGCTCCGATGATGATCTTCACCAGCCAGCCGATGTTGTTGTTGAGCTTTTCCACGTCGTCCCTGACGTTCTTCAGATCGGCCTTGCTCGCATAGTTGTTCTTTACCTCCTCGAAGAAGCGATCGAGCTTCTTGTCGAGCTGTGCGACCTGATAGGCGAGCAGGCGCACGTCGCTCTTGATGTCGCCCTGCCCGGACAGGACGGGCGTGTCGGTGGATTCCTCCGGCAGCGTTGGCATCGCGTTCCCGCTCGTGTTGTTGGGGTCGGCTCAGGGGCCATTCAGCGCCGCACCGGCTGCGGCGGGAGTGCGCCGGGCACGCCCGTCGTCCGCTCGTAGGTACGCTGGAAGCCCAGACCAAGCAGGCCGAGCAGCACCGGCCACAGGTCCGTCACCACGAGCGTGGGAGGGGCCGGGAAGGCGAAGGCGAACGCCACGCCGACGGGCGCCCCCAGCCACGTCACGATCGGCGCGAACAGGTACTGGTAGGCGAGTGCCGCCACGCAGACCCACGCCGCGGCCGGGCGCCAGCGGGACGAGAAGCGGTCGTTGCCCTGCGCCTCGGCAAGGTTGATCGCGTTCTGCGCCTCGTTCTGCTTCTGGATCGTCGTCTGGATCGCGGTCTCGCGGGCAGTCAGCACCGCCTCAAGTTCGCGCTAGGCCGCCGCCTTGTGGGCCGGGTCCGGGACGAGGCGGTCGACGAGGATTTTCGCCGATCCGCCACGGAGGGGAGCAGCCCGGGCAGGGCTGCGTTCACGATGGTGCCGATGATGCCGCCGGCCATGGGATCAGCCCTTCTGCCGCGGGGGATGAGCGGCGCGCAGCCGCGCGAGGACGCCAGCGCATAAGCCCGGCTTCTCGGCCTCGGGGTTGGTGGCGATCGGCGGCGGGGTGGCCGCGGGCGAGCCGCCGTTGCGCTGCGCGGGCGCGAACACGGGCCCGGCCGAGGGCGGCGGCAAGGGCTCTACGCCCACCGACACAGTCGGCGCCGCGAGTTGCGTCATTGCGAGCGCCTCGGCCCGCACGCCCTAAACCCGGCTCGACCAGCCCTTCCCGAAGATCGGCCAGGTCGAGAGCTTACGCAAGAAGGCGAGCCGGTCCGCGCAGATGCGTTCGATGGTCTGCAGCGCGGGCTTGCTGGTGGTCGCCTTCAGCGTGATCTCGCCGACCGCCCCGTGGTCGGCCACGCCGACGGCGCGCTGCAGGGACATGGCGCCCCGCTTCCGGCCTGAGTTTACGGCGATGTCGAAGACGCAGTAATCCACGCCGGAGGGCAGCCGGTCGGCCCGAACCGCGTCCCGGTAGTTCTTCTGGTAGATCAGCGCGACGGTCGCGCGGGTGAGCGCCCGGACCTCGGCCTTGGTCGCGGGCCGGCCCAGCCAGTCCGAGAGCGTGCCGATGGTGATGCCGAGGTTGGTTGCGCCGCCCGTATCCTTCGGATGGTCGACGTAGCCTCCTTCATGGACGAGCACGAGCGCAAGCGCCCGCTCGAAGTTGGCGGCTGCCATGGTCAATTCCTCTTATGTGATGGAGCTCACTGTCGGACCAGCATATTCGGCCCATGCCTCCATCCAGCTCGCGGCCGACTTACTGCTGGCCGGGGCCGGGAGGACGCCATGGACGGAGATTTACTGTTTGTCGGGCTGTCCGCGGTGGGCGGTACAGGTCTCGTCATTGCGCTCGGTCTTGCGATGCGGCCGAGGCGGTCGGGCGACTAGGCGGCGCACGCGGGGACGCAGCTGGATCTGGCAGCAGGCATCATCCGAAAGGATTACCCACCAACGCGATGTGGTGAGTGCTGCAAGCTTCGCTATTCAGTAGATCAGAACACGAAGCGGGGGTTGCGATGCGAAAGATCGGCAAGATTACGGCGGCGGCCGAGGTGTGGGGAGCATGGCGCGACCCGATCGAGGTATCGGTACTGCTATTTGGGGGGTGGCTGGCCGCTGGGCTGTTCGCCGGGTGGGCCGGCGCCGTCGTGTGAGGTTGCCAGGGTCAGCCCGCGCGGCTCAGTCGCCGGCTTTGCGGGGATCCGTGCCGGCCTTGCCCGGAGCGGCAGAGGCTGTGCGCCAGCTCCAGGCTCGACAGGCCGGCGATGGCGCGGCGGTTGAACGGGTGAAGCCTGCCCTTCAGGGACAGCTTTTCCTCGCCCTCGCCCGTGAACTCGCGGTCTGGGCGCCGCCCGAGCAGTTCCTTCTTCGCCCAGGACGCCGAGGCCTCCCGGGACCACTCCTCGATGTTGTACGGGCGCCGCGAGATGGTGAGCGGGCCAACCTGCCAGAGCATGGATCAGGCCTCCCCGGCCGAGGGCGAGTTCGCGAAGGCCTGCGCGACACGGCCGGTGCGCCCCATCGCGCCGCCCGCGTTCGCGGCCGCCGTGGCGAGCGAGTTGACATTCGCCGCTGCGCCGCCGGCGCCGCTGTTCACCTGCGAGATCAGCGCGAGGACGCGCCCGAGCTTCTCGATGATGCCGTCCACGGGTGCGCTGTTGACGCTCGGCGCGATGGTTTTCCGCCCAACCTCGTCAATCTTGGTCCCGACTTCGTCGAGCTTGGTCTGAGCGCCTTCGACCTGCGAGGTGTCGACCTTCGGCGCGATCGTCTGCCCCGGCCCAAGCGCGTCGTTCATGTCGCCGTAGATGTTCGGCAGGCTGGCCGGCCGGCGCGGTGGCAGCGGTGTCACGGAGGGCAGCGGCTTGCGGCCCGAGGTGTCGAGCGGGAAGGCCTCGCCGAACGCCGAGCCGAACCGCGAGCCGCCGCCCTGACCGATCGGGCCGGTCTGCCCCTGGATCGGCGCGGTCGGGTCCTGCAGCATGCTCGGCGGATCCTTCCGCAGGCCTGCTGTCTCCATGTCGAGGTCGCCCTGCGCGCGCTTGGCCGCCGCGAGCGCCGCCCGCTTCGACCGGAGCACGCCGTCGATCTGGTCCTGGGAGCGCCCGGTCTGCCGCATCCTTCGCTCGGTTGCCGTGATGTCGTCCTCGATCGCCTTGATCTGGCCGGCCTGCTCCTTCTTCCGCTCCGGCAGGGTCTCGGCGAGCTTCTCGCGCGCGGCGTCGCCGGGCAGATCCTTCAGGAACTTGCCGACGCCGAGCAGCCCTCCCTTGTTGTAGGCCTCGTTGATGCGCTCGATCGCTTGGGCCGTCGCCTCCAAGCCCGCCGCCGAGGCGGCGCTGGCTGTGGCCGACACCTTCGTAGAGTCGGACGAGCCGGAAGGCGACGAGGACGAACAACAGGACGAGGCGCTTGCCGCGCCCGCGATCAACCGCCAGAGCCCCGACTACCTCCTCGGCTACGAGGGCGGCATCCAGGGCATGCGGAAGGAGCTCACGGCCGACATCAAGGCCGACGTCGCGCGCCTCGCGCACTTCGAGGCCGGGCAGGCCGACGGCCGCGCCGAGGCCGCCCGCGAGCGCGAGGAGGCCTAACGGGTGGCCGCTCGCATCCCATGCCCGACTTGCGCTGGCAGCCTGTCCTTACTCGCTGTGGTCTCAGTCCGCCCGCTTACCCGCAGATGCCTGCTTGAGAGCAGCTGTCATGCGTTCGATGGCCTCAACCGTCTCTCTGTGAGGCTCATCGATGCCGAGCTCCTTCATCGATTTCAGCTGCAGCAGCGTCGATACCAGCCTTTGGGTATCGCCCGGATCGATGCCGGCCTCCTTCTTCAGGTCGAGAGATTGAGCGAGTTCTTGTATAGATCTTGCCAGATCTTCGATCTTTTCTTCGATTGCAATCTTTGGTTCCGTATCGCTTGTGTCCATAGAGAGATAGACCAAATATTTCTTACGAACGATCTAATTCAGTTCGCATGCTGCGATGCGGCGGCGCGCAACATCGCGTCATCTTTTGACCTCTCAAATTCTCATCGCAATCGCAAGCTCTGTATTACGAATTATCCTCGGCGCGCAGTGCGTATGAGGGTTGGCCGCAGTCGGTGCAGCACTCGGTTTGCACAGGCCGGCGCGGGTACAGAGGCGATAGCCGGACCTTTGGCTGCGCGCCTGCGAGCCGCAGCATGACCGCGCCCGTCCGCCCCTCCGCGTCGGCCGGCGGGCAGCGCGATCCGTACCGCATCACGGGGCCGGCCCAGATCGCGTTCAGCGGCGGCCGCACATCCGGCTATCTTCTCGCCCAAATCCTGGCCGCGCATGGCGGGACCCTACCGCCGGACGTCCGCTTGGTCTTCACGAACACCGGCCGCGAGCATCCTGGCACGCTCCGCTTCTTCCATGACGTCGAGTCACGCTGGGGTATCCGCGTCCCTGGGGTATCCGCGTCCCTGGATCGAGTGGCGGGCCACCCCGGCGCGGCTCGAGGCGCGCACAGGATTCCGGGAGTGACTGGAGGCAAACGACTCGCACGGCCTGAGGGTTGATCCAGCGGGGTTCGCCCATGTCGGCCTCAACTCGGCCTCCGGCAACGGTGAGCCCTTCGCCGCCCTGATCGCCATGAAGCGAGCCATACCGAACGGGCGGCAGCGCTTCTGCAGCGAGTTCCTGAAGATCCTGCCCGCGCAGGCGCTCGCCCGATCCTGGGGCTGCGAGAATGGCGCCTACACCGAGGTCGTCGGCCTGCGCGACGATGAGCCGCCCGGCCGCGTGTCCAAGGCCAAGGCCGACGCCGATCGCTTCGGCCGCCGCGTCGTCTACCGGCTGGTCGAGGCAGGCGTGACGAAGGCGATGGTCCGAGCCTTCTGGCGCAAGCAGCCCTTCGACCTCGACCTGCCGCCCGGCCATGGCAACTGCGACCTATGCTTCCGGAAGGGCCGCCAGATCCGCAAGCGCGTGATCCGGCAGGAGCCGTGGCGCGCGAACAGGTGGATCCGTGAGGAGGCCGAGTGGGGCCACACCTTCGACGGCCGCACGGCCGTCGCCGCCCTCGTAGCCGAGGTTCGCCGCTCACCCGAGCTGCCGACGCTGCCGGACAGCGATGACGATTTTGACGTCGAATGCGGCTTGGCGTGTCAATTGGAGGCGGCATGAGCGGCCGCTACTGGTTCCCCCGCGAGGCCTACGCCGTGGACACGCGGCCAGCAACCGCGCTGGCAGCTCGCAGGCCCAGCGCGGGTCCGACAAGGCCGCCGCCACGAGGCGCCGCCGCACCCGGCCTGTGACCCTCGCCCGGTCCGCTGCGGACGAGGCGCCCGTCGCCCTTCCGATTTCCGCCCGCCCTGTGAGGTAGCCGAGCCTCGGCCGAGAACAGCAGGTCAGAGGTTGATGTCAGCCGCACACTCGCTCGCGGCAACGTCGAACGCGTTTTCCAACCGCTTTACAGCTGCAAGCCGCTGTATGAACGGCGCCCTGCAACAGTGCAGCCGCTCCACGTGCTCCAAGCCCGCTGCGATGAAGTAGAGGGGATACCTGGAAAGGTCTTCAAATCCCGCTGCGTCTGCCATGTCATACGCACTGACAAGTTCGAGATGGGCACGCTTGAGAGCGTGGAACGAGTCAACGAAGGCAGCCTCGCAGCATTTCATGCACTCCTCCCATGATGCGCTGATAATCAGCTTATGATCTTCATGATCGCTGAAGAGCGCAGTAAAGCGCGAACAGAAGTTTTCAAGCCGAAAGGATCCAGGTTGCTGGATAACAGGTATTACCCCCTTGAGACACTCAGCGGCTCCTGCGCGCGGATTCCGCGCCGTGTAAAGACCGCCCTCAGCCCGGAAAAGCTCAGGGCGTCGGCCGCCTCAGCTCGGCAGTCCAGTTGTGGTCGGGCCCCGCATGCTCGGCCGTGCGATGACCGCTCACGTGAGCGTGGCGACCAACATACAGCGTGGCAGTGAGGCCGAGCAGCGAGATCAAGGTCAGAGCGATGGCGTCCGGATGCCGGCGCGCTCGATGAATGCCAAGGCACCCAAGCGTGAAGCCGGCCGCGAGGACGAGGGAGATCGGCAGTTCGTGCGGCATCGGGGAGCACACCGCGTAACTCGACTGAGCTTGCGCAGCGGGAAGGCTACTACTGCTGGACGCTCACAGCAAACGAGCGAGCGCGCGATCCAAGAGGATCATGCGTCCGGTCGAGCAAGGCGCTTCCCGGTCAGCCGAATCCTCAATGGCGTAGAGCACAACGGCATGGCTCGAGGAGCGTCATGGGTGAGCGTCGGCGATGCGATTTACTGGGCGGCCTCTCTGTTAGGCCACCCATGCTCACTGAGCTCAAGCGAAGTGAGCAGGCAAGGCAAGACTCTGCACGACTACCGCTATCGCGGCAGCTGTACCCAGAGCGCCAAGAGCACCAATGGCGAGTTCAGCCTTCAGGGTTGTCATGACTAGTCTCCATCGTGTCCGCTGCTGTGCTGGCGGGTTAACGAAGACTTATGGTCAAGGTTTGGGTCCTGACGTGTCGCAGCACACCCTTGACGCATTCCGCATGGTGCAGGGCGGCGTGAGTGCGCGCATTGCTAAGATGATGTCTTCAATAGGCGCCACTCATGCTCTGTCACCTCCGACGTCAGAGGTAGCTGTCAAGGGTGTCCTCGACATCGACGGTGAGAACACCAAGCCCGAGGGCATGGGCCACTTCGCGGAATAGCATCATCGGTCGTCCTGGATCGCGTTGTCGGGGGTCGAGCTCCTGGCGCTCGGTCTGACCGTCTACGGCTGGCAGCCCGGAGCGTTCCGGCGTCGCCCCGTGCCGCCTCATAAGCCCAGCGCATGGAACCACGTGCCGCCCACCCGTACGGCCCGAAGCGTCTCGGCCGGGGAGGGCGCTTAGATGCCGCGCGCGGCCATCCGAATCGCCCAGCGCCCGACGCCGGACCTCTGGTCCGACGACGAGCCCATGACCCTGTACAAGGCCGTCGCGGTGGTCTTCCCGCCGGGCCCGCTGACACTTTCCAGCCTGCGGACAGCGATCAAGGACGGCGATTTGGCCGTCCGTACGGTCGCGGGCAAGATGCTGACTACGCCGCGCGCGATACGGGAGATGACGACGCCATGCCGGGCCGCAAAGCCAAGCCGCCCCGCCTCTGGCTCAGGGAGCGCGCCGGCCGCGAACCTGTCTGGGTCGTCCTCCACCGAGGCGCTGAGGTCAGCGCAGAATGCGGGCCTGACGACCATGGCGGCGCTGCGCGTTTCCTTGCGACCTACATCGGGCGCCAGCACGTCTCGACGTCGGCACGCATTCTCCCGCCGAGCTCGCTGTCGCCGATGTCCTGAGATTCTACGCCCAGGCCGAGCGTCCGGGGGAGGAGGCCAGCGCCGGCGCCGTCACCCGGTACGACGAGATGCTCGCCTACGTGGCGAAGCTGCTGGAGTTCTGGGGCGACAAACCGGTTGCCGCGATCAAGGGCGCGTCCTGCCGCGACTACGTCACGTGGCGGACGAGCCAGCCTCTGAAAGCTGCACGGAAGGGGCCTGCGAAGGAAAAGCGCGTCAGCGTAGCGACTGACCGGCGGGATCTCGAGGTGCTCCGAGCCGCGGTGAACCTCTACCATGCCGAGTACACCCTGGCCGCGGTGCCGAAGGTGACGCTGCCCGAGAAGGCGGTGGCGCGCGAGAGATGGCTGACCCGGCATGAGGCTGCTCGCGGCCTCGCTCGGCTTCATCTGGGATCCGCTCGGCCGCCGGTGGAGGCGGGACGCGGACGGTCGCCTGATTCGGCGGGACCGGGTGACGCGCACGCGGCGCGCCCACATCCGCCGCTTCATCCTGATCGGGATCTACACCGGCACCCGGCACGAGGCGATCGAACCCCTGCAGTGTCACCCGAACACGACCGGCGGCTGGTTCGATCTCGAGCGAGGTCGGATCTACCGGCGAGGGGAGGGGGAGCGGGAGACGAGAAAGCGGCGCCAACCCGAGAAGGTGGCGCATCGCCTCGTCCCGCACCTCACTCGCTGGGCTGCAAGCGACGCTGAGCACGGGGTGCTGCACGTCATCCACACGTCAAGCGGCGATTCGCTCTCCACCCCTATCCGCACGGGTTGGCGCGGCTGTCTGCGCAACGCCGGGCTCGACGCGAAGGTGGTCCCGCACGTCATGCGGCACACGGCTGCGACGTGGCTGATGCAGGCGGGCGTGGATGTATGGGAGGCGGCCGACATGCTCGGCATGATGATGGAGACGCTTCATGGGACCTACGAGCGTCAGCATCCTGATTTCCAGGATGGGGCCGCAGGCGCGTTTCGGGGGGAAGCGTTAACGCCCATTTCGTGGGCCATTTCATGGGCCGAGAATTTCGGGATCGGCCCAAGCTATTGTATTAATGGTCGGAGTGGCAGGATTTGAACCTGCGACCCCCACGTCCCGAACGTGGTGCGCTACCAGACTGCGCTACACTCCGAAGGCCGGTCAGCGCCGGCGAGCGGGTGTATAGCTGCGGCCTCGTCGCGCCGCAAGCTGCCTTGGGCAATCTCGCGCGAGAATCTTTGCGGTCACGGGAGATGGTCGGGCCAACCCGTTGGCAGCGCTCGCAGAATGACCGGCACGTCGCCGCCCGTGACGGCAACGGTCGCGGCGTAGTCGCGGCCGAGTTCGAGGTCGCGGAGCGTCCAGGCAGCGGGGCCGCCCAGCATCCGCAGGAGGCGCGGTGCGGCGGGCGGGAGCGTCACGCTGAAGCGATCGAGGGGCATGGCGAGGCCGGCGCCGAGCGCCTTCACCACCGCCTCCTTGCGCGTCCACAAGCCGAAGAAGGCTGCCACGCGCTCACGCTCGGGCGTCGTCGCAAGAGTCTCGGTCTCGTCGGGTGAAAAATGACCGCGGGCGATGCGCAGCGCGTCGGGCAGCGGCCTGATCCTCTCGACGTCGACACCGATGGGATGGTGGGTCGAGAGGCCGATCAGGGCCAGCCCGCCCGAGTGCGAGAGGTTGAAGCCGGGTGCATCCGGCGCCGCGCCGGCGAGTTCCGGCTTGCCGTTCGGCCCGGTCGCGAAGGCGAGACCGCGCGGATCGGCACCGAGGGCGCGGCCGAGTACCAGCCGCAGGGCCGCGTGGCTGGCGCGGTAGCGGTCGCGATCCTCGGTCCTCAGGAAGCGGTCGGACCGGGCACGCTCCGCTTCCGACAGCACCGCGTCGCAAGCGGTCAGGGCCGGCGGCGACAGGGCGAGATCGACGAGCCAGACGCTGGCTCCGCTGCGCGCTGCGGGCTCCGCTGCCGTCCAGCCGGCCGCGGCGGCACCGATCGTGGTCGTCATGGCACCGGGCCATTCATGTCGCAGTCTTCCCGAGCCCGGACGGTGGAAAGGGCGCGGAGGCCGAGCGCCGCGGTCGCCATGCCCTGCCACCATGCGATAGAAGCGCCTGCCCACCGACAAGCCAGCCGCGATCATGCCGAACCCCGCCGCGAATGCCAGCGCGAACACCGCCGACGCTGACCTGCCCGAAACCGCGGAGGCGGCGCGTGCCGAGCACGCGGCGCTCTCGGAGCGGATCGCCGAGGCCGACCGCCTCTACTACCAAGAGGACGCGCCCGAGATCACGGACGCGGAATACGATCGGCTGCGCCGCCGGCTCGAGAGCATCGAGGCCCGCTTTCCGGATCTGGCCGGAACGGGCGTGGCGAGTGCGTCCGTCGGTGCCAAGCCGTCGGAGAAGTTCGGCAAGGTCCGGCACGCGGTGCCGATGCTCTCCCTTGGCAACGCCTTCGCGGACGCGGAGGTGGAGGAGTTCGCCGCGCGGGTGCGCCGCTTCCTGAACTGGCCGGAGTCCGAGCCGCTCGCCTTCACGGCCGAGCCGAAGATCGACGGGCTCTCCCTCTCCCTGCGCTACGAGGACGGCGTTCTCGTCACCGCAGCCACGCGCGGCGACGGCGAGGTCGGCGAGAACGTGACCGCCAACGCCCGCACCGTGCAGGACATCCCGGAGCGGCTGACGGGCGCGGGCGTCCCGCCGCTCTGCGAGGTGCGCGGCGAGGTGTATCTCAGCCACGCCGACTTCGCGGCGATCAACGCGCGCCAGGAAGCCCAGGGCAAGCCGCTCTTCGCCAATCCGCGCAACGCCGCCGCCGGGTCGCTGCGCCAGCTCGACCCCACGATCACCGCGTCCCGCCCCTTGCGCTTCTTCGCCTATGCCTGGGGCGCGGTGGAGCCCGCCTTCGAGGGCACCCAGTCCGGGGTGATGGAGCGCTTCCGCACCTGGGGCCTGCCGGTGAACCCGCTCACCGTGCGCTGCACCGACACGGCCGGGATGCTGGCCCACTACCGGCGGATCGAGGCCGACCGGGCGGATCTCGGCTACGACATCGACGGCGTCGTCTACAAGGTCGACGACCTCGCCCTGCAGCGCCGGCTCGGCTTCGTCTCGCGCTCGCCGCGCTGGGCACTCGCCCATAAGTTCGCCGCGCAGGAAGCGTTCACGGTCGTCGAGGAGATCGTGATCAATGTGGGCCGCACCGGCTCGCTCAACCCCTTGGCCAAGCTCCGGCCGGTGACGGTCGGCGGCGTGGTGGTGTCGAACGCGACGCTCCACAACGAAGGCTACGTGAAGGGCGTCGGCGGCGACGGCGAGCCCATCCGCGAGGGCCGCGACATCCGGGTCGGCGACACCGTGATCGTGCTGCGGGCAGGCGACGTCATCCCGAAGGTGATGGACGTGGTGCTCGACAAGCGGCCCACGGATTCGCGGCCCTACGCCTTCCCCGAGACCTGCCCGGCCTGCGGCAGCAAGGCGGTGCGCGCCTTTAATCCGCGCACCAAGAAGCCGGACTCCGTGCGCCGCTGCACCGGCGGCCTGATCTGCCCGGCGCAGGGGCTGGAGCGGCTGAAGCACTTCGTCTCGCGCAACGCCTTCGACATCGAGGGCTTCGGCGAGACCTATATCGAGACGCTCTACGAGGACGGGCTGATCCGCCAGCCGGCCGACATCTTCCGGCTCGATTTCGACGCGGTGAAGGACGCGCTCGCTGCACGCCGCCGGGCGCTCGCCGACGCGCGCGCCCGGCAGAAGGAGGAGGCGGCGCGCGCCGCCGGCGAGACGATCCGCCAGCCCAAGAAGGCGGCGCGCAAGGAGGAGCGGGCGCTCGCCATCGAGAACCTGTTCGCGGCGATCGCGGCCCGGCGCAGCGTCGGCCTGCCCCGCTTCATCTTCGGCCTCGGCATCCCGAATGTCGGCGAGGTGACGGCGAAGGAACTCGCCAAGGTGTTCGCGGACATGCCGGCGCTGATCGCGGCAGTCGACGCGGCCGGCGCCTGCCGCCCGGGCCTCGCCTGGCTCGAACTCGACGCGGTGGAGCGGATCGGCCCGGTGGTGCGCGAAGCGCTCCTCGACCGCGTCGCGGAACGCGAGGCGCAGGGCCTGCCCCCCGACGTGCTGGCAGCGGGCGCCGTGAAGGGCCTGGGCGCGGCCGCGCGGGAGAAGCTGATCGCCGCCTTCGGCGAGGGCGAGGCGTTCGACGCGGCCCTGCTGCGCGCGGCCCGCGAACGGCCCTGCGACGCCTATCTGCGCTTCGCCGAAGGCGCGAGCGATGTCGGCGACGTGGTGAAGGACGCGCTGATCGACTTCTTCGCCGAGGCGCACAACCGCGACGCGGTCGCCGCGCTCCTCGCCGAGGTGCGCACCGAGCGCCCCGAGATCGCGACGCCCACCGGTGACAGCGATCTCGCCGGCAAGATCGTGGTCTTCACCGGCAGCCTGGAGCGGATGACGCGCAACGAAGCCAAGGCCACGGCCGAGCGGCTCGGGGCCAAGGTCGCCTCGTCGGTCTCCGGAAACACAGACCTCGTCGTGGCGGGTCCGGGCGCCGGCTCGAAGCTGAAGGAGGCGGAGAAGCATGGCGTCACGGTCCTGACGGAGGCCGAGTGGCTCGAGCGCGTCGGCCAGACCTGACCACCCACGGCCCGCGCCTTCACCGCCCCCGATCGATGCCTGGAGGATCCATGACCCGGTCTCTGGACGAGCGCTCCCAGAAGCAGCGGATGCTCGCCGGCGAACTCTACATCGCCGACGATCCGGAACTTGCCGCTGACAACCGGCGGATCTCCGCCTGGATGGACCGCTACAACGCCACCCAGACCCTGAGCCAGCCCGAGCGACAGGCTCTGCTGGAGGCGATGTTCGCGCGCGTCGGAGCGGGGTGCAACATCCGGCCGCCCTTCCACTGCGACTACGGGTACAACATCAGTCTCGGACGGGGCGTGTTCATGAACCACAATTGCTGCATCCTGGACGTGGTCCAGGTCAGCATCGGCGACCTGACGCAGATCGGGCCCGGCGTGCAGATCCTGACGGCCGACCACCCGCGCAACCCGGCCCAGCGGCGGCAAATGCTGGAATTCGGCCGTCCGGTCACGATCGGGGCGAATGTCTGGATCGGCGGCGGCGCCATCCTGCTGCCGGGCGTGACGGTCGGCGACGACGCGATCATCGGGGCCGGCAGCGTGGTGACGCGCGATGTGCCGGCGGGCGGCGTCGCGGTCGGCAATCCCGCCCGGCTCCGCGACGCGCCGGGTGAGCGTTCGCCCTGAGGTGGAGGGCGCTTCGGCCGACCGGATCGGGAGTCGGCCGACCGAAGCGCCGCCGGGTCGTCGCGGCCGGCAGAGCCAACATGGGCGCGACGGGCCGTTCGGCGAGGCAGCGGAAGCGCATTCCGCCCGGTGTCGCGTTCGGGCAACAGCGGCGCGAACCGCCATCGCCGCTCGCTCGGCTCAGCGCAGGTGAAAGGCGAGCCAGGCCACAGCGGCGAGGGTCGCCACCAGAAGCAGTACCCGACGGAGCTTCGACCGGCGTCGCGCGCCGTCTCCGTCGGTCCGGGACAGGCCGGCAGGGGGTGCGCGCGGCGGTTCGGCCATGCCGAGCAGAACGGTCGCCCGGGCCCAACGTTCCCGCGCCCAGCGCGGCCCAGGTGAAGGCTCAACGCCGCCCGAGCACCCGCTTTGCCGCCGCGCGGGCGTGCTGAGCGAGCCGGGCGAGCCGGATCCGCTGCTCGAGCGATGGAATCGACGCGCCCGGCGGCAGCGCCACGATCTCGAACAGCGTGTCGCGCTCGGGATAGAGATCTTCCAGGACCGATCCGGGCAGCGCGGCCGAATCGAGCCGATCGGCAAAGCGGGTCTCGTGGCAGGCCCTGACGATCTCGGCTTCCAGGATGAGGCCGGGAGCCTGAGCGCGGCGCGCCTCGTCATAGGCCGTCTTCAGAAGCGTGGCGGTGCACCCGTCCGTCAGCGCGAGGCTGATCGCGACCGGCACGCCATCGAGGGTCAGGCAGTCGGCCCGGGCGCGAACAGGGCCGTCCACCGCGGCGAACAGGGCGCGGGCGAGCCGCGCCGTCTCGGGACGGCAGGCCATGGCGGTTCCGGCCGCGCCCTTCCAGCCGCGCCGCTCCAGCGTCAGGAAGGCCTCGACCGCGGCCGCCAGTTCCGGACCCTCGGTCGCCGTCCGGAGGGCGAGTGCGCCGTCCCCGGCGAGCCGGCGGGCGCGCCGGCGCAGATCCTTCAGGCGGCCGCTCCTGGGGTGATCGGCCAGGAAGGCCGCGTGGCTCTCGCGCCGGTCGAGCACGGGCCGGGCGAACGCCGACACCGCGCCGTGCGACCAGCCGGCCCGGTCGAGGGCCGCGCCCAGCGGCTCGGCCTCGGCGCGGGGCAGCAGCGGCCAGCGCCACGCGCGGCCCGGGGCCGCGACGGCGAGCCCCCGGACCAGGGCGTCCAGTGCGTTCGACGCCTCCGCGGCGACGAGCGGGCCCGTCGCCGTCACGAATGGCGAGTGGAACGGGCCCGCGACAGGCCCGCCGAGGCCGACGGGATCGCGCCGCAGCCGGAACGGCAGGAGCGCGTCGAGCCGACTGCCGCGACCGACGGCGAGAACCGCGAGATCGTCGCCGACGAGCCCCGCGGCCCGATGTGCCGTCATGACGTGTCGGCTGTAATGCGGGTGGGGGGCGCGAGCGCGGCCGTACAGGTCGTCCCAGGCTCGCCCGTCGAGGGTAGCGAGCGGTCGGATCGCGACCTCCGGCCCCCCGTCGCTCATCGGCCCGCGGCATCCGCGCGGTCGGTTCGAAGTTCCGACCAGATCGGCGTCGCGAGGCCGTGGACGGCGCGGGCGGCCCAGGCCAGGGCCAGGGCGCGCAGAACGGTGGCGGCGGACATGGACGCCGCCGCGCCCAGGAGGCCGAGGGCCGGGATCAGCAGAAGGCCGAGCAGGATCGCCACGCCGAGGGCGGCCAGGGTGAGCCCGGCGCAGAGCCGCTCGCCGCCCAGCATGGTCAGGAGGTCCTCGCCCGGTCCGAACAGGCTGGCGGCGACGCTGCCCATGACCAGCACGGCCAGCGCCGGCACGCCCGCGCCGAAGCCCTCACCGAACACGGCCAGCAGCGGCGGCCCGGCGGCGAGGACCGCGAGCCCGGTCACGAGCGTGGCGGCGGCGGTGGCCCGCGCCTGAAGGCGGATGAGCCGCGCAAGCCCGGCTCGGTCGCCGCGGCCCTGGGCGGCACTGAAGCGCTGGGCGGTGGCGGCGCTGGCGGCGAACTGCACGAAGGGCACGAATTGCTGCACGCGGGTTACCGCGAAGTAGAGGCCGACCGCGGAAGGGGGCATCAGGAGGCCGAGCAGCAGGACGTCGACGAACCCGAAGGCGGTGGTGGCGAGATCGACGAGGGCGATGGGCAGAGAGGCCTTGAGCCAGACCCGTGGACGGAAGCGGCGCGGCCCCGGCGGCAACACCCGTCGCAGCCGGTGGGCGAGGACGAGCGCCTGAAGCGCCGTAGAGACGCCCGCCGCCAGCAGCATGCAGGCCATCGCGACTTCGGGCCGGGCCGAGGCGCCGGCGAGGACGGCGGCGGCCAGCCCTGCGACCATCACGAGCTGCCGCAGCAAGTAGGGCGGCAGGATCGCGAGTACGACCCAGTTCTGGCTGCGCGCCACTCCTTCGAGGTAGTCCTGCAGCGCCAGAAGCGGCAGCAGGCAGGCCGCTAGCAGAAGGGGTGTCCGGTAGGCCTCGGGAAGGAGATCGGGCGACAATCGGAGCAGGCCGAGGCCGAGGAGGACGAGGCCGCTGGAGACGCCGAGCGTGACGAGCGTGCCGGCCGCGAGATAGCCGCGGGCATGGTCGAGATCGCCTCGCGCCTGCTCGACGGGCAGGAAGCGGCAGGCGCCCTGCGAGAGACCGAGCGTCAGGGTGTGGCCGAGCATGACGGTCCAGACCCAGAGGCTCGCGTAGATGCCGTAGCCGTCCCAGCCCATCAGCCGCGCCGCGACGACCTGGGCGCCGTAGGCGAGGCCCGCCGCCGCGACGCGGATCGCGAAGACGCTGAGCGCGGCGCCCGCGGCGCCGTCCCGCAGGCGCAGCCAGGTCGCGCCCGCAACAGCCGAGACCGCCATGCCCGCTCCGCGCGAAGACCGAAGCCTCCTCTATGGGGCGGCGGCGTTGCCGGGCCCTTAACGCGGGGCGGCGGGCTTCTCGGCCTGCTGGGCCGGCGCGTCGCGGGCGCCACCGTCCTGCTGGAGAAGCGAGAGCGTGATCGCCCGGGTGACGTGCTCGGCCATGCAGCGCAGGCCGAGGTCGTTCAAGCGGAACTGCCGCCCGAGCATATGGCCCTCGCCCTTGTCGGTCCGGCCCGCGAGATAGCGCATCGCCTCGTAGCGCTGGACCAGCGGTACCTGCTCGCGGGCGGCCACCGTGCGCACGGTGCGCACCACGTCGTTGTAGTAGGCGTCGTCGGCGAGGCTCGCCGTGTATTGCGGATCGACCAGCACCACGTCGATGTCGTGCGACTTGATCCAGCGGACCGCGTCGTCGAGGGCATCCGCGAAGGCCGAGAGCTCGACGCGCGAGAGTGCGTCGTGGGTGCCGACCTGCCAGACGACGAGGTCGGGCTCCAGTTCCGCCACCATGCTGCGCAGGCGCTCGGCCGCGCCCGAGGCGATCTCACCCTGCAGGCCGCGGGCCTCGACCTCGATATCGACGTCCGGCAGCGAGCGCTCCAGCGCCGTCTCGAGCTTGACCGGGTAGGTGGCCGAGGCCCCCAGCCCCGCCGAGGTCCCGCCGATCGAGAGCACCCGCACCGGCCGCTTCTCCTTCAGGGCGGCCTTCACGGCCCTGAGCTTGGCGAGGGTGTAGAGCTGCGAGCCCGGCACCCGGCACTCGGGCGAGAGACTGGCGTCGCCGGGCTCGGCAGTGGTCGGCGGCGAGATCACGGTCGGGGCCGGCCGCGCCGCGGACGGCTGCAGCGCGGGCGCCTGCGCGGCATCCTGCGCCTCGGCGGCCGCCGCGCCGAGGAGCAGCGCCGCCGCCAGCAGGGCCGGTCTCAAACCCGGGGGCGCGGTTTGCGGGAGCGCCATTCGACGAACCATGCGGTGTAGCCCATCGCGAGCAGGCCGAGGCAGAGGATGGCCAGGTCGACCAGCAGGCCGCCACCCGTCCAGAAACGCAGGAGCTGCCCGCCCAGGCTCAGGAGCGACCCCATCGAGAACACGGCCAGGGAATTCCGGCCGAGGCGCGCCAGATAGCCCGCGACCGGCCCGATCCGGGGCGCGACGAGCCCGTAGACCGCGCGGAACGCCAGCAACACGCCGAGGAAGTGTAGCAGTCGCGCGGGCGTCAGGTAAGTTTTGTCGAAGGTGAAGAGCAGCCGCGGTTCCGGGACGCGTAACGGATCGGGCCGAATCTCAAGCACCGCGGACGCGATGCCCAGAAGAACCAGAGCGATTCCCGCCGGCATCAGCCTGCGCGACCAGCGCGCGAGGGTGTCCGATTCGCGGTTCCAGTCCTGGAGTACGAAGCCGAGCACGAGGAGGAACTGCCAGCACAGGGGATTGAAGAACCAGTCTCCCTCGCCGGGCCAGGAAGGCAGGTTCCACTCCTCGATCAGGCTGAGGAGATAGAGGCCGCCCGAGAGGATCAGCGCCGCCGGCCGGCTCAGCCGGGCCAGCAGGATGAAGACCGGCGCGATCCCGAGCAGCACCACGTAGAGCGGCAGGATGTTGAAGAAGCCGAGCTGGTGCGTGAGCAGGGCGATGCCGACGATGGTCTGGATCGGGTCGGCGAAGAAGGTGCCGGCATTGTGCCATTCGAGGATCAGCGGGTTGTCGAGCACCAGCGCGGTGCCGGCGATCGTCGCCAGCGCCAGCAGCATCACGGTGAGCTGCGCGCGATAGACCTCGATCGTGCGCGAGAGCAGGCGGACCACGGTGCGCCCGCGCGGCTCGGGCGCGCCGTCGCGGCCGCGGGTGGCGATGCCGATCGACCAGCCGGCCAGGAACACGAACAGCTCCGCCGCGTCCGAGATGCCGTACTGCGAGTAGGTGTAGCGCTCGAACGTGTTGCCCGGCACGTGGTTGATGAAGATCGTCACCAGGGCGAGGCCGCGCCAGAAGTCGATCGCGTTCGGGTCCCGCATCGCGGTGGCGGCTCCGGGTGGTGTCAGGGGGCACGGGCACGGACGGCGCGTCCTGATACGGTGGCTGAGCGGTTCTGCAAAGGCCGCCGAGAAAGGCCGCCGAGCAAGGCCGCCGGGACCGAGACCGCCTCCTGAGGGAGCGGGCCTACGCGATCCGGCGAACCGGGGCCGTTCTGCCGCGTTGGGGGCGCGAAAGGAGGATCTTCCGATGGCTCAGTCTATCCTGTTCGGCGGGCGACGCGCCCGCACCGGTGGGCAACGCGCCCGCACCCTCTTGATCCTGGCCGCGCTCGCCGCGCCGACCGGCGCCTGGGCGCAGTCCCAGACCGGCACCGGCGGCGGCCCGACCTCGACGGTCACGGCACCCAACGCCTCCTCGGTCGGCCGCGTGATGCCGCGCCCCGGCGCGGGCGGTGTGGGCGCCGACGCACAGCTCGACCGCACAGATCGGACGCCGCAGATGAAGGCCGACGACAAGATCCAGAAGGGCATCTGCATCGGCTGCGGTGCCAAGTAGGCCGCTCCGTTCACATCTGCGCGGCGACGGGTTGCGCCGGGCAGGTGCCTTCGGGCTAGTGGCGGCATGAGTCTTCGCACCCCGACGAGCCGCATCGAAGCATGCGCGATCCACCGCCCGGTCAGCCGGAGCCTCCGGGCGCCCCTCGTCCTCCTGCTCGCCGCGCTCGCCAACGGCGGCGCGCGGGCCGAGGAGGCGCGCCCGCCCGGGATCAGCCTGCACCTCCCGCTCGCCTGCGAGCCGGGCCGCACCTGCTTCGTGCAGCACTACGTCGACCGCGACCCGGGCCCGGGGGCGCGCGACTACGCCTGCGGCAGCCGCACCTACGACAAGCACAACGGCACGGATTTCCGTGTGCGCACCGGCGCCGAGGCCGGGGGAGAGGTCGGGCGCGTCCTCGCCGTGGCGGCGGGCCGGGTCCTGCGGACCCGCTCCGACATGGCGGACGGGCGGGTGCGCGGCGGCGATGCGGCCGTGATCAAGGGCGCGGAGTGCGGCAACGGGCTCGTCATCGCCCACGCGGACGGCTGGGAGAGCCAGTACTGCCACATGGCCCGGGGCAGCCTCGTGGTGCGCCCCGGCGACACGGTCGCGGCGGGCCAGCCGCTCGGGCAGGTCGGCCTGTCGGGCATGACGGAGTTCCCCCACCTCCACCTCACGCTGCGGCACGGCGGGCAGGTGGTCGATCCCTTCGCGCCGGGAAGCCCGCCCGATTCCTGCGATCCGGCCGCGCCCGGCCGCGGCGGCACCCTGTGGGAACCGAAGGCGGCCGGCGCCCTCGGCTACCAGGCGGGCAGCGTGCTCAACGCGGGCTTCGCCGACGCGCCGGTGAGCATGGAGAGCCTTGAGGCCGGCGCGCCGCGGGTGCCGGGCGCGGAATCCGGAGCGCTCGTCGCCTACGTGCGGGCGATCGGGCTGGAGACGGGCGACGTGCAGAGCCTCGTCCTCACCGATCCCACCGGCACGGTGGTCGCGCAGAGCGTCCAGCCCGCCCTGGAGCGCCCGCGGGCGCAGTCGCTGCTCTTCGTCGGGCGCAAGCGCCCGGCCGAGGGCTGGTCCGCCGGCGCCTACGCGGCCCGCTTCCGCGTCGAGCGCGCCGGCCGCGTCGCCCTGGAGAAGACGTTCAGTCTCGCACCTCGCGCTCCGTAGTCCGCCACGGATTTGACTTCGTATCGGGAAAGAGGACTGAGTGAGCCCGGTCCCGAACGAGCCCGACCTTGGACGACACCCCGGAAATCCGCGAGCAGCTGTCCCACGCGTGGCGCTCGACCCTCGACGCCGCGGTCGCGAACGGCGCGCCGCCCCAGGCGGTGATCGAGACGATGGTCGAGGTGGCGCATGCCTGCTTCGCCGAGGCGTTCGGCGCGACGGCAGCCGCGAGCTACCTCCAACTCCTGGCCGAGCAGCTGCGGGCGGGCGAGCGCTGCGAGACCGACGAGCTGGTGCGCGGGGCGCCCGACGAGCGCCCGTCCCGCAGCTTCATGCCCGCCGATGCCGAGGCGCTGATCGACCCGGACTGGCTGACCCGGAAAGACCTGTTCGGCTGACGCACGCAGAGGCTGCGCGGACCGGCCGCGCTCCGCGCCAGGACCGGGTCCCTCGGCAAACTCAATATTCGCCGCGCTTCGCCGTCACCGCACCTGACGCGCGCGAGATCCCGTCCTTATCACAACTTGAACGATCATGCGGATCGCGAGGCGCGATTCTGCTCCCGGTAGTCGGAAGGCTGAGTCGACCTTTGCTCCAGCGCAAAGCGGGCCGATCAGGCTATCGTTTGTTTATTTTCCGCCCTCCCTTTCGTGAGCGTCCGACATCCTACAGAGACTAGGGGCCAGAAAATCACAATTTATGGTCAAATCACCATGTTTAGATGGTTGCAATTTCAATAACATGGATTACCGTTCCCTGACGTGACGCCTTTGGGCGGGACGGAAGTCAGAAGTGGGGGAACTCCTCAGGGTCTGCGCGCCGGAGCGGGCGCGCACCGGCTCATCGACCACGCATGCCAATTCGGAGTGGGATGGATGCCAGGCACGATTGATTTTCAGTACGGGGCCGGACAGGGCACGACCCGCGTTCCGATGCCGGTTCGGCCGCTCCCCGGTGGGGCGACCATCGCGACGCTCCTCCTCGGATCGGCGGGCCTGTCCCGCGACGGACTGATCCGGATCCTCGACGCGCACGGCTACGCTGTCCTCGACAGTTTCGAGACGATCGCGGAGATCGAACCGGGCAGCGACCCGGCCCTGGTCCTGCTCAGCGATTTCGGGCCCCCTCAGGTGGCGGACGGCACGATCGGCCTCCTGCGCTCGATGTTCCCGCAGGCCCGCATCGTCGTGCTCACCGACATGCGCGACCCGACGACCTTCCGCTACGCGCTGGAGATGGGCGCCCAGGCCTGCCTCGACCACGTCACGCGGCCGGCGGCCCTGATCAAGTCGCTCAACGTGGTGATGCGCGGCAACATCGTGATGCCGATGGATGCGGTGCCCCATCTCGGCGGCGACGGCGCGCAGGCCGTGCGTCTCTCCGTGCAGAACGCGGGCTCCGAGCTGCCTCCGGGGGCCCGCGCGCTCTCGAACCGGGAGATCGAGATTCTGTCCTGCCTCGCCGACGGCCAGTCGAACAAGCTGATCGCCCGTCGCTTCGCCATCGCGGAGGCGACCGTGAAGATCCACGTGAAGGGTATCTTGCGCAAGATCAACGTTCAGAACCGGACTCAGGCCGCGGTGTGGGTCCTGAAGCACGGCATCCCGCGTCTGCCGGGCCGAGCTGCGCAGTAAGGCGCAGGTCCGACGCAGTCAGGGGCAAGAGAAAGGCGGCGCGAAGGCGCCGCCTTTCTCTTGTAGTCGGGGACGATCATCTCCGGTCGATCCTTTGGGTCGCGGAAACCCGAACCGGCAGCGTTGAGAGGCGGACCGAGCCACGGGGCGGAAAACCGGATTGGTCGGTAAGTCACATCGGCAGCGAGCCCTGGGCGCGACCGGTCTCCCGCGTCGTCCTCCGCGTCGCTCCGGGCCTCCGTAAACCGGCGCGTCGGTCAGGGGAGGCACCGGCCGGGCGCTGCGCCGGAACGGATGCCGGTGCCTCGCACCGGGGCGCTCCACACGAGCAACCTGGAGCCGTTCCCGACGCCGACGCGATCGGGAAGGCGCTAGCGCGCGCCTCGGGCGCAGAGCACGGCGGGAATCGTCGCCAGCAGGATGTAGAGGTCGAGCCAGAGCGACCAGTTGCGGATGTAGTAGCCGTCCTGGCTGCGCTGGACCGCGAGGTCGCCGTCGCTGCGGGCCGAGATCTGCCAGAGGCCGGTCAGACCCGGGGGGACGCTGGTGCGCAGGGCCCGGAAATCCGGCTCGAACCCGTCCATGTGGTAGGCCGGGAAGGGCCGCGGACCGACGAGGCTCATGTCGCCCCTCAGGACGTTCCAGAGCTGGGGCAGCTCGTCGAGGCTGGTGCGGCGCAGGAAGCGGCCGAGGCCGGGCAGCACCCGCGGATCGTCCCTGAGCTTGAAGTAACGCGCCCACTCGGCCGCGGCAGCCGGATCGGCGGCGAGATGCGCGGCGATCCGCGTCTCCGCGTCCCGGTACATGGTGCGCAGCTTCCAGACCCGGATCGGGCGGCCGTGCCGGCCGACCCGGGTCTGGGCATAGAACGGACTGCCCGGGTCGATCCGGCGGATCGCCAGGGCAAGAACGCCGATCAGCGGCAGGAGCAGCAGCAGCCCGATCCCGGCCAGCAGGCCGTCGAGCAGCCGCTTCATCAGGAGGTTGCGCGGCCGGTAGAGCTCGCGCCGGATCTCCAGGCCGATCGCGTCGCCCAATGGACGCACCTGCATCCACATGTTCTGCAGATCCTGGATCTGCTGGGCGAGCACGACGCGGCCGAAGGGCAGGCGGCCGAGCCGGCTGTCATACTGCGCGAGATCGGCGCAGGAGGCGAAGATCGCGACCTCGGCTCCCCCGATCCCGGCGGCGCCGTCGAGGCGGCCGAGATGCGGCAGGTCGGGATGGGCATGGATCGCCGCGGCGGCCTCAGCGGGGCGTGCCGGATCGGTGAGATAGCCGATCGGCCGCAGGCCGAGCTCGGGCTGGGCCAGCAGGGTCCGGGCGAGCGCGTGTGCGTGGGCGTCGGCCCCGACGATCACCGTCGGCGCCCCCCAGGCGGCGCGCCGGATCAGCACGGCGCGCACCGCCGCCTCCCCGTAGAAGCCGATGAGGACGAGGAGGAGGGACGCCGCCGCGATCTGACCGAGGAGTGGCGCCTGGCCCAGGAGCGAGGCTTGGCCCAGAAGCGGCGCGGCGGGCGCCGCCCCCGTCGCCAGCAGGCAGGCGGTCGCGTAGATCGCGACGCCGAGTGCCCGCAGACGCAGCCGCTCCGGCGGGCTCGGGCCGTAGACCGCGTAGAGCCCCAGCGCGGCGAAGATCGGCAGCACGCAGAAGACCGGCAGCGACAAGGGGCCAGCGAGCAGCGTGGCCGGGCCGGGATGGGACGCGCTCGCCAGCGCGAGGGCGCCGCCGGTGACCAGCGCCGCCAGCGCATCGCCCAGGATCAGCGCCGCCGCGACCGCAGCGCCGCGGCTGCGCGCCCGCCGGGCGGCGCGGTCGGGCGGGGCGCGCCCGGTCAGCTCGATCGCGGTGGCGACGGTCTCGGTCGTGTCCATGACGAACCCTCGGGCGATCAATCGCGGTCTTGGTCCGGGGCGGCGGCCCGGGTGTCAGCCCCGCGCGGGATCGCGGGCGGGCACCGACCCGCCGCGCCGGGACCGGCCGAGCGCGTCGCGGGCGAGCTGGAGGCCCGCCAGGACGAGGAAGCGGGGCACGATGCTGGCGTAGCGGCCAGCCAGACGCCGCGGCTCGGTCGCGAGCCGGAACAGCCATTCGAGCCCGCTGCGCTGCATCCAGCCCGGCGCCTGCCGCTTGGTGCCGGCGAGAAAATCGAAGGCGGCCCCGACGCCGACCATCACGGGCGCCTCGATCCGCCCCAGATGGGCGGCCATCCAGCGCTCCTGCTTCGGCGTGCTCAGGCCGACCCAGACGATGTCGGGCTTGGCCGCGTTGATCTCCGCAACGACCGCCGCGTCCTCGTCGTCGGTCAGCGGGCGGAAGGGCGGGCAGTGCGTGCCCACAACCGCGATGCCGGCGTAGCTTCGGCGCAGGGTCTCGGCGAGGCCCTCGGCCACGCCCGGCGCGCCGCCGTAGAGGAAGTGGCGGTAGCCGCGCCGGTCCGAGTCCCGGCAGACCGCCCGCATCAGGTCCGGTCCGTAGACTCGCTCAACCGGGCCGAAGCCGAGCCGGTTGGCCATGAAGACCAGCGGCATCCCGTCCGGCGTGACGAGGGCCGCCGCCTCGTGGATCGCCCGGAGCTGCGGGTCGGACCGGCTCTCCATCACGCCGTGGACGCCCGTGATGCAGACGTAGTGCGGCAGGCCGGCCCGCACGAAGGCGTCGAGCGCGTCGAGCGCGTCCCGGAAGGTGATCGCGCTGACGCCGAGCCCGAGAACCGGTGCCCTTGGACCGAGCCAGCGCTGGAAGCCTTGCGCGCTCATGCGGGGATCGTCCGACGGCCCTCTCCGAGCGGCAGGACCGCGCCGCCCTGCCGCGCCAGCAGCCCCTCGAAATACGCGATGGTGCGGGCGAGCCCGGTGTCGAGATCGATCCGGGGCGACCAGTGCAGCGCCGCGCGGGCCCGGGCGATATCGGGGCAGCGCCGCCGCGGGTCGTCCTGCGGCAGGGGATGGCAGGTGATGGTTGAGGGCGAGCCGCAGAGCTCGACCACCCGCTGGGCGAGCGCCAGAACGGTCGTCTCGACAGGGTTGCCGAGATTGACCACGTCGCCCGGATGGTCGTCGGCCGCCATCAGCCGCATCAGGCCCTCGACGAGGTCGTCCACGTAGCAGAACGAGCGCGTCTGCGAGCCGTCGCCGTAGATGGTGATGGGCTCGCCCCTGAGCGCCTGGATGATGAAGTTCGAGACGACGCGCCCGTCCTGCGGGTGCATGTTCGGGCCGTAGGTGTTGAAGATGCGCGCGACCCGCACCGACATGCCGTGCTGGCGCCGGTAATCGTGGAACAGGGTCTCGGCGCAGCGCTTGCCCTCGTCGTAGCAGGCGCGCGGACCCGCGATGTTGACGGAGCCGCAGTAGGATTCCGGCTGCGGGTGCACGTCCGGGTCGCCGTAGACCTCCGAGGTCGAGGCCTGGAGTACGCGGACCTTCAGGCGCTTGGCGAGGCCCAGCATGTTGATCGCGCCCATCACGCTGGTCTTCGTGGTCTGGACGGGGTCGCGCTGATAGTGGATCGGTGAGGCGGGGCAGGCGAGATTGTAGATCTCGTCGACCTCCACGTAGAGCGGGAAGGTCACGTCGTGGCGCATCAGCTCGAAGCGCGGGTTGCCGAGCATCGGCTCGCAATTCGCCCGCGAGCCGGTGAAGAAGTTGTCGACGCAGAGCACCTCGTGCCCTTGCCCGAGCAGGCGCTCGCAGAGGTGCGAGCCGATAAAACCAGCTCCGCCCGTCACCAAGATCCGCTTCATGCCGGCCGTCCTCGTCCTGATCGCGTTCGGATGTCGGGCCCACGTCTGCCGGCCCACGTCCCTTGCCACGTCCCTCGGTCCACGCCCCCCGGGGGGCGCTTCCCGGGCATTCCGGACGTGCCGGGACAATGGAGCGGGGCCGCGCGCGACGACAACGGAGCATCCGGTGGAGGGCGAAGAGGTACGGACAGCTTCCGCAGTAATACTGACGAACGCGCCGATTTGACCGAAATTTTGGAACGAAGAAGCGGCTTTTGACCCGGCTTGACTGTTCCGACACCGGAGGTAATCCGATCGAGACACTTCCCTCGTCCGAAGGGCGCGGGCGCCGCGTCGTCGGCGCCTACTAGGATCCGCCTCGGTCCGGGCCTGCCGGACCCGGTCCACGGCTCTGCCGGGCCGCAGCTTTGGCCCGGAGAGCTGAGGCGCATGAACCGCACGGCCACCCGACACCGTATTGCCCCGCCGCGGGGCGACGCCCCGCCGCCGGCCAACGCCCCGTCGCGGCGTCGCTCCCGGGGCGCACTCGCGCTCCTGCTCGTCCTCGGGCTCACGGCGGGCGCGGGCGCGCAGGACGCCAGCTACAGGCTGGGCCCAGGAGACCGGATCAACGTCGCGGTCTACGGGCAGACGGAGCTGACCGGCGAGTACACGGTCGGCGGCGGCGGCAACCTGTTCCTGCCGCTGGTCGGCGAGGTCGCGGTCGGCGGCCTCACCCTGCCGGAGGCGCAGGGCCGCGTGGTCGAGCGGCTCGCCGACGGCTTCCTGCAGCAGCCCGTGGTGAGCCTGCGGGTCACCGAGATGCGACCCTTCTACGTGCTCGGCGACGTGCGCTCGCCCGGCAGCTTCGCGTTCCGCTACGGCGCCTCGGTCCTGAGCGGCATCGCGCTCGCGGGTGGCTTCGCCGAGCCGCAGCAGGTGCAGCTCGGCCAGCGCACCGACTTCCTGGGCGCGGACGAGCGGGTGCGGGTCCTCGAGGCCAACCGCCGGCTCCTCACGGTCCGCCGCGCCCGCCTGGAGGCGCAGCGGCGCGACAAGGACGCGTTCGAGGCGCCGCCCGGCGCCGAGGCCGATCCGCGGCTCGCCGGGGTGCTCGCCGAGGAGCGCGAGATCCTCAAGAGCCAGCGGGCCGCGCTCGACCAGTCGCTCGACCTCCTGCGGGCGCAGAAGCCACGGCTCGAGAGCGAGATCACCGGCGTCCAGGCCCAGCGCGCCTCGGAGGAGACTCAGCTCCGCCTGATCCAGGCGCACATGGAGGATTACGAGCGGCTGATGGCGAACGGCCTGGCCCGGCGCTATCAGGGTATCGAGTTCCAGCGCGAGGAGGCCCGCAACAAGGCCAACATCGCCCGGCTCGGCGCGGATCTCGCACGGCTCGACCTCGCCATCGGCGACCTCGCGCTGCGCATCCAGGACACGATCGAGGCCTATCGCCGCCGGGTGATGTCCGACCTGCAGGACGCGACGACCCGCCTCAACGAGATCGAGACGCAGTTGCCGAGCGCCCGCGAGATCCGCGAGGCGCGGCTTCAGGCCGGGGGTGCCCTCGGCACGCAGGCGCAGGGCGGCCTCGCCCGCAAGGTCTTCATCACCCGCGCCCGGGACGGCAGACTCGAGACCTTCGAGGCCGACGAGCGCGCGGCCCTGATGCCCGGCGACATCGTCGAGGTGCGGCGCGAGCTGCCCGCCCGCGCGACCCAGGCGGCGCAGGAAGCCGCAAGCCAGGTCGCGGCGGCCGACACGCGCTGAGAGGCGCGGGCCAGGCCCCGGAACACGATCCGAGAGCGATCTTCGTCAACAGCGATCACCGGAGAGGCATCATGACCGAGATCAGGCCGCTCATCCTCTGCGGCGGCAATGGCACCCGGCTCTGGCCGGTCTCGCGCGCGGCGCTGCCGAAGCAGTTCGCCGTCCTGATCGGCGAGCGCTCGACCTTCCAGCAGAGCGTGCTGCGGGTGGCGCGGCCGGGCTTCAGTCTGCGCCCCCTCGTCGTCACGAACGCGCTGCACCGCTACCTCGTGGAGGAGCAGCTCGCCGAGATCGGCGTCGAGGCTGACATCCTGATCGAGCCGGAGGGGCGCGACTCCGGGCCGGCGATCCTGGCCGGTGCTCACGAGATCGCCCGGGAGGATCCCGACACGCCGGTCCTCGTACTGGCCTCCGATCAGGCGATCCAGGGCGAAGCCCTGTTCCACGAAGCCGTGCAGGCCGGGCTCGGCGCCCTCGCGGGCGGCCACCTCGTCACCTTCGGGGTGGTGCCGACGCACCCCTCCACGGCCTACGGCTACATCCAGGCCGGGCCGGAGATCGTGCAGGGCGCCCGCGCGGTCCTGCGCTTCGCCGAGAAGCCGCAGGCCGCGCTCGCCACCCGCTACATCCGCGAGGGGTACCTCTGGAATGCCGGCAACTTCCTGTTCCGCGCGGGCGCGCTGATCGGGGAATACGAGCGGCACGATCCGGCGACCTGCGCGGCGGTCGCCGCCGCGGTCGCGGGCGCGCATCGCGAGATCGGGGCGGCGACGCTGGAGCCCGAAGCCTTCGGCCGCGCCCGCGCGCAGTCGATCGACTACGCGGTCTTCGAGCACACCAGCCTCGCCGCTCTGGTGCCGCTCGCCTGCGGCTGGTCGGATGTCGGCAGCTGGGACGCCCTCTGGGCCCTGGGCGAGAGCGACCCGGACGGCAACGTCGCCCGGGGTCCCACCGAGCTGCGCGACGCCCGCGGCTGCTACGTCGCCAGCGACGGGCCGCTCACCTCCGTGCTGGGGCTTCAGGACGTGGTCGTGGTGTCGAGCGGCGATGCGATCCTGGTGGCGGACCGGCGCCGGACGGGCGAGGTCAAGGAGATCGTCGCCGCCCTGCGCGAGCGCGGACGCCCAGAGGCCGAGCACCATCCGCGGGTCAACCGCCCCTGGGGCTGGTACGAGGTGATCGAGGCGGGCGCGAGCTTCCAAGTCAAGCGGATCTGCGTGCGCCCGAGCGGACGCCTCTCGCTCCAGAAGCACCGGCACCGGGCCGAGCACTGGGTCGTGATCGCTGGCCATGCCCGCGTCACCGTAGGCGACGAGGTGCGCGAGCTCGGACCGAACCAGCACGCGCACATCCCCCTGGGTGCCGTCCACCGGCTGGAGAATTTCGGCAACATCCCGGTCGAGATCATCGAGGTGCAGCACGGCAGCTACCTCGGCGAGGACGACATCGTGCGCATCGAGGACGTCTACGCGCGGGTTTGAGCGGGGGTCGCGCGGCGGGGTCCGGCCCGACCGGCTCTCCTCGATGAGACGCCGCCCTTTCCCGGACGTCCGGAGCGTGAGCGGGCGGTGATCCGGGATCTGGGGAACGAAGGGCCGCGGAGCGGCGCGATCTTCGGCCTCGGTGCGAGAGGCGGACGCTTCGCGTCGTCCCGTGCCGGGTCCCGGGTGACATTCCGCCCGCGCTCCTGGCGCCCGGGACACGCTGGTGCCGAGACCTCGAGCGCATCGCCGGCTTGGCGGCACCCGCGGCACCAACAACGGCTCGACCAACACATCAAACACGAGGAAACGCCCGATGATCCGCGTCCTCTCGGCGATCGTGGTGCCGCCCCACATGTCCGTCAGCGGCGGGGCGCGGGCGGGGGAGGCGCTGAGCGCGGCGCTGTGCACGCACTGCCGGGTCGACGTCGCCAGCATGATGGGGAGCCCGGAGGATCCCGGCCCCTGCGGGCGGCTGCCGGTCCGCACGTACCTGCCGCCGGGCCTGCCCTGGTCGCGCCTGCCGAACCGCTACCGCTCGCTGTTCTACCGCTCGGACATTCCCGGGCGGGTCGCCGGGTACGACCTCGTGCACCTGCACAACCCGATGCCGGCCCTGGAGATGGCCCGGATCGCCCGCGCGGCCCGGGCGGCCGGCGTGCCCTACGTGATCTCGACCCATGGCTTCAACGAGGTCGCCAACGGCGGCAGCATCTACGGGTTCGGGCCGGTGCGCCGCGCGGTGTGGCGCGGCCTCGTCTACGCGCCGGTGGCCGCGGCCGTCCGGGGGGCGGCCGGGATCCTCGCCCTGTCGCCCGCGGATTTCGACATCGTGCGCGCCATGGGTTTTCGCGACCGGCCCGTCGAGGGGCAGATGAGCGGGCTCATGGAGGTGGTGCCGAACGGCGTCGCCATCCCCGAACCCGCCGATCCCGCCGAGGATGCCGCCCTCCTCGCCCGCTTCGCGCTGCCGGAGCCCGATCCGGACGGTCCCCTGACCCTGATGTTCCTGGCCAACCACACCCCAAACAAGGGGCTGCCGGTGCTGCTCAGGAGCCTGCATGCGCTGCGCCGCCCCATCCACCTCGTCGTCGGGGGCGAGAAGAGGGCCGAGATCGACTATGCGGGCCTCGTCGAGGGGTTGCCCGCCGACCAGCGCGTCGTGGTGACCGGCCGGCTCTCCGACGCGGAGGTCGGGGCGCTGATGCGCCGGGCGGATCTCTTCGTCTTCCCGACGCTCGCCGACACCCTGCCGCTCGTCGTGTTCGAGGCGATGGCGCAGGGCCTGCCGGTGCTGGCGTCAGCGGTCGGGGGCATCCCCTATCAGATCGACCCGCGCTGCGGACAGCTCGTCCCGCCGAACGAGCCCGCTGCGCTCGCCGCGGCGATCGAGCGCCTCGCACAGGACCGCGCGCGGCTGCGCGAGATGGGTCGCCACGCCCGCGCGCGGGTGGCGGAGAGCTTCACCTGGGCGGCTGCGGCGTCCAAGGCCCACGGTGCCTACCGGCGCGTCCTGGCGGCGCCCGACAGGGCCGCGGAGCGGACGGCTGGGCATCGCAAGATCCCTGCGGCCGCGCCGCTCGGATCGGCGCGGCCGCCCGCCACCGGTCGGTGATGGCCCGGCCTCGACAGCCCGACCTCGCGCGGTGCCGGAACGATCAGGTTTTACGCGCCTCGCTACGGTCGTCGCCGGGTCGTTTTTTGGTGCAACCAGGAGGTCCGGCTATTTCCAAAGTTAGTTCACGGATGAAGATAGGGTATTAGTCCGTCCGTACGGATATTTCTAACTGCAAAGTCGTGCGAGATCGTGAGATGCTTCCGCATTCGCACCGCCGAATGCTCGACCCTTGTCGATCCGAAGCGCGCGCCTGACCTGGAGGGCCGACGATGACCACGCCGA
>NZ_BPQM01000005.1 GCF_022179245.1 Methylobacterium gregans
GCTGGAAGGCGCGCGCCGCCGCGGTCGACCTGCGCCTGCCCTCGGTCGCGGAGCTGCGCGAGTTCCGGGGCGACGCCGCGCTCGACATCGCCGACCCGATCACCCGCACGCTGATCTACGCCGCCTGAAGCGCCCGCTCGAAATAGGCGATCGTCCGCGCCAGCCCCTCGCGCAGGGGAATCGCGGGCGCCCAGCCGAGGAGCTCCCCCGCCAGCGCGATGTCGGGCCGGCGCTGGCGCGGATCGTCGGGCGGCAGCGGCCGGTGCTCGATCGGGGAGGCCGAGCCCGTCAGTTCGCGGACCAGCGCGGCGAGCTCGGCGATCGTGAACTCGCCCGGATTGCCGAGGTTGACCGGCCCGGTCACCGCGTGGGGCGTCTCCATCATGCGGATCAGCCCGTCCACGAGGTCGTCCACGTAGCAGAACGAGCGCGTCTGCGTGCCCTCGCCGTAGAGGGTGATGGGTTCGCCCTTCAGCGCCTGCACGATCAGGTTCGAGACCACGCGCCCGTCGTTCGGGTGCATCCGCGGCCCGTAGGTGTTGAAGATGCGCACCACCTTCACGCCGAGGTCGTGCTGGCGCCGGTAGTCGAAGAACAGCGTCTCGGCGCAGCGCTTGCCCTCGTCGTAGCAGGAGCGGAAGCCGATCGGGTTGACCCGGCCCCAGTAGGATTCGGGCTGCGGGTGCACGTCCGGGTCGCCGTAGACCTCCGAGGTCGAGGCCTGGAGGATCTTCGCCTTCACGCGCTTGGCGAGGCCCAGCATGTTGATCGCCCCCACCACGCTGGTCTTCGTCGTCTGCACGGGGTCGAACTGGTAGTGCACCGGCGAGGCCGGGCAGGCGAGGTTGTAGATCTCGTCCACCTCCACGTAGAGCGGGAACGTCACGTCGTGGCGCATCAGCTCGAAGCGCGGGTCGCCCAGGAGATGCGCCACGTTGGCCCGCGCGCCGGTGAAGAAGTTGTCGACGCAGAGCACCTCGTGCCCCTGAGCGAGCAGCCGCTCGCACAGGTGCGAGCCCACGAAGCCGGCCCCGCCGGTGACGAGAACGCGTTTGGCGGTTGAGCGCATGGATCAGGCCTTCCGGGCTCGGATATGGGCGATCACGCGCGGAGCGACGTCCAGGAGCGCCTGATCGAAGGTGATGGCGGCGGCCAGCGCCCGGCCCCGCGCCGCGATGGCCTCGGCCGCCCCCGGCTCCCGGGCGAGCCAGGCGCGCACGCCCGCGAGGTCGTGGAGATCGGTCGAGACGGGCACGACGTGGATCCAGGGCACGAGCCGGTCGTAGTACCATTGCCGGTGGCCCAGCGCCGAATCCACCTTCACCACGGTGCAGCCCATCAGGAGCTTGGTGAACAGCCCCATCCAGGCGGAGGAGTTGCCGTCGATGTCGACGGCGTGCCGGTAGCCCATGAAGGCCTCGAGCGGCACCCGCTCGGCCACGAGGCCGAGGCCTTCCGCCTCGCGCCGGCCCGGCGCGTCCCGGTCGGCGTCGCCCGGCAGGCCGACGAACTTCGCGTCGAGCGGCACGCCCTCCCCCGGCGCCGCGGCGGCGAGGCAGAGGCGGGATCGCTGCAGCTCCCGCCAGCTCGGCAGGCGCTTCCTCGGGTCCCCCAGCATGGTCCCGCGCCAGAACAGGGCCGGGTCGCGCGCCTGCCAGTCGACGAAGCCCGCCGCGACGCGCTCGCGGAAGGCCCGGTAGCCCTCGGCGGCGACGAACTCGGCGTCGGGCACGAGGATGTTCGCGGTCCCGCCCCCCGAGAAGGCGAGCCCCGGCGCCTCCGGGATGTCGGCGAGCCAGAGGTCGCAGCGCCCGTCGAGCTCCGGCTCGAGGTCCCGGAGCCGGCCGAAGAACAGCCGCATGGCGGCGAGCCGGTTGGCGAGCGCCGTGCGGTCGGTCCAGTCCGGGTAGCTCGCCGCGAGCGCGTAGCCGATCGGCTGCCCCGGCGCGAAGGTGATCGCCGCGATGCGCGGGTGGCGGTGGTGAACGTCGAGCGTGAAGGGGTCCGTCAGCGCCCGGCCGAGGATCGGCGCGGCGAGGCGCGCGCGCACGTCTTCCATGTCGATCGGCTTCGTCATCGGCCCTCCCGGGGACGCCTCTGGGGGCGCCGTGGCCGGATGCCGCTCATCGGGCAGCGAGTTCCCGCGCGGTCGCGTCGAGCGTGTCGGCCATGTAGTCCAGCATCGGCTCGGTGATACCCGGCCAGACGCCGATCCAGAAGCTGTCGCGCATGACCTTGTCCGTGCGCGACAGAGTCCCGTGCACGCGGTACTGCACGTCGCGGAAGGCGGGCTGGCGGATGAGGTTCCCGGCAAACAGCAGCCGGGTGCCGACCCGCCGCTCCTCGAGCCGGGCCACCAGCGCGTTGCGATCGAGGCCGACGCCATCGCGCACCGTCAGCAGGTAACCGAACCAGCTCGGCTCCGAACCCGGCGTCGCCACGGGCAGGTGGAAGAGTCCGTCGAGGCCGCGCTCCCTGAGGCGACGTTCGAGGCCGGCGAAGTTCTCGCGGCGACGTGCCACGAAACGGTCGAGCTTGGTCAGCTGGCTGACCCCGAGGGCTGCCTGCATGTCGCTGACCTTCAGGTTGTAGCCCAGATGCGAGTACGTGTACTTGTGGTCGTAGCCGCGGGGCAGGTCACCGAGCTTCCAGCCGAAACGGTTGCCGCAGGTGTTGTCGGTGCCGGGCTTGCAGTAGCAGTCCCGGCCCCAGTCCCGGAACGACTCGGCGATCTTGGCGAGCGGTCCCGTGTCCATCAGCACGGCGCCACCCTCGCCGGTGGTGATGTGGTGCGCGGGATAGAAACTCAAGGTCGCAACATCGCCGAAGGTGCCGACGCCCTTGCCGCCGATCGTGGCGCCGAACGCGTCGCAGCAATCCTCGACCAGCCAGAGGCCGTGCCGGCGGCAGATCTCGGCCACACGCACCACGTCGAACGGGTTTCCGAGCGAGTGCGCGATCATCACGCCCCGGGTCTTCGGCCCCACGGCCGCCTCGAGGAGATCGACGTCTACGTTGTGCGTCTCGACGTCCACATCGACGAAGACGGGCACGCAGCCGTGCTGCACGATCGGCGCGACGGTGGTGGGAAAGCCGGCCGCGACGGTGATCACCTCGTCGCCCGGCCGCAGGCGGCGCTCGCCGTGCTTCGGCGAGGTCAGCGCCGCGAAGGCCAGCAGATTGGCGGCCGAGCCCGAGACGGTCATCCGGGCATGCCGGCGTCCGAAGATGGCGGCGAGCTCCCGCTCGAAGCGGTCGGCGTAGCGCCCGGCGGTCAGCCACATGTCGAGCGAGGCATCGATCAGGTGGGCGCAATCCTCCGCGTCCATCACCTTGCCGGAGGGCGGGATGTAGGTCTCGCCGGGCACGAAGCTCGGCTTGGCACGAGCCTCGAAATGGGACCGGGCGAGGCTCAGGATCTCGGCGCGCAGGGCATCAGCCATCGTGTCACGGTCTCATCTCGGGGTGTGCGGACGGAGCGCGCGCGGCACCGGGCATTTTGATGCGGAAATCGGCCGCCATCATGCGCGATCTCCGTCCGCATCGAATGGATCGGCGCCCGCGTCGAGACGTTCGAGGGCCGTCCGGATGCCCGCTGCCAACCCGGCGGCGTCGATGCCGCAATGGCGCCGCATCGCGACCTGGTCCAGGATCACGTCCATGCTGGCGCCGTCCCGGACGCCGTAGCCGATCAGGGGCGGCCTGTCGCGACGCGCAGCCAGCAACGGTGCGACGAGGTCGCGCAGGCCGCCGATCAGGCTGTGCTCTTCCACCGTCGCGACGAGGCGCACGCCGGCGAACGCGTCGAGGAGGGCGGGCGCGTCGAAGGGCTTGAGATAGGGCAGCGAGAGCACGCGCGCCGCGATACCGGTCTGCGCCAGCAGCTCCGCGGCCGCGAGCACCTCGCCCAGGATCGAGCCCGTACCGATCAGGGCGACCGCGTCCCCCTCACGCAGACGGATCGGCCGGCCGGGCGACTCCCGCAGGGGCGCCGCGTGCAGGACGGGCTCCCCGCCACGACCGAGCCGTAGATAGGACGGGCCGGGATCGCGAACGAAGGCGTGCACGCAGGCCGCGGTCTCGACCGGATCGGCCGGCGCCGCAACCCGGAGGCCCGGCAAGGCGCGCATGACCGCCAAGTCCTCGATGGCGTGGTGGGTGTAGCCGTGGGACCCGTAGGCGAAGCCGCCACCGACGGCCACGACGGTGACCGGCGCGGCATGGTAGCAGACGTCGACGCGGATCTGTTCGAGACAGCGCTGTGTCGGGAAGTTCGCGATCGAGTAGACGAACGGCTTGAACCCCGAGAGGGCGAGGCCCGCCGCGACGCCGATCATGTTCTGCTCGGCGACGCCGGCGTTGAGATAGCGCTCTGGAAAACGCTCGGCGAACGGCTCAAGCACCGAGTAGCCGAGGTCGCCGTTGATCAGCCAGACACGGTCGTCGGCCTCGGCGGCCTGCAGCAGCGCCGAGATGAAGGCGTTTCTCACGCGGCGCCCTCCAGTTCTGCGACCGCGGCCTCGAACTCGTCGCGGCTGGGCGAGCGATAGTGCCAGAGCAGCCGGTCCTCCATGAACGAGACCCCTTTGCCCTTGACCGTGTGAGCGATGATGGCGGTGGGCGCCTCGGCATGCCCGGCTGCGGCCAGGGCCTGCCGGAGGGCCGTATGGTCGTGCCCATCGATCTCGTGGACCGCCCAGCGGAAGGCGCGCCACTTGTCGGCGAACGGCTCCAGCGCGAGGACGTCCGCGACCGTACCGAAGCTCTGGATCTTGTTATAGTCCACGACCGCGACCAGGTTGGATAGGCCGTGATGCGCTGCGAAGAGCGCCGCCTCCCAGACCGATCCCTCATCGCACTCGCCGTCGCTGAGGACGGCGACGGCCCGGGCACCGCTGCTCAGGCGCCGAGCAGCGAGCGCGAAGCCTGCCGCGATGGAGAGCCCGTGCCCGAGCGAGCCGGTCGAAACCTCGACGCCGGGATTGTTCTTGTGGGTCACGTGACCCGAGAGCGACTGTCCGTTCTCGCCGTAGCGCGACAGCCGATCGATCGGGAAGAAGCCGCGCTCCGCCAGCACCGCGTACACCGCCGCCGCCGCATGCCCCTTCGAGACGACCAGGCGGTCCCGCTTCACCCAGCCGGGCTCGTCGGGCCGGAGGTTGAGGAAATCCTTGTAGAGGACGGCCAGGATGTCGGCGACGGACAGGCAGGAGCCCACATGCGAGGACTTCGACCTGTAGACCATCCGCAGCGTGTGCAGCCTGAGGCGCTTGGCCAGCGCGACGCTGTCATCCGCGGGTTCGAGGTGCGGCGCTGCCTCGGTGCGTCCCGGGCTCATGCGCGTCGCCCCGCGGCGAGCGTGGCGCGAGGGAGACCGGCAGCCGCCGTTCCATCGATCGGGCCGGACAGCCAGACCATCACTGAAAAATCCATGGGTTCGCCCTGTACCACTGCACCGTCTCGCCCAGCCCCTGCGCGAGCGGGATCTCAGGGCGCCACCCCAGGGCCTGCAGCCGCCGGATGTCCGCCCTGAGGAGCATGACCTGATCGGGCCGATAGGGGATCCTGCCGAAATCGAGGGCGCGTCGCGGGTCGATCCGGTCGCGCAGGGCCTCGATCGTCGCGCGCAGCGGGGGGGCCTCTCCGGAGCCGAGCGGGAAGATGCCAGCGGCGCCCTCGCTCTCGACGACGAGCCGTACCGCGCGCGCCGCATCGACCACGCTCAGGAAATCCCAGAGCTGTTCGCCGCCGGTCAGCGCCGGCGTCTGCCCGCGCAGGAGATCCCGGATCAGGCCCGGGATGAGCCAGTGGGGATGGTCCATCGGCCCGAAGACGGAGAAGATCCGGATCCACGCGAAGCGGATCCCGAGTTCCCGCGCGATGGCCGCGCCCATGCGTCCGCTGGAGAGCTTCGCCTCGCCGTAGACGGTTGTGGGCTTCTCCGGCTTCTCCAGGTCCGGATCGCCGCCGTACTCGGCCTGGGAGCCCGTGCCGACGAAGGCGCGCGCGCCGCAGCGCGCGCTCCGCTCCAGCAGATCCGTGGTCCAGACGATGTTGCGCGCCTGTGCCGGGCTGTTGCGCGCCGAGCCGGCCACGCCGTTCCAGGCGAGGTGGACGACGGCCTCGGGCGCGAAGGCTTCGAGGCGATGCGCCCAGTCGGGCTGGTCATCGAGGCCGCCGCGCAGGAGGGTGAACCGGCCGGTGAGATCCGCCAGCCGCCAGGGCTGAGTCTCCCGCGACAGGGCGAGGAGTTCGTGGCCGGCCCTGATCAGGTCCCGGCACAGATGGGAGCCGATGAAGCCGGACGCGCCGGTGACGAAGATCCTCATGACTGCCGCGGCCCTGCCGAGAGCGCTACCACGTCTTCCACGGAGCCCGTCCCGTCGACCAGAGGGCTTCGAGGCTCGTCTTGTCTCGCAGCGTGTCCATTGCCTGCCAGAAGCCGTCGTGGACGAAGGCCCGCAGATCGCCCGCGCTCGCGAGATCCTCCAGCGGTGCGCGCTCCCAGATCGTCTCGTCGCCCTCCACAGCGTCGATGACCGAGGGTGCGAGCAGGAAGAACCCGCCGTTGATCCAGCCGCCCTCGTTCACGGGCTTCTCCTCGAAGGCCGTCACCTCATCGCCTTCCATGGCCAGATAGCCGAAACGCTTCACGGGCCGCACCGCCGTGACGGTGGCGCGACGGCCGTGGGCACGGTGGAAGGCGATCTGCGCGGTGATGTCGACGTCGCTGACCCCATCACCGTAGGTGAGAGCGAACATCTCCTCGTTCTCCAGGTGGTGCCGGACCCGCTTGAGGCGGCCGCCCGTCATGGTCTCGTCGCCCGTGTCGACGAGCGTCACGGTCCACGGCTCCGCGGTCTTGCGGTGGATGTCCATCCGGTTCTCAGCGATGTGGATCGTCACATCACTCATATGGAGAAAGTAGTTCGCAAAATATTCCTTGATGATATAGCCTTTGTAGCCGAGGCAGATCACGAAATCATTGATGCCGTGCCGGCTGTAGCCCTTCATGATGTGCCACAGGATCGGACGGCCTCCGATCTCGACCATCGGCTTCGGTCGCGTGGCAGTCTCTTCGGACAGGCGTGTACCGAGGCCGCCGGCCAGGATGACGGCCTTCATCGCTGCGCCTCTCGCACGTCGGCCGGCGGCCGGCCCGCATACCCATGCACCCTCATCGTCAGGACACGGCCTCTTCTGCGGCGGCTGCCGAAGCGGCCTGCCTGTAGTCGTTGATCTGCGCCTCGACGAGCGCGCGCGCGGATGCCGAGCGGTCGCAGTATTCCCGATACCAATCCATGGTCAGGCGCAGTGTGCGATCGAAGCCCAGCACCGGACGCCAGCCCAATCCAGCCTCCGCCTTTGCGGTGTCGAGCTTGAGGATGCCGGCTTCGCGCAGGGTGGATGGCTCGACGTGGACCGGGATGGGAGCGCCGCCCCATGCCGCCAGCGCCCGCGCGATCAGATGACCCACGGTGACCTCGTTGCTCCGGGCCGGCCCGAAGTTCCAGGCCCCGACCGCGCCGTCGTCGGCCGCGAGGAGACGCTCGCCGAGTCGGAGATAGCCGTGCAGGAGATCGAGCACGTGCTGCCAGGGCCGGACGGCGGCAGGATTGCGCAGCACGAGCGGTGTGCCGGCCCGGATGGCGCGGATCAGATCGGGGATGAGCCGGTCCTCGGACCAGTCGCCGCCTCCGATCACGTTGCCGCCGCGCGCGGTGGCGACGCGCAGATGCGACAGCCCCGGCAACCCGTCCCGGTAGCACGCGGCGATGATCTCCGCCGCAGCCTTGCTCGCGCTGTAGGGATCCTTGCCGCCGAGCGGATCGCTCTCCCGGTAGCCCCAGGCCCACTCGCGGTTCTCGTAGCACTTGTCCGAGGTGACGCAGACGACCGCACGGACGGACTCGGTCCGGCGCGCCGCCTCCAGCACGTTGGCAGTGCCCATGACGTTGGTGGCGAAGGTTTCGAGCGGCTCGGCGTAGGAGCGCCTGACGAGGGCCTGCGCGGCCAGATGGAACACGATCTGCGGACGGAACGCCGACACCGCGGCGAGGACCGACCCGGCATCGCGCACGTCCGCGATCCGCGACGTCATCCTATCGACCAGACCGAGGTCTTCGAACAGGCTCGGCTGGCCGTGCTCCGGCGCCAGCGCCAGGCCGGAGACCTCGGCCCCCTCTTCAAGAAGCCAGGAGACGAGCCAGGCGCCCTTGAAGCCCGTATGCCCGGTCACCAGAACCCGCATTCCGCGATAACACGACATTCACGCGATGCCTTTGACAACGAAGGATTGGCCTGCTCGCCGCGCCTCCTGGATTCTTCGGGATCGGAAACCGCACCCTACTTGACGTACCCGACCCTGGCGCTGGGCCAGAGCATGCTCTTCTGCTGCTCCGACAGCTGGGCGTAGTACGTCTCGGCATGCTGGGGATTGTCGAGCACCGCCACCTTCCCGTGCAGATCGGCGAGAAGCGACTGGTAGTTGTCAAAGCAGGAGAAGATCGCCTGCCACCGCAGCATGAATATGCGCCGCATCTCGTTCAGTCTTTCGGCATCCGCGAAGCGGGTGTGCAGAACCTCGAGGAAGTGCTTGTCGTAATTGCTGAAGAACGAGAAGAAGCATCGCGCCATATGAGACCGCAGCTTCCCGCCGATGTTCAGCGACAGCATCTGCGTCATCTGATCGTAGATCGTGTACGGGTCCCACATCTCGTGGTAGGCCGCCGAATGGTGGATCGCAATCTCGCTCTCGCTGAAGACGACCGCCTCCGATCGTGCCGCGAGCAGGGCCAGGACGAGCTGAGGGCTCGATGATGGGTAGGCGTAGGCGTACCGGAGGTTGCCGGCCGCTACCCGCCTGTTCAGGACCTGACCTGACATCCACAGCCGCGCACCGAAATCCTGAACGCGGTAGCAGGCGATGAACGCGTCGTCGCCTTTCGCGATCTGGGTCGTATCGATCACGCCCATGTAGTTGGAGAAGAAGATGTGTCCCGCCTCCGGGAGGCACGCGATGTGGGACAGGATCGTCGCGACGCCGGTGGGGTTCGCCTCGTCGTCGTCGCCGATCAGCCAAACCCAGTCCGCGTTCGCCAGCTCGAAGGTTCGCAGCAGGTTTCCGACCGCGCCGATATTGATGGGGTTCCGAACGATTCGCACCCGCGGATGATCGACGAAGCTGGAAACCGGAATATCGGAGGCGTTGTCGACGACGAGAAGCTCGACGTCGTCGGTGAGCTGCGGCAGGACCGAACTCAGACAGCGAAGCAGGTCGTCGCGCCTGTTGTAGGTCGGTATCGCGATGGATAAGGTCGGCGTCTTGTTCAAGGTCTTACCTCCGCAGATTCGGACTGATGCTGCGTCCGCACTACGTCAGACTTTGGTGGGCGATCATCGAGCCATCGACATCCGTCCGAATCCGGACAACGGCACACCCCGGCAGCCGCGATGAGAGCGTCGCGACCCGATCCGGGTCGATCAGAGCCAGGAAGAATCCGCCCCCGCCCGCCCCGCAAAGCTTCGCCCCGTAGGCGCCGGATGCCATGATCGCGCTGTAGACCTGATCGAGATGCGCGCTGGTGACGTGGTCCGACAGGGTGCGCTTGATGAGCCAGGACTCCGACAGCATCGCCCCGAGATCACGGATCCAGTCGGTTCCACCCGTCTCGAGCAGATCGACGCACAGGCCGACCAACCTGTAGAGTTCCCCCAGTTCCCGATCGATCCGGCGCTCGGCCGTGGCCTGGACCTGCGCGGCCACCGCACGTGTCGCCCGGCGGGCGATACCGGTGTGGACCAGGACCATAGTGGCGTTGAGGAGCTCCATCGTCTGGGACGGCGCCTGTACGGGCGAGATGCGTATCGCGGATCTGTCGAAGTCGAAGCGGTTGATCCCGCCGAAGGCGGCGTGCAGCTGATCCTGAACGCCGACATTCTCCTGCAGGACATCCCGCTCGATCGCGATCGCCTTCTTGGCGAGGTCGATCTTCGTCGGCCTCACACCCCGGAGGGCGTAGACGGCGCGCAGGAACCCGACAGTGAAGGCCGACGACGACCCGAGCCCGCTTCCCGTCGAGGGCAGGTCGGAGACCACGCTGATGTCCAGCCGGTCCGTGACTTCGAAGTGCCTGAGGACCTCCCGCACGACCGGGTGCTCGATCTCCTCGAGGACACCGCAATGCTCCAGCCGCGAGTAACTGACGCGGTAATTGTAGGCCTGGAAGGCCGTCAGCTTGAGCGCCGTGATGTAGATGTACTTGTCGATCGATAAACCGACGACGGCACCGGGGTAGCGGTGGAAGTACTCGGGATAATCGGTCCCGCCACCGAACAGGCTGACCCGCAGCGGGGTCTTCGTCATCCAGAGCATGGCACGCGCGATCTCATGCGAGCGGAGGGAAGCGTCGCCCTGAGGGACGCCACCGGAGAGCGGCGGGCGCTCACCACGGGATCCGCCCGAACCGGTCCGTGAGGCCGCGATACTCCGCCTCGCTCTCCTGCTTGGCGACGGCCCCGCCGCCGACCTGCGAGGTCCCGGAGCCCGGATGGACGAGGCGCCGCACCAGAGGCAGAGCGGAGCCGTGACGCAGGAGGTGGCTGTTCGGCCCGCCCAAGTGGAGCACGTTGGCGAGCCAGGGCCGGACCTGCACGGCGTCCTGCAGGGTCGCGGGGGCGGTCGCCTCGACGAGGTGAGCGCGGCGCAGGCCCGTCTCGGCGAGGCGGCCGAGCCACTCGTTGTCGTAGTGCCACTTCGACCACATGCTGATCTCGCCGACCTGATCGAAGGTGCTGCGGCGCATCAGCCAGCCCGAGGGCGTCGGGAAATCGTTGATCCGCACGGCCTCGCCGGCCTCGTCCACCTCCAGCTGCGTCGAGGAGACGAAGTCGAACTGCTCCAGGGCCGGGATCGCGACCGAGAGGTAGTGCGGCAGCCAGCGATCATCGTCCTCCAGGAAGCCGACGAGGTCCCAGCTCTCATCCACCGCCAGGAGGGCGGCGTTCAGGGCCGCCACCTGGGACTTGCGGTCGCTGTGCACGAAGGTGAGGTTCGGCTGCCCGGCGAGCCGCGCCGGGATCTCGGTACCGGGATCGACGCCGACGAAGAAGCGCAGCTCGACCGGCCGGTCGAGCTGCTGCGCCTGCGCGCTGCGGACCGCGTGTTCGAGGAAGTAGATGCCGGACTCGGTCTCGCCGGCGAGCGTCGACATCTTCAGCCGGGACGGCGTGATCACCGCGATCTTCATGCTCACGCCTCTTCGAATCGTCGCGGCGCGGCGCCGGACGGTGCGTCATCGGTGAATCGTTCGGCGGGCTCCGCCGCGGGGAGCGGGAGGATGCCCGCCTCCGCCAGAAAGGCGTGGAGGTCGCCGCCCGGGAACAGGTGCGGGCGCACGCCCGCCGCGCGAGCGGCGGCGCAGTCGCTCTCGCGATCGCCAACGAGGCGGCTCGCGGCGCGGTCCACCGGCCAGTGGGCCATCAGGTCGAGCAGCATGCCGGGCTCGGGCTTGCGCCAGGGATGCGCGCGCGCGTAGGCCGGGACCGCTCCCTCCGGGTGGAAGGGGCAGTAGCGCACGTCGTCGAGATGGGCGCCGGCCGCGCGCAGTTCCGCGCGGAGCGCGCCGTGGAGCGCCGCGACATCCACCTCCGTGTAGAGCCCGCGGGCGATCCCCGCCTGGTTGGTGACCACGAAGACGAAGGCGCCGGCTTCGTTGAGGGCGGCGACCGCCTCGGCCGCGCCCGGGATCCAGCGGAAGCGCTCCCGCGAGCCGACATAGTGGTCGTCGTGGTTGAGCACGCCGTCCCGGTCGAGGAAGACCGCCGGCCGCACGCGCTGGCGCGGGATCTCCGCCTGCGCCCGCGCGAAGCTCTCCGGGACACCGATATCGAGGAAGTAGCCGGCGCGGACGAGGCCGGCGACGCGGCCGGCAGCGGCGAGCCGGGGCAGCACGTCCCGCTCCAGCGAGCAGGGTCCGTCGATCTCGGCGAGCAGGGTACGGCGGACGAGATAGACGCCCGCATTGATCAGGCCGGGCCCGGGGGCCGGCGGCCGCTCCAGGAAGGCCGTCACCGTCTCGCCCCGGACGAGGGCGACGCCGTAGCGCGCGGCGTCCGGCACGGAACGCAGCATCAGCGCGATCTCGGCCCGGGGGCCGCGGGCGAGGAGCGGGGTGAGGGCCAGCAGGTTGCAGTCGAACCAGGAATCGCCGTTGAGCAGCAGGAACGTGTCGTCGGCGAGGTGGGCGGCGTGCGCGAGCGCCCCGCCGGTCCCGGCCTGGTCGGGCTCGATGCAGACCCGCAGGCGCATCCCGAAGCGCGCGGCGACCGGGTTGTCGTGGATGTAGGATTCGATCTTCTCGCTGCGGAAGGCCGCGAGCAGCACCACCTCCTCGAAGCCGTGGCGGCCGAGCTCGAACAGCAGCGTGTCGAGGAAGGGCCGGTCCGCCACCGCCAGAAGGGGTTTCGGGGTCTCGGCCGTCAGGGCCCCGAGGCGGGTGCCGAGACCGCCGCAGAGGATCATAGCCTGGCGCAGCACGGGATCAGGCCGCCCGGTTCCGCGCGGCATCCCGAGGGCCGTCCTGCTGCGCGAAGCGCTCCGCCAGATTCGGGCACAGGCGCGCCTCGACCCGGCCGCAGATCGCGTGGGCGAGCGCCATGTGGACCTGCTGGATCAGCGGCGTCGCGTCGGAGGGCACCCGCAGCAGCACGTCGGCGAAGGGGGCCATCAGGCCGCCGCTCCGCCCCGTCAGGCCGATTGTGGCAAGGCCCATATCCTGCGCCGCGTGCATCGCCCGCAGAACGTTGGGCGAAGTGCCCGAGGTCGAGAGCGCGAGGCAGACGTCGCCCGCGTGACCAAGGGCGAGGACTTGGCGCTCGAACACTCGCTCGTAGCCGTAATCGTTGCCGATCGCGGTGAGCACGGAGGTGTCCGTGGTCAGGGCCAGCGCGGCCAGCGGGGCCCGGTCGTAGTTGAAGCGCGAGACGAACTCGCCCGCGATGTGCTGGGCATCGCCCGCGCTGCCGCCGTTGCCGAAGACGAGGAGCTTGCCGCCGGCCGCGAGCGCCGCGCCGATCCGCTCGGCGGCGCTCGCGGCCGCGTCGAGCAGGTCGGGGCAGTCGATCGCCGCCTGCAACACGTCGCGCGATCGCACGAGGTAATCGGTGAAGTCGGTCATGGTCGGCGCCGTCCAGCCTGTCGCGGGGCGACCCGAACGGCCATCAGGGCCGGTCGCGTCGCCGCCGCGAAGCCCCGCGCCCGGGGGAGCGGATCTTCCGGCAGCCGGTCTGGCGCACGCGCCTTGCGCCAGACTTGCGCCGCGGCGGGCGTGCGTCAGACGTTGGCGAAGCGGGCGTTGCGCAGCATCGTGTAGCCGCGCACGAGTTCGCGGATGCCGGTGTCGAGATCGACGTCCGGCGACCAGCCGGTCGCCTCGAGCTTGGCGTTCGAGACGATGTAGTCGCGCTTGTCAGGATCCTCGCCGATCGGCGCCTCGATGTAGACGAAGCGCGGCACGTGGGCCTTGATCCGCTGGCAGAGTTCGAGCTTCGAGAGGTTCGCCGAGGACAGGCCGAGATTGTAGGCCTCGCCCCGCATCGCGCCGAACCGGTCGATCGCGTGCAAAAATCCCTTCGCGACGTCGCGGATGTGGATGTAGTTGCGCTTGAAATGGCCCTCGAAGACCACGAGGGCGCCGTCGTTGACCGCCCGGTGGGTGAAGTCGTTGACAAGGAGGTCGAGGCGCATGCGCGGCGCCATGCCGAAGACCGTAGCGAGACGCAGGGTGACGCCGCGGCCGCTCGCGAGCACCGCGTCCTCGGCCTCGCATTTCGTGACGCCGTAGAGCGAGATCGGCCGCAGGGGCGTCTCCTCGGTGCAGAACTTGCCGCTCTCGCCGATGCCGTAGCCGGAATTCGTGGTGGGGTAGACGATCATCTGGTCGCCGCCGGCCCGGGCGACGAGGTCGCGCACGGCGTCGCGGTTGAGGGTGGTGGCGCCGACCGCGTCCTCCCGGCAGAGCGGGGCGCCGACGAGTGCGGCCAGCGGGATCAGCACGTCGTGCTGCGGCACGAGCTCGTCGAGCAGGCGGTGGTCGCGCGCATCGCCCCGCACCGGGCGGAAGCCCTCGTAGGCGCAGGCCGCGGCGAGCTCCGTGCCGCCGGCCCGGAATGTGTCGAGCACCGTCACCGAATCGCCGCGCGCCAGCAGGATCGGCACGAGGATCGAGCCGATATAGCCGGCCCCGCCCGTCACCAGAATGCGCATGATTCCACCCTGCTCGCGGTCCCGGACTTCCCGCGGACCGAACGCCTCCGAATCGGCGGTTAGCACGGCGCCCCGACCCGCTTGAAGAAGGGGCGCGGCGATAAGCCGGACCTGTTGCGGCGATGCCCCGGAGGGCGGACGGGGCGCCATCAGGTTCGCACAAGCCACTCCCGTCAGAGGGATTGGCCTGCACGCTGCGCGCGCGCCGCGCCGGGTGCGTGACCGCGGGGCGCGGTCGACGAGCGGAGACGGGAATGTCGAGCCCGATGCTGGATATGGAGTGCCGCGTCTGCGGCGAGCGGCAGGTCGAGCTGTTCCTCGATCTCGGCGCGCAGCCCCACTGCAACCGCCTGATCCCGCCCGCGCTCGCCCAGGTGGCGGAGCCGAAATTCCCGCTTCGCGCCGGCTTCTGCCGGGCCTGCACCCTCGTGCAGATCGACCACACCATCCCGAAGGAGAGCATGTTCCGCGACTACCCCTACGTCTCGGGGACGACGCGAACGCTCGTCGAGCACTTCCGCGATTCGGCCGCGCGCCTCGTGCGGCGCTACGGTCTCGGGCCGGACGATCTCGTGGTCGATATCGGCAGCAACGACGGGACCTGGCTGAAGCAGTACCGGCCCTTCGGCCTGCGCACCCTCGGGGTCGAGCCCGCCGGCAACGTCGCGGCGCTGGCGACGGAGGCAGGCGTCGAGACGCTCAACCGCTTCTTCAACGCCGAGACGGCGGACGTCATCCTCGCCGGGCCGGGCCGGGCGCGCCTCGTGACCGCGGCGGGCGTGTTCTTCCACCTCGAAGAGCTTCACAGCGTGGTCGAGGGCGTGGCCAGGCTGCTGACGCCCGACGGGACCTTCTGCGTCCAGGCGATCTATCTCGGCGGCATGGTCGAGAACACGGCCTTCGACCAGATCTACCACGAGCACCTGTGCTACTACACGCTGCGCTCGCTGGAGGAGCTGTTCGGCCGCCACGGCCTCGCGGTGCACGATGTCGGGCTCGTGCCCGTCCATGGCGGCTCACTGGAGGTGCATGTGGGGTTTCCCGGCGCGCATCCGGTGAGCGACGCGGTGCTCGCCATGCGGGCCGAGGAGGAGCGCCGGGGCTACGGCCGCATCGAGACCTACCGGGCCTTCGCCGAGAACGTGCAGGCTCTCGGGCGCGATCTTCGCGCCCTGCTCGAGCGGCTGCGCGCCGAGGGCCGGCGCGTCCACGCCTACGGCGCGCCGGCCAAGGGCGCGACCCTGCTCAACGCCTTCGGGATCGGGCCCGACCTCGTGGAATGCGCGGTCGAGCGCAACCCGCTGAAGTTCGACACGCTGATCCCCGGCGCCCGCATCCCGATCGTGGACGAGGCCGCGACCCCGCGGCCCGACGCCTACCTGATGCTGGCGTGGAACTTCCTGGACGAGTTCCTGGCGCGCGAGCGGGCCTATCTGGAGGGCGGCGGCCAGTTCATCGTGCCGGTGCCGCGCCTGCGGGTGATCGGCGCCGCCGACTTGGCCCCCACGGACACCGCCCGATGACGGCGCCTCCTGAAGCGCGGGTGCTTCCCGAAGCCGTGGTGCTGTTCGGAGCCTCGGGCTTCGTCGGGCGCAATCTCGCGGCGCGGCTCGCCGGCCGCGTGGGTCGGCTCATCGCTGTCAACGCGAGCGGGATGCCGGTCCCCGGCGCGGACGCGACGCTGCCGATCGGCGCGCTCGGCGAGGTACCTGCTCTGCCGCGCGACACGGTGGCGATCCACGTCGCGGCCCCGCGCTACGACGCCGCCCGCTTCGCCACGGCGCAGGCGGACCTGCTCGCCGGCAACATCGAGATCGCCAACCGGATCTACGGCTTCTGCGCCGAGCGCGGGATCGCCGAGGTGCGGATGGCCTCGAGCGTCGCGGTCTACCCGGCCGAGCGCGCCATCCTCGACGACGCGGTGCCGGTCGATCTCCACGCGCCGCCCCACCCGGGTGAGGCCTTCTACGCGTGGTCGAAGCGCTGGGCCGAGATCGCGGCGGGTCTGTTCCGCGAGCGCTACGGGATCAACACCATCGCGTTCCGGCTGAGCAACCCCTACGGCCCTTACGACGCGCTGGACGAGGCCGTGGCGCACGTGCTCCCCGCCTTCGTGATCCGGGCCCTTCGGCCGGGCGAGGTCTTCACCATTCGGGGCGACCCACAGGTCGAGCGCGACTTCATCCACGTGGACGACGTGGTCGCGGTGTTCGAGCGCTCGCTGCGCCGGCGGGGCGAGAGCCTGACGGCGAATCTCTGCAGCGGCACCACGACCTCCCTGCAGACGCTCGCCGAGACGATCCTGCGTCTCGCCGGCGTCGCGCGCCCGATCGCGGCGGCCGGGCAGACAGGCTCGGCGGTGCTGGCGCGCCGATCGACCAACGCGCTGGTCCGGCAGGCCTTCGGCGACCTACGCTTCACGAGCCTGGAGGACGGGCTGTCCCAGACCATCGACTGGTACCGGCATGCCCTCGAAGGCTGACCTGACGGATCTGGTGCTGGGCGCCCACGGCTTTCTCGGGCGGCGCCTCGTGCGCCGTCTCGAGGCCGACGGGCGCCGGGTGATCGCGGTCGGTCGGGAAGCCGGCGATCTCGCGGTGCCGGAGGTCGCGCGGTCCGCGCTCGGCCGGGCGCCGGTCGCGCGGATCTTCCACTTCGCGACGCGCCAGCGCACCGGCCCAAGTCAGTACGACATCCAGGCGGAGCTGCTCGCGGTCAACGCGCGGATGCACCTGAACGTCTTGGAGGCCTGGCGCCAGTTGCAGCCGCAGGCGAAGCTGATCACGCCGGGCAGCTCCTGCACCTACCCCGAATCGCGCGAGCCGCTGACGGAGGCAAGCTTCGGCCTCGGGCCGCTGCATCCCTCCGTGGCGGGCTACGCACTCGCCAAACAGGTCCTCGCCACGGGCTGCGCGGCCTACGCGCGTCAGTACGGGCTGCGCTATCTCCACTGCGTGCTGGCGACCACCTACGGTCCGGGCGACCACACGGAAGCCGACCGCAGCCACTTTGTGGGCGCGCTCCTGCACCGGGCCGCCGCGGAGAAGCGGCGGGGCGCGACATGCTTCACGGTCTGGGGCGATCCCGCGACGGTGCGCGAGGTGCTCCACGCCGACGACCAGATCGACGCGATCCTCCGCGCAGACGCCCAGTTCACGGACACGATCCTCAACTGCGCGGCCGACACGCCCGTGACGGTCGGCGCGGTCGCCGAGGCCGTGCTCCGGGCGCTCGACTGGCAGGTGCCGATCGAGCGGCCCGCCGAATCGTTTCAGGGGACGCCGTACAAGATGCTCGATTCCGGTCGCTTTCTGGCGGCGACCGGATGGCGGCCGCGGATTTCCCTCGATGACGGGCTGAGGCAGCTCGTCCGGGAGGCGTATCCGTAGGATCGCCGTCCGACGCGACGGCCTCGCCCGGCGTCGCGGGCGCGCGGAGTTCGGCCGCGGCCTCCCGACGCCGCTGACGATCCGACAAGGCGCCCGAGGCGTGTCTTATATATGATATATGATCTTGCCGTTGGGGGCACGGTCCGGTATGAGGATGGCGGCCCTGTGACGCGGATGCGCTGCGAGGCCGGGACCCGGGAACGCCACCCGTCGGACCGGCAGCCTCTCGGCAAAGAACGGACGCAGCACCGGGTCCGTGCGATGATTCGGCAAGCCGCGCATAAAGTCGAGGCACGCGTCAGGGCACGCCAGAACAAGACATAGCTCGCAGAAGATCGCGGCCCGAGCCGCGGCGCAGGGAGGAGCGTATGGGCTTGACGGACGCGCTGTTGCAGGTCGACGGCGTCACGCTGCAGTACAAGACGCCGCATCACCTGATCACAGCGACCTACCGGGTCAGCTTCGATGTCCTGCCGGGCGACCGCTTCGTCCTGCTGGGGCCCTCCGGCTGCGGAAAATCCACCCTGCTGAAGGCGGTGGGCGGCTACATGGCCCCGACCGAGGGCGAGATCCGGCTCAAGGGCCGGCCCGTCACGGGGCCAGGCCCCGACCGGATGATGGTGTTCCAGGAGTTCGACCAGCTCCTGCCCTGGAAGACGGTCCGCCAGAACGTCGTCTTCGCCCTCGAAGCCTCTGGCCGCCTCACTGGGCGGGCCGCCGAGGAGCGGGCGATGGCCTATATCGACAAGGTCAACCTCACCAAATTCGCCGACAGCTACCCGCACATGCTGTCAGGCGGCATGAAGCAGCGCGTCGCGATCGCCCGCGGCATGGCGATGGAGCCCGACATCCTGCTGATGGACGAGCCCTTCGCCGCGCTCGACGCCCTCACCCGGCGCAGGATGCAGGACGAGCTCCTGATGCTGTGGGAAGAGACCCGCTTCACCGTCCTGTTCGTCACCCACTCGATCCCCGAGGCGATCAAGATCGGCTCGCGCATCCTCCTGCTCTCGCCCCACCCGGGCGAGGTGAAGGCCGAACTCAACAGCGCCGGCTCCCCCGGTGAACAGGCCCAGCTCGAGAGCCGCATCCAGCAGATGCTGTTCGCCGAGGAGATCAAGGAGGCGGAGAATGTCTAGCGCGAACGCCCTTGCGGGGAGCGCGGACGTGACCGCCCCCACCCGGATGCCCGCCCCCGGGCGCCCCGAGATCGTGCGGGAGCGGGCGGGTGCGCGGGGCGGCACGGTGGTCGAGAAGCCGCTCTCGACGCTGGAGCTGCTCTACAACCAGGGCTGGCTGCGCAAGATCCTGATCCTGGCCATCCTGGCGCTGATCTGGGAGGCCTACGGCCGCTACCTCGACAACGACCTTCTGTTCCCGACCTTCTCGGCGACGCTCGGGGCCTTCTTCCGCGGCGTGGCGGACGGCACCCTGCCGCTGCGGGCCTGGGGCTCGGTGAAGATCCTGCTCGTCGGCTACGCCATCGGCATCGTGCTGGCCACGATCCTCACCGGCATCGCCATCGCCTCGCGGATCGGCACCGACTTCCTCGAGACCATGACGTCGATGTTGAACCCGCTCCCGGCCATCGCGCTCCTACCGCTGGCGCTGATCTGGTTCGGGCTGGGCAACGGCAGCCTCGTCTTCGTGCTGGTCCACTCGGTGACCTGGGCGATCGCGCTGAACACTCATTCGGGCTTCCTCTCGGTGAGCCGGACCCTGAAGATGGTCGGACGCAATTACGGGCTGAGCGGAGCCGGCCTGATCCGCAAGATCCTGATCCCGGCGGCCTTCCCGTCGATCCTGACCGGCCTGAAGGTCGGCTGGGCCTTCGCGTGGCGCACCTTGATCGCGGCCGAGCTCGTCTTCGGCGTGTCCTCGGGATCGGGCGGCCTCGGCTGGTTCATCTTCGAGAACAAGAACATGCTCGACATCCCGAACGTGTTCGCGGGCCTCCTCACCGTGATCCTGATCGGCCTCGTGGTGGAGAACCTGATCTTCCAGACGATCGAGCGCCACACCATCCAGCGCTGGGGCATGCAGGCCTGAGCCGACCGGAGTCGGCTGCGACCGGACTGTCTCGGTAGGTCGGGGCTGCCGCGCGGACGCGTCCTGGAGGTGGCACGGGCACCTGCGCGTCCTCCCTCCCCCTTTGCGGGGAAGGCAGTCAGTATCTGCTCTGCCGCACGAGAGCGCGGCGCGGTTCACGCCACTGGCTCCCGACCTGACGGGGCCAGCCTCGCCGCCGCACGCCCACGGCGCTCCCTGCGCCGGCACGCCCTGAAACGACGTCCCCGAGGTGGCAAAGCGACCCGCCGCCGCCAACGACCCCGGGCGCGCCTGTAGCCCAATCAAGTCATGTATATGACACATGAGTGTTGACACGCCCTGACCCCGGCGTATCCTCGAATTGACGCCGACGGGTCCAACAGATCGGCGCGCAGAACGGGTGAGGAATCGCCATGACGGCACGGAGCATCATCCGGCTCGTCGGCACGGTCGCGGCCCTGTGCGGAGCGCTCGGCGCCGCGCGGGCCGAGGTCTCGACCGTCCGGCTCGCCAAGCAGTTCGGCATCTCCTACCTGCCGCTGACGCTGATGGAGGAGGAGGGCCTGCTGGAGAAGCAGGCCAAGGCCCGCGGCCTCGACCTGAAGGCCGAGTGGCTGCGCTTCACCGGGGGCTCGGGGATGAACGAGGCCCTGCTCTCGGGGAACCTCGATCTGGCGGCCGGCGGCGTCGGTCCGTTCCTGACGATCTGGGGCCGCACACAGACGAACATCAAGGTGAAGGGCGTGGCGGCCCTGAACGCGATGCCGCTCTGGCTGGTCACGGTCAATCCGGACGTCAAGTCGATCAAGGATTTCGGCCCGAAGGACAAGATCGCGCTGCCGACGGCCAAGACCTCGATCCAGGCGATCACCCTGCAGATGGCCGCCGAGCAGGCCTTCGGCGCGGGCCAGCAGGGCAAGCTCGACCCGCTCACCGTCTCGATGGGCCATCCCGACGCGCAGACCGCGATGATGGGCGGGCGCTCCGAGATCACGGCGCATTTCGGCGCGCCGCCCTTCCAGGAGATGGAGCTGAAGGACCCGCGCGCCCGCAAGGTGCTCGACAGCTACGACGTCATGGGCGGGGCGCACACCTTCAACCTCGTCTGGGCCTCGAGCCGCTTCATCACGGCCAATCCCAAGGTGACGGAGGCCTTCCTGGCCGCGCTGGAGGACAGCCTGAGGCTGATCCGCGACGATCCGGAGCGGGCCGCCGCGCTCTGGATCAAGGCGGAGAGCTCGAAGCTCTCGCAAGGTGAGGCCGTGGCCATCATCCGCGCGCCGCAGAACGAGTGGACCACGGCGCCCAAGCGCATGCTGGACTACCTCGCCTACATGAACCGGGCCGGGCTGGTCTCGGCCAAGGCGAGCGCCGAGAGCGAGCTGTTCTTCCCCGTGCCCGAGGCTGCGAAGATCGGCGGCCCGAAGGAGGCCGCGCGGTGACGGCGCCCCTCGACCACGCCGCCGTGGCGGCGGGCGCGACCGAGGCGCTCCGGGTGCGCGTGCGCCGCGGCGACGGCGTGCAGGACTACGCGGTGCCGCGGCGCGCCAACCAGACGGTGCTCGACGTGGTCACGGAGATCCAGCGCGAACAGGACCCGACGCTCGCCTACCGCTTTGCCTGCCGGGTCGGCATGTGCGGGTCCTGCGGCATGACGGTGAACGGGCGCCCGCGCTGGACCTGCCGCACCCGGGTCGCCGCCGTGGCGCCGGAGGGGGAGCTGCTGCTGGAGCCGCTGCGCAACCTGCCGGTGGTGAAGGATCTGGCCGTCGACATGGAGCCCTTCTTCGAGAAGTGGCGCCGCGCCCACGGCTTCTTCGATCCGGGCGAGACCCCGCCGGACGACTTCGCGGCGGTGCCGCCGGACTCGCCCGAGCGGCAGGAGGTCGATGCCGGCATCGAGTGCATCAATTGCGGCGTCTGCTACGCGGCCTGCGATCTCGTCGCCTGGAACCCCGATTATCTGGGGCCCGCCGCGCTGAACCGGGCCTGGACCCTCGTCAACGACGTGCGCGACCGGGGGCAGGCGGCGCGGCTCGCGGCGGTAGCGGGCGATGCCGGCTGCCATTCCTGCCACAGCCACATGAGCTGCACCGAGCACTGCCCGAAGGCGCTGCAGCCCACCTTCGCCATCGCGGGGCTTAAGCGCGAGACCGGCAAGGCGGCGCTCCGCCGGCTCTGGAGGCGCGAATGAGCCCGCTCCTCTACCTCGCCCAGCGCGGCACCGCCGCGATCCTGGCGCTGACGGTGGCGGTCCATCTCGGCACCATCCTGTACGCGGTGCGGGGGGGGCTGACGGCCGGCGAGATCCTGGGGCGCACGCAGGGAAATCTCGGTTTCCTCATCTTCTACGCGGTCTTCGTGCTGGCGGCAGCGATCCACGCGCCGATCGGTTTGCGCTCCGTGCTGCGCGAGTGGACCGGCTGGCGCGGTCGCTCGCTGGACCTCGCGATGCTCGCCCTCTCGGCGCTGCTGGCCGGGCTGGGCCTGCGGGCCGCGCTGGCGGTGTATCTCGGATGAGCGCGCGATCGGCCTCCGCAACGCGCTCTGCAGGGCTCACGGGAGAATCGACATGAGAGCGTCCCTAAGCCCCGGCATCACCCACGCGGCCCACCGTCGGCCTGGCTTCGCCGCCGCGCTGATCCACCGGCTCTCCGGCATCGCGCTGGCGCTGTTCCTGCCGATGCACTTCATCGCGCTCGGCACCGCGCTCCAGGGCGCCGACCGGCTCGAGAGCTTCCTCGGCCTCACGCATAACGGCTTCGTGCGCGTGGCCGAGTGGGGCCTCGTCTGCGCGCTCGCCGTCCACATGGCGCTCGGCCTGCGCGTGCTGGCGATCGAGTGGCTGAGCTACCGCGAGCGCACGGCGATCGTCGTCTCCGGCTGCCTCGCCGGCGCCTTCGCGGTCGGCCTCCTCTTCCTCCTCAGCGGCGCCTGAAACCCCTCCCCCGGAGAACCACCATGGATCTCGACATCCGCGAATTCGAGGAGGTCTGCCGCGACCTCTACGTCCGGGCCCTGAAGATCCTGCCGCCCGACATCAAGGCGGGATTCTCGGATCTGCAGAAGAGCGAGACCAGCGCCACCGGCCGCGCCATCCTCGACACGATGGTGGAGAACGTCGCGGTGGCCGAGCGCACGAAGAACATCCTCTGCCAGGATACCGGCATCCCGATCTACAACATCCGCATCGGCCGCGACGTCGCCTTCGACGGGGTCGAACTGAAGGCCGCGATCCGGCGCGGCTGCGAGCGGGCCACGAAGGAGTTCTCGCTGCGCTCCTCGGTGGTCCATCCGATCACCCGCAAGAACGATCAGACCTCCTGCGGCATCCGCGTGCCGATCATCCACGTCGACTTCGACGAGGCGCCCGAGACGGTCGCGGTCGAGATGATCCCAAAGGGCTCGGGCTCCGAGAACGGCTCCTTCCTGCAGATGCTGCTGCCGTCCGACGGGATCGGGGCCGCCAAGCGCTTCGTGATCGACCGGGTGATCGAGCTCGGCGGCCGGGTCTGCCCGCCGACCATCGTCGGCGTAGGGCTGGGCGGCACCTCGGACCTCTGCATGCATCTGGCCAAGGTCGCGGCGACGCGGCCGCTGCGCTCGGTCTGCGCCGACCCGGAGGGCGCCCGGATCGAGGCGGAGCTGTCGCGGGCGGTCAACGAGCTCGGCATCGGCCCGCAGGGCCTCGGCGGGCGCTCGACGAGCTTCGCGGTGCATGTGGAGCTCGCCGCCACGCACATCACCCAGAACCCGGTCGCAGTGAACATCCAGTGCCACTCGGCCCGCCGCGCCCGCGCGACGATCACGCCGGGCGGCATCGCGTTCGCGTAGGTTCCGCCGCGCTTCGACAGAGGAGGCTCCCGTGGCCCACCACGTCCTCGACATGCCGGCCACCGAGGCCGAGATCCGGCGCTTGCGGATCGGCGACACCGTCACCCTGCGGCGCTGGCTGTTCGGCATCCGCGACGCCACCCTGATCCACATGTTCGACCGGGACCGGCGCACCCGGCTCGACCTCGCCGGGCACGCGGTGATCCACACCGCGCCCAACGTCCACCGGGTCGCCCCCTCCCCCGAGGCGCCGGTCGGCTACGCGCCCTTCTGCATCGGGACCACAACCTCGATGCGCATGGAGCGCTTCACCGACGCCCTGATGGCGCGGGAGGGCGTGCGCCTGATCGTCGGCAAGGGCGGCATGGGCCCGGCGACGCTCAACGCCTTCGCCGAGCGGGGAGGCGCCTACCTCGCCATCGTCGGCGGCGCGGCGGCGCTGGAGACCACCTGGATCGAGCGGATCGAGGATGTCGACATGGACGACCTCCACCCCGAGAGCCTGTGGCGCTTCGCGATCCGCGATTTCGGGCCGCTCCTCGTCGGCATGGATTCGCACGGCGGCTCGCTCTTCGCCGAGGTGCAGCGGGACGTGGCCGCCCGCCGCGACGCGGTGCTGGCCAGCCTGGAGGACGCCCGATGAACCCGACCCAGGTCGCGCAGGTCGAGACCGATATCCTGATCCTCGGCTCCGGCGGGGCCGGCCTGTTCGCGGCGCTTCACGCCAAGAAGACGGCGCCCGACCTCGCGGTCACGGTCGCCGTGAAGGGTCTGCTCGGCAAGTGCGGCTGCACCCGCATGGTGCAGGGCGGCTACAACGTGGCGCTGGCGCCGGGTGACTCGGTCGAGCGCCACTTCATGGACACGGTCGAGGGCGGCAAGTGGCTGAACGACCAGGCGCTGGCCTGGACGCTCGTCACCGAGGCGCAGGTGCGCATCCGCGAGTTGGAGACCGAGCTCGGCTGCTTCTTCGACCGCAACCCCGACGGCAGCGTTCACCAGAAGGCGTTCGCCGGCCAGACCTTCGACCGCACGGTGCACAAGGGGGATCTGACCGGCATCGAGATCATCAACCGGCTCTCCGAGCAGGTCTGGCGCCGCGACGTCGCCCGCCTGGAGGACCACCGGGCGCTGGAGCTGATCCCCGCCCGCGACGGCTCGGGGCTTAGCGGCGTCCTGATGCTCGACATGCGCACGGGCGAGCCGAAGCTCGTCCGGGCCAAGGCGGTGCTGCTCGCCACGGGCGGCGGGCCGACCATGTACAAGTACCACACGCCGTCGGGCGACAAGTCCTGCGACGGGCTCGCCATGGCTCTGCGCGCCGGGCTCCCCTTGCGCGACATGGAGATGGTGCAGTTCCACCCCACGGGGTTGCTCGCGGGCGCCGGCACCCGCATGACCGGCACGGTGCTGGAAGAGGGCCTGCGCGGGGCGGGCGGATGGCTCCTCGATTCGACCGGCGCGCGCTTCATGGAGGCCTACGACCCGCGGGGCGAGCGGGCGACGCGCGACATCGTCAGCCGCTCCATCATCCGGCGCATCCGGGACGGGTTCGCCACGCCGAGCGGGGGCGTCCACATCCAGATGAGCCATCTGGGCCCCGACGATGTGCGCCGCCGCTTCAAGGGCATGGTCGAGCGCTGCGCCGATTGCGGCTTCGACCTCGCGGGGGGCCGCGTCGAGGTGATCCCGACCGCCCACTACATGATGGGCGGGATCCAGTTCGCGGTGGACTGCAGCACGGCGCTGCCGCGCCTCTACGCGGCGGGCGAGGATACGGGGGGCGTCCACGGGGCGAACCGGCTCGGCGGCAACGGCGTGGCGAACTCGACGGTCTTCGGCGGGCTCGCCGGCCAGTCCATGGCCCGCGCAGTCGTCGGCGGCGGCAGCCTCACCGATCCCGATCCGGCAGCGATCGAGGCCGGGCTCGCCCGCGCCTTCGGGCCGCTCGGCCGGCCGGCGGGCGAGCTCCCGGCGATCCGCGAGGCGCTCTACGAGACGATGTGGAACGATGTCGGCATCCTGCGCGACGAGGTCGGCCTGACCCGCGCGCTCGCTGCCCTCGACGGGCTCGCCGAGGCCGTCGCACGGGCGGGCGCGCCGGACGGCGACCGCCGCTACGCGCTGACCTGGATGGACCGGCTGAACCTCGAGAACCTTGTGCTGGTCTCGCAGGCGATCGCCCGCGCAGCACTCGCCCGCACCGACAGCCGCGGGGCGCATTTCCGCGAGGACCATCCCGAGACCTCGGACCTCGCCACCTCCGCCTACACGGTGGTGCGGCGGCAGGGCGACGCCTTCGCGATCGCGATGCAGCCGGTCGCCTTCACGCATGTACGGCCGGGCGGCTCGCTTCTCGACACGGCAGCCTGAGGGAGGAGCGGATGGAGACCTTGCGCGGCGCCGACATCGTTGCCCGGACCCTGGAGGCGCTCGGCGTCACCCGGATCTTCACCCTGTCCGGCAACCACATCATGCCGGTCTTCGATGCGCTGCTCGAGACCGGCATCGCGGTCGTGCATGTCCGCCACGAAGCGGCCTGCGTCCACATGGCGGATGCCTGGGGCCGGCTCACCGGCGAGGTCGGCGTAGCGCTCGTCACCGGCGGCCAGGGCCACACCAACGGCGCGGCGGCCCTGTTCACCGCACTCGCCGCCGAATCGCCCGTGCTGCTGCTCTCGGGCCATGCGGGTGTCGCGGAATGCGGGCGCGGCGCCTTCCAGGAACTCGCGCAGGCCGAGATCGCCCGGCCGACCACGAAGGCCGCCTGGACCGCGAGCTCGGTCGCCGGCCTCGCGCCCGACCTCGCCCGCGCCTTCCGGATCGCCCGCGAGGGACGGCCCGGGCCGGTCCACGTCAGCCTGCCGGTCGATCTGCTGGAGCGGGCGGTCCCCGCCGCCACGGTGCGGATCCCCGACCCCGAGGCGGCCGCGCCCCGCGTGTCCGAGCCCGCGCCGGACCTCGTCGGCGATCTGCTCGGGGCGATCGCGTCGGCCGAGCGCCCGCTCCTCGTCTGCGGCCCGGCGCTCTGCGACGCCGCGGGCCGGGAGGCGATGGCCGATCTCGAGGAGCGGCTCGGCCTGCCGGTCGTCGGCATGGAGAGCCCGCGCGGCGTCAACGATCCGGCGCTCGGCGCCTTCGCCGAGATCTTGGTCCGCGCCGACCTCCTCGTGCTGCTCGCAAAACCCCTCGACTTCACCCTGCGCTTCGGCGACGCCCCGGCGGTGGCGCCTGCATGCCGCTTCGCCCTGGTCGATCCGGACCCGGCGCTCCTCGCCCGCGCCCCTGCCGAGCGGCTGGCGGTCTCGGGGCTTGCCGACCCGCGCCCGCTTCTCGCGGCGCTCGGCGCGCGGGGCGGCGCCCTCCCCCGCCACGCGGCGTGGCACCGGGAGGCGCGCGCCGCGATCGCCTACCGCCCGCCCGCTTGGGCGGATCTATGCGGCAGTGCGCGCCTGCACCCGGTCGAGCTCTGCGGGGCGGTCGATGCGTTTCTTGCCGGCCACCCGGACGCCACGCTGATCTGCGACGGGGGCGAGATCGGACAGTGGCCGCAGGCCCTTGTGCGGTCCGGCCGGCGCCTGATCAACGGCGTCTCGGGCACGATCGGTGCAGCGATTCCCTTCGCGATCGCCGCCGCCCTGCAGCGGCCCGGTGCCCCGGTCGTGGCGCTCATGGGCGACGGCACCTTCGGCTTCCACATGGCCGAGTTCGACACCGCCGTGCGCTACGGCGTCCCCTTCGTGGCGGTCGTCGGCAACGACGCCCGCTGGAACGCCGAGCACCAGATCCAGCTGCGCAGCTACGGACCGGAGCGGACGCGCCACTGCGACCTGCTTCCCACCCGCTACGACGCGGTGGTGCAGGCGCTCGGCGGCTTCGGCGCCTGTGTGACGGACGTGGCCGACCTGCCGGCCGCGCTGGAGGCGGCCCATGCCAGCAGCCTGCCCGCCTGCCTCAACGTGATGATCGAGAGCGTGCCGGCGCCGGTGATCCGCCGGCCGGGCTGACGACGGACGGTGGCGCCGCGCCGGCGCGCCTCGGGGAGGGTGACCATGCGTAGACGCGACGTTCTGGCGGGCGCGGCCTGTGTCGTCGGGGCGGGCCTGTCCCCGGCGCGCTCGGAGGTCGGCGCGGTGGCGATCGCCCGCCAGCCGAGCCTCGGCCACCTGCCCCTCATGCTGATGGAAGAGCAGGGCCTGCTCCAGAAGGCGGCGGCCGCCCGCGGCGTTGCAGGCCTCCAGGCGCGCTACCTCACCCTCGCGGGCGGGGCCGCGATGAACGACGCGCTGCTCTCCGGGCAGATCCAGTTCGCGGCCGGCGGCGTACCGCCCCTGGTGCTGCTCTGGTCGAAGACCGAGGGCACCGCGATGGCCGTGAAGGGCGTGGCGGCGATGAACAGCATGCCGCTCCTGATGAACACCAACAATCCCCGCGTGCGCGCGCTCAGGGACTTCACCGACCGGGACAAGATCGCGCTGCCCGCCGTGAAGGTTTCGGTCCAGGCGATGTTCCTGCAGATGGCGGCCGAGAAGGAGCTGGGCGCGGACCGCCGCAACGAACTGGACCGGCTGACCGTCACCCTCTCGCACCCGGACGGGATGGCGGCCCTGCTCGCCGGTAACGAGATCACCGCGCATTTCACCGCCGCGCCCATTCAGGAGCTCGAGCTGCGCCGGCCCGGGATCCGCACGGTGCTCAACAGCTTCGACGTGCTGGGCGAGCCCTCGACCTTCAACGTGGTCTGGGCCTCGGCGGCCTTCGCGGCGGCCAACCCGCAGGTCTGCGCGGCCTTCGCAGAGGCTCTGGACACGGCGCTCGCGGGCATCGAGGCCGACAAGGCGGAAGCGGCCCGCGCCTACGTGCGGCTCGCGCGCGATTCCAGCGATGTCGGGCTGATCACCGAGATCCTGAACGATCCGCAGGTGCGCTTCACCGCGACGCCCCGGGGAATCGGCAAGGTCACGGACTTCATGCACCGCACGGGAACGATCCGCCGCCGCCCGGAGAGCTGGCGCGACCTGTTTTTCTCGAGCGTGCACGGGCGGGACGGGAGTTGAGGCGGCTCGGGTGTTGGGGCCGAGCACGCTGTCTCCTCCACGGAGGAGCGAACGGGCGCCCGCCGGACCTCGGCTCACCCCAGCAAACCCGGCAGCGCGAGCGCCGTCGTCGTCAGCCCGATCGCGGCGAGCAGCGCCAGGACGATCGTGCGGAAGCGGCGCTGGTCGATCCGGGCGAACAGCGAGAGCCCCGCCAGAACGCTCACCAGCACAACCGGCAGCGCGAGCGCGAGGTCGCCGACGAGCTCGGGCGGCATCGGATCGAGCCAGAGCAGGATCGCCAGTGCCCAGACCTGCATGACCAGGGTGAAGCTCTGGTAGACCGCCCGCTGGGTGCGCGGCTCCCAGCCCCGCACGAGGCTCCAGGCAGTTGGCAGCGCGCCCGAGAGCCCGGCGATGCCGCCGAGCACGCCGCCCAGGAACCCGACCGCGCCGTCGCTCCAGGGATTGCCGAACGCCACCCGGTAATCGGCGCGCAGCAGCGCGACGATGCCGCTGTAGAGGATCAGGAAGGCGCCGATCGCCACCTTGATGAGCTGCGGATCGAGATCGTGCAGCAGGTGGATGCCGATCGGGGCGCCGACGAGGCCGGGCAGGATCATCGCGAACGCCGTGCCCCGCGGCGGCCAGGCCCGCAGGCGCAGGATGGAGATCACCTGGGAAACGGTGCTGCAGACCAGCACCAGCGCGGTCGCCTCCACGGGCGAGCGGATCGACAGCAGCGTGCCCGACGCGATCAGCGCGAAGGCGAAGCCCGTCAGGCCCGAGATCAGGCCCGCGCAGCCGATGCATAGGACGAGGAGAAGCGTCTCGTTCACCGGAGACGTCCCATCCGGCCGCTCGCCCGCACCGCCATCGCGTATCTCCCCATGTGCCGCACCGAGCCGCTCACCGTCTTTTGAATATATCTTATATAAGACTGCCGTTGGCACAAGATGGTGGCGTTCAGGCTTTCCCCAGCTGATCAGCGCCAAGTCTGACGAACCGCCTGATCGAGCGCGAGCCCGCGCTGTGCCCTGATCGGCGGCCCCAGCCGATTGAGCGTTGACGGCACCGAACTTATACGTCTTATATAAGACTAGTCGCCGCCAAGAAGCCGACGACAGCCAGCAGGAGGACCGCATGAGCAGCCACGCCGCATCCGGCGCGGGGCGCCGCAAGCCGCATCTTCTCGCCCACTCGCCGGACGACAACGTCGCCGTCGCGGTGATCGAGGGCCTCGCCGCCGATACCGCCGCCTTCGGGGTGATCACCGAGAACGACACGACCTTCGAGGTCCATGTCCGCCACGACATCCCGATCGGCCACAAGGTCGCCCTCGCCGACCTGAAGGCCGGCGATACGGCCATCAAGTACGGCCAGGACATCGGCAAGGTCATCAAGGACGTCGCCAAAGGCGAGCATGTCCACGTCCACAACGTCAAGACGAAGCGCTGGTGAGGTGATCATGTTCAAGGAAGCCGCTCAGCTCGAACACGAGATCGCCACCCCCTTCGTGGGCGGGGCCCCCGACCAGTTCGCCACCCAGGCGCTTCAGGCCAGGCGCGCCTCGGAGGATTACCGCGCCGCCACCTTCATGGGCTGGCGCCGCGAGAACGGCCGCGTCGGCGTGCGCAACCACGTCGTCCTGCTGCCGCTCGACGACCTCTCCAACGCCGCCTGCGAGGCGGTGGCCAACAACGTGAAGGGCACCATGGCGCTGCCCCACGCCTACGGCCGGCTCCAGTTCGGCGAGGATCTGGAGCTGCATTTCCGCACCCTCATCGGCATCGGCTCGAACCCGAACGTCGCCGCCGTGGTGGTGATCGGCATCGAGGACCAGTGGACGAACCGGGTGGTCGAGGGCATCGCCAAGACCGGCAAGCCGGTGATCGGCTTCGGCATCGAGGGCCACGGCGACATCGCCACGGTGGCCAAGGCCAGCTACCAGGCCAAGCGCTTCGTGCAGTGGGCGACCGAGCTTGCCCGCGAGGAATGCCCGATCTCGGACCTCTGGGTCTCGACGAAGTGCGGCGAGTCCGACACCACCACCGGGCTGGCCTCCTGCCCCACCGTCGGCAACATGTACGACAAGCTGATCCCGCACGGGATCTACGGCGTGTTCGGCGAGACCTCGGAGATCACCGGCGCGGAGCATCTCTGCCGGGAGCGGGCGGCGAGCCCGGAAATCTCCGACAAGTGGTACGCCATGTGGAAGGCCTACCAGGACGACGTGATCGAGGCCCACAAGACCGACGATCTCTCGGACTCGCAGCCGACCAAGGGCAATATCGCGGGCGGGCTGACCACGATCGAGGAGAAGGCGCTCGGCAACCTCGAGAAGATCGGCCACGAGTGCCGCTACATCGACGCTCTGCAGCCGGCCGAAGCCCCCGCCAAGGGTCCCGGCCTCTACTTCATGGACACCTCCTCGGCGGCTGCCGAGTGCGTGACCCTGATGGCGGCGGCGGGCTACGTGGTGCACACCTTCCCGACCGGCCAGGGCAACGTGATCGGCAATCCGATCGTGCCGGTGATCAAGATCACCGGCAATCCCCGCACCGTGCGCACCATGGGCGAGCACATCGACGTCGACGTGTCGGGCGTGCTCACGCGCGAGATGACGATCCCGCAGGCGGGCGATGCGCTGATCGACATGGTGGTGCGCACCGCCAACGGCCGTCTGACGGCGGCCGAGTCCCTCGGCCACCGCGAGTTCGTGATGACGAAGCTCTATCGCAGCGCCTGACGCGCCTGCCAGGGGGGTCCGGACCACGATAGGGTCCGGGCTCCCCGCCCCGACGCCACGGGGCCCGACACGCGAGGGGAAGCGCGACCGCGGGGACACATCGCGGCGGCTTCCGTCCCGTCACAGCGGAGGAACGCATGAGGTTGCTGCGGTCGATCTACGGTCAGGTCCTGCTCGGGATCGCGCTCGGCATCGTCGTCGGTGTGGTCGCCCCCGATTTCGCGGTCGGCTGCAAGATTCTCGGCGACATGTTCATCAACCTGATCAAGATGATCGTCGCCCCCGTGATCTTCTGCACCGTCGTGGTCGGCATCGCGCATGTCGGCGACATGAAGGCCGTCGGGCGGATGGGCCTGAAGACCATCGTGTATTTCGAGCTCGCCACCACGGTGGCGCTCGCGGCAGGGCTGATCTTCGTCAACGTGCTCCGCCCGGGCGACGGGGTGAACGCCACGGTGGAGAGCCTCGACGCGAAGCTCGTGGCGGGCATCGCCGGCAAGGCGCACGCGCAGTCGCCGATGGAGATCGTCGCCAACATCATCCCGCACAGCGCGGTCGACGCCTTCGCCAAGGGCGATCTGATCCAGGTGATGTTCTTCTCGGTCCTCGTCGGGATGGGGCTCGCCATGCTCGGCCGCAAGGGCGAGTTCCCCTTGCGCGTGGTCCACGCCTTCGGCGACGTGCTGATGAAGGTGGTGGGCATCATCATGCACTTCGCGCCCATCGGTGCCTTCGGCGCGATGGCCTTCACCATCGGCAAGTTCGGCCTCGGGATCCTCGCCCAGTACGGGATGCTGATCGTCTCGCTCTACCTAACCTTCATCGTCTTCATCGTCTGCTTCCTCGGCGGGGTGATGCGCTTCTACGTGGGCCTCAGCCTGTGGAAGCTGTTCCGCTACAGCCGCGAGGAGATGTTCATCCTGCTCGGCACCACCAGCTCGGAATCGGTGCTGCCGCGGATCATGGCCAAGCTGAACGGACTGGGCGTCGACAAGAGCGTCACCGGCCTCGTGATGCCGGCGGGCCTCTCCTTCAACATGGACGGCTCGTGCATCTACCTGACCATGGCGGTCGGCTTCATCGCCCAGGCGCTCAACATCCCGCTGACCTGGGAGCAGGAGCTCGGCATTCTGGCGATCGCGCTGGTCACCTCGAAGGGCGTGGCGGGGGTCGCGGGCGCCATCCTGTTCGTGCTGGCCGCGACCCTCCAGGCCTCGCAGCTCCTGCCAATCGCCGGCATCGCGCTGATCATCGGGGTGGACCGCATCCTGAACGAGCTGCGCTGCGTGACGAATGCGGTCGGCAACATGGTGGCGACCCTGGTGATCGCCCGCTGGGAGGGCAAGATCGACCTCGCCCACGCCCGCGCGGTGCTCGACGGCCGCATCACCCCGAACCTCGACACCCTGGACGACGAGAGCGAGGCTGCCGACCTGCCCGCGCAGGAGCCGGCGCTCCACCGTCCCCTGCCGGCCGCCGTGCCGGCGACCTGAGGAAGGACAGACATGCCCGACGGATCCCCCCCCAAGGTCGTGATCAGCGAGTTCATGGACGAGGCGGCGATCGCCGCCGAGCTCCAGGGTTTCGACACCCTCTACGATCCGGGCCTCGTCGACCGTCCCGAGGCGCTCGCCGCCGCGCTGAACGGTGCCGACGCGCTCATCGTGCGCAACCGGACGCAGGTGCGCGGCGCCCTGCTCGCCGCCGCGCAGGACCTCAAGGTGGTGGGCCGTCTCGGCGTCGGCCTCGACAACATCGACGTCGCGGCCTGCCGGGAGCGCGGCATCGCGGTCTATCCGGCGACCGGCGCCAATGACGGGGCGGTGGCCGAGTACGTGATCGGCACCGCGATGCTGCTGCTGCGCGGTGCCTACGGGGCCACAGCGGCGGTCGCGGCCGGCACCTGGCCGCGCAACGCCCTGATGGGCCGCGAGATCGCGGGCAAGCGGCTCGGTCTCGTCGGTTTCGGCGCCATCGCCCGCGAGACGGCCCGCCGCGCCGCCGCGCTCGGCATGACGATCGCCGCGCACGATCCCTTCGTCGCCGCCGACGACCCGGCTTGGCATCCAGGCTACGGAGCAATCGGGCGCAGCGACCTCGACGCCCTGTTCGCGCAAAGCGACGTGCTCTCGCTCCACGTGCCGCTCACCGACGAGACCCGCGGCCTCGTCGGTGCGGCCGCGATCGCCCGGATGCCGCAGGGCGCCGTGCTGATCAACGCGGCCCGCGGCGGCGTGGTGGACGAGGCGGCCGTCGCGGCCGCGCTCCGGTCCGGCCATCTCGGCGGCGCGGCCCTCGACGTGTTCGACCGCGAGCCCCTGGACGCCGGGGCCGGCGCGGTCTTCGTGGACGTGCCGAACCTCGTCCTGACGCCGCACATCGCGGGCGTGACGCAGGAATCGAACGTGCGCGTCTCGGCAGTGACCGCCCAGGCCGTGCGCCGCCACCTCACGGAGCAGTAGGGCGATGGCCACCCTCACCCTCACCGAGGCCGAGGCGCTTGCCGCGGAGGCGCTGACCCGCTGCGGGCGGCGGGCGC